>JBDNIL010000414.1:0-10599 GCA_041688355.1 Verrucomicrobiales bacterium | reverse complement strand
GGTGGGTGAAAAGGTACTGAAACAACTTCGCCCCGTGAGCGGTGCGCGGCCTCCACGAGCCGATTTCGGCCTCCCAGTGCTGTTTCAACTGGAGGATGCCGTTGAAGGTCTCGACGCCCTTGCCGGCGGTTTCGCTGATGCCGTCGAGGAAGAAATGGAGCCAGCCCGAGAGATCGTTTTTGTCCCGGACCCGGGTGAGGCGCTCGTAATATTCCTCGCGATGTCGCTCAAGGTAGTCCGAGAGGTAGAGGACGGGCTGTTTGAGGATGCCGCTGGAGATCAGGTAGAGAGGAATCATGAGCCTCCCGATACGTCCGTTCCCGTCGAGGAAGGGGTGGATGGTCTCGAACTGGTAGTGCATGATCGCCACCCGGATGAGCGGCGGCAGGTGAAGGTCGGTGTTGTGCGCGAACGATTCCAAGTCGCCCATCAGCTCGGGGACGTTCTCCTGGAGGGGCGGCACGAAGCGGGCGTTACCGGGATTGGAGCCACCGATCGCTGAGAAACTCCTGGACAACAGGATCGTCGATCCGACACGGGCGGTTGATCAAGGCAGGCTCGAAGCTGCGGTAGCCCGCGCGCTTCATCCAGATGCCGGCATTGAAGGGGTTCATCGGGTCGAAATGGGGCGTAGTAGAGCGGTTTGCGATTCGGGGGCTCTTTTAAAAAAGGATCCTACACTGTTTTACTTCGAGCGAACAGATTGAATTAGTCGAATGATTGTTTTAATTTTGTAATCAAATTTAAAATAAGAGGGCTTTGTTTTTCGTTTCGCAGCACATCAAGGATGCCGCGCTGATCGAGTTTGGTGCGGACCCGATCCAGGCGGGTTGGGCTTCGGCGGCGAGGGTTTTGAATTTGTTGAGTCCGGCAGGGCCGAAGGCCCGGTCAATGAAAGCCCGGGGCAACGCCCCGGGTGAAAATGAAAAGGACGAACCAGCCCTGAAGGGGCGAATCATTGGCTTGCGATTGGGTCGCCCCTTCAGGGCTTCGCCGACTCGGGCAGGCAACCCGGGGCGTTGCCCCGGGCTGGCATAGATCTGCGCCCTTGGCGCTGCAGAGGGGAACGGCGTCAGTGGTTCCATTGGGTCAGGTCTCGCGCACATCGATCAGGCCGGTGACGGCGGAGATGAAGGCGGTGCGGCGTTCCTGGAGGGGGGTGATGGCGGGTTGATGCGTCCCGAATCGAAAAGACTGTCGAAACGATAAGACTCGATAATGCGGGCTTGTCACACCAGGGGCTATTCCGTTCGTCGTCACGGTCCTAACCTCCCGCAGGGAATGTCCGGGGGAGAGGGTTTTGCCGAAGATGAGGAACCCCTCAACCCGCCGAACGGATCGCAAGCCAGGCGGTCATGGTGCCGTCGGCGCAGCGGAGTCCGAGGCGCATCCCCATGTCGCCGGCGAGGACGGCGGCGGCGGTGAGACCGATCCCGAAATGCTCGCTCCCTTTCGAGGTTTCGAAGGGGACAAAAGCCCGCTGCAGGGCGTCGGGGCCGAGCTCGGCGCTGGTGTTGCGGATGAAAAGATCGACGGTCGTGCCCGGGCTCGCTTCGCCGGGAGGGAAAAAGTCGATCGCCACCGAACCCTGCGAAAATCCACTGGCGGACTCTGCCGCGTTGCGCACGAGGTGAAAGATCAACTCCCCGAGCTTGGCCGAATCGCCGGCGAGGGCAGGGATTTTTTCTCGCACTGTCAGGGTGAAATTCACGCCCGAGGCGCCGCAGATCTCTTCGCACTTGCTCTTCCAGTAGGGGAGCACATCGCTAAGCCTTACGACCCCGACCTCGACTCGGCCGCAGCCCGAGGCCCCCATGATCTCGCGATTGAGTTCCGTTGCGACTTTGGCCGAGGACTGCATCTGCTCGGCACTTTCGCGGACTTCCTCATTGATCGTGTCGTCGTAGAGGATCAGGCTCGAGAACCCCTGGATCACGCCCATGAGGTTGTTGTGCTTGTGGATGTAACCTTTCAGAAACTGCTCGTAGAAGCGACGCGTGCTGTTCTGACCCAGGTTATAGTCATCTGCGAATACGAAGTCGGCCATGGATGGAAAGGATGGGTGGATACCTCGGCGATGATACGGCCAACGGTTATTTAACACAAATTAATAAATGGGACAGTGTCCGGTGCTCCGGCACCGGCAGAAGGACGAGCCCGGATGGGTCGTAAGGTTGCGCCACTCAGGCGCGGATCCCGTCGAACTCTCCGGTGGACGTCGCGAAGCTCTCTTCCTGCAGGCCGAGCTGATGGAGCGCACTGAGGTAGAGGTTGGGGAGTGGATAGTTATTTTTCTGGTCGAAGGCGAGGTGCCGGCCGTGCCGGAATCCGCCTCCGGCGAAAAGGACCGGCATGTTCTTGTTGTCGTGACTCGACGCGTTGCCGAGGTTCGAGGTGAGCAGAACCATGGTCTCGTCGAGCAGACCCCCTTCCTTCATTTTACGGAGGAAATTCCCCCATTCATTGACGACGCCCTGCTCGACAATAGTGAGCTGGCGCAGTTTCTCCTCGTCCATGCCGTGGTGGCTGAGCCCGTGGTAGCTCTCTTCGACACCCTCGATCCCGTTCACGTTGTTACCGGTTATGTGGAGGGTGATGAAGCGGGTCGAGTCGGTCGCGAGGGCCATGTGGATGATGTCGAGAAAGATGCGTTCGACGACGACCTCGTTGTCCTTCGGAATCGCGGTGGGTTTCTTCAGGGAGACTTCGGGTTTGGGCTGGTGGATCCATTCTTCGTTGGCGACGAGGCGCTTCTCCAAATCACGGACACTTGTGAACCAGGCTTCGAGCTTGTCGCGGTCGCCGCTTCCGACTTCGCGCTGGAGTGCTTTGGCCTCGGCCCCGACGACGTCCATGATGCTACGGCCCTGTCGGATGAGTTCGGCCTGCCGCTCCTGCTCTGCGGGCTTGTCGTCGACGAAGAGCCTGGTAAAGAGGGCGACGGCATCATTCTCCGCCGGGATCATGGAGCCGTTTTCGGTGTAGGAGGGGCTCGACTGCCGACCGGTGTTTAGGACGAGGGAGGGGAAACGAGTCTCGTGGCCGAGGTGTTTTGCCATCTTCTGGTCGAGCGAGATGGTGTTCCGCGAGGTGGTGCCGCGCATGTTAGGGCAGGCAGAGAAGATGCTGCCCTCGGCACTGTGTCCCCCGGTCACGCCCGGATGAGACGATCCGGAGATGACCGTGAAATCCTCGCGCAGGTCGCCGAGCGATTTCAGGTAAAGGGCGGGCTCGTAATCGCGGCCGGCAGTCGTGGGGACGAGGTTGGGATTGTACAACCCCAGAGCGAGGCTGACCCCGACAAAGCGTTTCGCGGGGGCGGCCTGCGCCGCGATCGCGAAGGCCGGTGACATGGCATCGAGGAGCGGTAGTCCGAGCGAGATCCCGGCTCCGCGCAGGACCGCGCGGCGGGAGAGGTGTTTTTGAAAAGTGAAGGTGGACATGGGTTGGGGTCGGTGGAGTTTATTTACTCAGGAAAATGTCGCTGCTGAGCGAGGCTCGGATGAGAGAACGAATGCCGTAGTTTTCCGATGCCGCTTTTTTGACGATCTCATCGAGAATGGACTCGTCGCTGAAGCGCGGCGGTGCACCGGTCGCGTAGGTGAGGAACTGCCGTGCAAATCCGCGGGCGAGGGTTTCTTTGCGGTCGTGATAGATCGCTTTCCAGGAGTTCACGCCGGTAAAGGGCTCTCCGTCCGGTGTCTGGCCGGAAGGATCGACTTTGACCCCCTTGCCACCTGCCCCGTACTTTGTTCGCCATCCGCCGATCGGGTCGAAGTTCTCAAGGATGAATCCGGGAGGATCGATCGTGCGGTGGCAGGAGGCGCACGACTCGGAGTCGCGGTGTTTTTCGAGTTGCTGACGGATGGAGACGGCGCCGCGAATGTCGGGTTCGATAGCCGCAACCCCGGGCGGCGGCGGCGGGATGTGGACGCCGAGGATTCGTTCGTTCACAAAGACGCCGCGTGTCACGGGCGAGGTATGGGTGCCGTCGGCGGTGACCTTGAGGATCGCCCCCTGGGTGAGGAACCCGCCTCGGACGGTCTCGAAATCTGCCGGAAATTTCACTTTCTGCATTCCCGCTCCCGGCTTGAGGGGCAGTGCGAGGTCGTAGTGACGGGCGAGTCGACCATTGAGAAAGACAAAGTCGGAATCGACGAGGTTAGTGACATCGTGATTGTTCCGAATGAGCTCGGTAAAGTAGGAGCGGGTTTCCCGGAGGAACGATTCTTCCAGCACGGGATCATAGCTGCGGAACTGCCGCGGGTCGGGGGAAGTGAAGTCGATCTGTTTCAGCTTTAGCCACTGGTCAGTGAAGCTGTCGATAAAGCGATGCGACTTCGGGTCATCGAGGAGGCGGTCGACCTCTGCTGCGAGGACGACGGGATCGCGCAGCGTCTTCTCTGCGGCGAGTTTGGCGAGTGGGGCATCGGGCAGGCTCACGCGGAGGGCATAGCTGAGTCGCGAGGCGATGGCGATGTCGTCGAGGGCGGCGACCGGTTCAAGAAAGGTGAGGAATCGGGGCGAGCAGAGGATGGCGCGGTAGGCGGCCTTGAGGGCTGCGGGGAGATTTTCGCCGTCGGCGAGCGCGGCGAGGGCAAGTTCCCGATACGGGGCGAGTTGCCCGGGGGGCACGGGCCGGCGAAAGGCGCGGCGGGCGAAGCGAGGGAGGATGGCATCGATGCCGGCGGCGGGATCGCTCTCCCATTTTTCAAGAGGGTCTTTGCCGAAAAGTTTTTCCCTTACGGCGGGGCGGCTGGCATTCGGATAGACTCGTTCCATTTCGATGCCGCGATGGGCGATCCCGGAAAAGCCGTCTTTGGCGAGGTCTCGTCCTTTGAAAGAGACGCTGCCCCCGGTCGCCCCGGTGGCGGCGCGCTTCAGTTCCCCGTCGTTGGGTTTGAGCTCAAGCTGCTGGCCTTTTTCGATCCAGGCGTCAAAGACGAGGTCGCGGGGTTTTGGAGTGGCCTCGACAAGTCCGATCATGGCGAGGAGCGGGGCATTCGAGTCGCAGAAGCCGGAGCGCAGGGTGCCCCAGACGGCTCCGTCCTTTCCGGGATTGATCGCTTCCACATCCCTCAGGGTGATGCGGTACCAGCCGTCCGCCGGCGCAGCGGTCGGCCGCATCCGACCGAAGAATTGGAGAGTGATGGGCCAGCTGATGCTGCGTCCGTCCCGTACCTCGGGACCGCGGAAGTTGCCCCCGCGGTTTTCGATCAAGTCCTGTGGCGTGAATTTCTTTGTGTATTCAACATCGCCATTGAGAGCCCGGGAAAATACTTCGTCGAGGGCGAGGTCGGCGACGTCGAGGTAGCGGGCGAGGTGATGGTAGGAGAGCTGCTGTCCGCCTGCGACGGTTTCGAATCCGTGTGACTCGGGGTCCTCGGGGAGGAGTTGCCCGAGAGGCAGGTCGATGCCGAGGAGGTCGTGGAGAGTATGTTCGTACTCGACCCGGGTGAGCCGGCGGGAGTGGACGCGCCCACTGCGGCCGATGTCTTCGCGATCGGCCGCAAGGAGCGGTTCAACAAGGTCTTTGAGGAAAAGGGCAATCGTCTCTGCTTCGGGCCTTGGTTTTTTCCCGGGCGGCATTTCGCTGCTCTTGACCCGCTCGTGGACGCGCTGCCAGAGGGCAAAGTTGTCGGCGTTTTCGAGGGCGAAATTTAGGTCGGCGAGATTGAGTCCGCCTTTTTTCACGTCGGCGTCGTGACACTCGACGCAATGGGTGTCGAGAAAGCGAAGAAGCTCCGGCGTCGGAGGCGCACCTGACACGCGCGGCGCAGTCGAGACGGCTGCCGTGATGAGTGCTGCTATGGCTAAAAGAGGGCGAAACATGTTGATGCGCATTGAACCCCTTTCCGCTATATCCGTTTCTACGTGATTCTTAAAATACGCGATGAGCGACTACGGGCAACTATCAAAGCAATAAAAAGAAGCTTATTTCCACTGAATTTCCTCGGCGCTCACGATCTCACGGAGGGAGCCGTCTTCTTCCCGAAGGCGGAGTTCGCCACCGGAGCCGATCCCGGCGGCGGTTCCAGCGAGCCATTCGCGACCGGTCCGGACGCGGAGGGCTCGCCCGCGCAGGAGATCACGCTCGGTGACCCAGTCGAGGGCTTCGCGGAAGTCTTCGAGTCCGGCCGGGAAACGGTGTAGAAATCCGTGGAGGATGAGACCGAGGAGGAACCAGCGGCTCGATTCGCATTCAGCGATTTCGTAGAGTGAGGTGGCGAGGTCTCGGAGTGGAGCGGGGAGTTCGCCTTTCCTCAGATTCACATTGATGCCGACTCCGACAATAGCAAACGGACGCGGTAGCAGTGAGATCTCGACGAGGATACCGGCGAGTTTTTTACCCTCGAAGAGCAGGTCATTGGGCCATTTCGCTTCGAGCTGATGACCGGGACCGAGGATGTCCTCGATGGCGCGTCCGACGATGGAAGCGGTGAGTTGCGGAAGACGCGACCAGATCTCGCGGGGTCCGTCGAGCGGCAGGGCGAGGGAGAAGAGGAGATTACGCCCGCTCGCGGCTTCCCAGCGGTCGCCCCGTCTTCCGCGACCGTTCGTCTGGTAGTCAGCGGAGATCGTTTCGAAGTTCCGCACGGACCCGGCGCGGGCACGCCCGAGGAGGTCGTCGTTGGTCGAGCCGGTTTCGGCAAGGTGGGTGAATTGGCCGGCCGCGAAGCGGGCGCGGTCCTCCCTCGACCAACTCCGGATGATCTCTTCGTGGATCGCCTGACTCATTCCGCGACGAGATCGAGCCCGAGATCAATGGAGCGAACCGAATGGGTCAGGGCACCGACAGAGATGAAGTCGACTCCGGTTTCGGCGATGCCCCGGACGGTGGAGAGGCTCACTCCCCCGCTCGCTTCGAGGAGGATTCCGTGAGCGATTTCGTTGCGCATCACGACTGCCCTACAGAGTGCTTCGTTGCTCATGTTATCCAGCAGGATGACATCGATGCCGACGATTTGGAGGAATGAAGCGACCTGGTCGAGCCGGTCCGCCTCGACCTCGATCTTCAACGCCGGTGTGCGCGCTTTGATCGATGCGATGCGGGTGGCGAGATCGACGGGCCTCGGATTGGCGACGAGGTGATTGTCCTTTACCATGATGGCGTCGTAGAGTCCCATACGGTGGTTGAATCCACCCCCGTGAACGACGGCGGCTTTCTCGAGAGCCCGCCAACCCGGGGTGGTTTTTCTCGTGTCGAGGAGGTGAGCACCGGTGCCGGCGATGGCCTCAACAAAGGTGCGGGTAATGGTGGCTACTCCGGAGAGGCGCTGCATGAAGTTCAGGACTGTCCGCTCGGCGGTGAGGACGAGGCGGGTCGGGCCGGAGATCTCGGCGATGAGGTCGCCTCGGTTCGCTTCACCGCCGTCAGGAATGGTGATTTGAAGACGGAGTTCGGAACTGACGGCAGCACACACGGCGGCGGCAATTTCGGTTCCGGAGATGACGGCGCTCTCGCGACTGATGATGCGGCCGATCGAACGGTGCCCCGCATCGACGAAGTGCAGGCTGGTTAGGTCGCCGATATCGGCGAGATCCTCGCGGAGGGCCATCTCGACTAGTTGCAGGGAAGTGCGGGTCATGGGGTCGCTTTGGTCTTGGGAGTAGTGGTCAACTGGCGGAAAAAGAGCCGGTCCATCGACTTGTCGAGGCGGCGATAGAAGTCGATCAGCACGTCCACTTTCTGATCGATGCGGGGGTATCGGCGACACATCTCCCAGAGTTCGTGGTTGGTGAAAAGGTGGGCGGCCATTTCGTTCAGATCCTGCTCGACCGAGACCATGTTGTAGGGAGTGAGGAAACCATCTTCCATCAGGACGATGTCGAGCTGGAGGAGACTACTGCCGGAGCCGCCCGTTTTCTTTTGCTCGGCCTGGAGGACTTTGGTCGCTTCAGAGCGGTCTCCGGTTTGCTCCTCGACCACACCGGCAGCGCGATAGGTGAAGTCAGGAGCGTTCGCTGCGGTCCAGCGAGCTGATTCAAAAAGGCTCTCGTTCTGTTTCAAGAGGAGGGAGGAGAACTCGTGATGAAAGCGCTGCTCGAAGCCTTTCGCTTCGAAACTTTCGCGGTAGACGAGGACGATGCGTCGGCTGTTGGCCATATAGGTGCCCCCGTAGCCGACGTCGTAGAATCGGAGACCTCCTACAACGAAGATCCCTTCGAGATATCGTTCCCGTACTTTCGCCGGGTACTTTGCGAGAGCGGTGCTGATGATGGCGCGGGCTTGTTCGTGCAGTTCCTCTTTGAGCGGTTCCATCGTGGCGTCGATGGGTGCGGCGATCCAGCTTTTCGGGAGAAAGGTCCGATCCGCCGGGAAGGTGATAGGAACGTCGTCCCCGAGAAGGGGGGCGACGCTCACGCAGGCGAGGAGGACAAGCAGGGGAATGCGCATGGGGAAAGCTCAGCGATTTCTCTTCTCGAGCCAAACGGCGAGTAGGGAAATGTCAGCCGGGGTGATGCCGCTGATCCTTCCCGCCTGACCGAGGGTGATTGGCTGCACAGCCTGGAGTTTTGTCTGAGCCTCCCGTTTCAGGCCCGAGATTTCAAGGTAGTTCATCCCCGGGGGGATCTTCTTTTCGTCGGCCCGTTTCGTCTTCTCGACGAGTTCGCCCTGGCGACGGATGTAGCCCTCGTATTTCACGTCGATCTCGACGAGTTCCCAGATCGAGGGATTGAAGGCGGCTTTCAATTCTTGATCAAAACTCTCCCAGCTCGACTCGGGGCGGCGGAGCCACTTCGCGAGGGAGCCGTCGGCAGTGTGGGTATTCTCCAAGCTATGCCGGAGAGCGGCGACCTTCTCTATTTTGGCGCGGGTCCGTGCGAGAAAGTCGGAGGAAATGAGCCCGGCGGCGTCGGCGGTTTCACTCAGGCGGATGTCGGCGTTGTCGTGGCGCAGGAGGAGGCGATGCTCGGCCCGGCTCGTGAACATGCGGTAAGGTTCGTCGGTGCCCTTGGTGACGAGATCATCAACCATGACGCCGATGTAGGACTCGTCGCGCGCAAGGACCAGGGCCGGTTTGCCTGCAATTTTCAGGGCGGCATTAGCCCCGGCGACGAGCCCCTGACCTGCGGCCTCTTCGTAGCCCGAGGTGCCGTTGATCTGGCCGGCGAAATAGAGTCCGGGGACCGTCTTTGTCTCCAGCGTCGGGTAGAGCTGGGTCGGCACACAATAGTCGTACTCCACCGCGTAGCCGGGACGGATGATGTCGACATTCTCCAGGCCGGGGATGGAGCGGATGAATCGGTATTGCACGTCAAAAGGCAGAGAGGTGGAAACCCCGTTCACATAGTACTCCAGAGTGTGTCGACCCTCCGGTTCAAGGAAGACCTGATGACGGTCCTTGTCGGCGAAGCGCACGACTTTGTCCTCGATCGAGGGGCAGTAGCGCGGACCGACCCCTTCGATGATCCCGGAATACATCGGGGACTTATCCAGGTTCGCGAGGATCTCGTCGTGAGTCGTCTGGTTCGTGTAAGTGATCCAGCAGGGCATTTGTTCCACGTGGAACATCGGGTCGGACCATCGGTTCAGAGTGAAGATGTCGTCGTTCCCTGCGGGCTCTTCATTGGAGCGAAAAGAAAAGCGTGGAACGGGGTTGTCGCCATCCTGCCGTTCGCATTTCGAGAAGTCGATCGTGCGGCCATTGAGTCGGCAGGGTGTCCCTGTCTTAAAGCGGCGAACTTCGAATCCGAGACGTTTCAAATCGTCGCTCAGGGTTGAAGCCGAGTCACCCATGCGACCGCCGGTCTGGTTCTGCAATCCCACATGCATGAGCCCCCGCATAAACGTCCCAGTGGTGACGACGACGGAGGAGGCGTGGAAGCGCACCCCGAGGTTCGTCTCGGCTCCCGCGATGCCCTCGTTCTCGACGAGGAGTTTTGAAATATTCCCCTGGTGGAGGTCGATGTTCGGCTCGCTTTCGAGGAGCCATTTTACGCGGAACTGGTAGGCCTTCTTATCGCACTGGGCGCGAGGGGCACGCACGCTCGGACCCTTCTTCGCATTCAGGATGCGGAACTGGATTGCGGTCGCGTCCGTGTTCAATGCCATGACTCCGCCAAGGGCATCGATCTCGCGGACCATGTGCCCCTTCCCTAGGCCGCCGATGGCGGGGTTGCACGACATCTGCCCAATCGTGTCGAGATTCTGACTGAGCAGCGCGACGCTGGCGCCGACACGGGCAGCGGCCATGGCTGCCTCGACTCCGGCGTGTCCACCGCCGATGATCAGGACATCATATTTTTTTGGGTAATCAAACATCTTGAAAAGGTGAAATGTTCCACGTGGAACAAGGGGGGTGGGGATAGAGAAAGGAAAAAATCGGACACTTACCGGTTTCCTTGAGGGGCACTTTAAGCTACCGTGCGCGGCCTTCCAACTACGGAGGGATTTTTTCTTTTGTGATGGCATCGAAAACAGCAACTCAACCGACAGCTCCCTTCGCTGACGCGCCGATTAATCAGTCGCTCACCGCTGCGGATAAAATAGAACTGCTCCGCAAGATGGTCCGAATCCGCCGGTTCGAGCAGACCTCTCTAAAGCATTACCACAACGGATCCATCGGCGGTTTCCTCCACCTCTATATCGGGCAG
>JBDNIL010000413.1:0-3996 GCA_041688355.1 Verrucomicrobiales bacterium | reverse complement strand
TGACTACGGATCAGGAGGTTTGGGGTTCGAATCCCTACGGGTGCGCCACCAGAGGCAGTTGGAGCCATCTCCGCTCCGGTTCCTTCCCATCCGGCGAAAAGGAACCGCCCGGCAGAGAACATCGGGGTGTAGCGCAGCTTGGTAGCGCGCGTCGTTCGGGACGACGAGGCCGCAGGTTCGAATCCTGTCACCCCGACCACTTTCGCGAAGCGAAAGTCTGGAAAAAAAAGGCAGGATGAGAACCTGTTCGAGCCGCAGAGAGCGAAGCGAACGGAGACAGACGGAGTGAAACGAAGTCAATCCTGTCACCCCGACCACTTTCGCGAAGCGAAAGTCTGGAAAAAAAGGCAGGATGAGAACCTGCGCAGGGTCGCCTGCCACGTCGCGATAGCGATGGCAAAAAGTGAGCGGAGCGAACGTCCCCGCAGAAAGCGCGACGAAGGAGTGCTTTAATCCTGTCACCGCAGCGGCGGCCGCCCCGACCACTTTCGCGAAGCGGAACTGCCCAACCCTCAATGTGACAAAAACAGCGGTGAGTCGCCCTTTTCAATCAGCTTTTTTGCGAAGCTCCCGACAAAGAGTTTTTTCAAAAAATTACCCGAGTGGATCCCGAGCACGACGAGGTCGGCGCCTCCGCCTTCGGGGCTGAGAAGGTGGTCAAAGACTTCTTCCACCTCCGCTTCGCCGGCATGGCGCGTGACCCGGGTAAACCCGTGGGCGCGCAGGAGGAGTTCGGCGTTGCCGAGGAGAAAGTCGGATTGTTCGTCGGGGAACCCGGCCGAGACGAGGACGATCTCGGGCTGGAAGGCGGTTGCGAGAGACATGAAGTCGTGGAGGGCGCGGGCGGAGGGAGCGGAACCGTCGAAGGCGACGAGGACACGCTCGATCTTTGCGAGTCCGGTAGCAGGCACCGCGAGCACGGGGGTAGCGGTGCGGTCGAGGAGGTGCTCGAGGGATTCGCTGCGGGTGCCGCGCGTCTCGAAGTGAAAGGATGTCTCGAGCCCGGTCACGATGAGATCATAGAAAATAGCCGAGCTGAGAAGCTTCTCCGCCGGGATGCCGTCGTATTCGGCCTCGCGGTGCTCGACGCCGGCGGCGTCGCAGGTCGCGGCGCATCTGGCGAGACACTCGCGCAGGGTGTGGTCGGCGTGGTGGATTTTTTTCTGCACTTCCTCCACCATCATCGGGTAGTAGGGCCCGATCGCAGGGATGAGGCTGGCGCGGATCTCGTCGGAGTCGAGCACCGCAACGGCGGTGATCTGGGCCCGGTGCGCTTTGGCGATGAGACAGGCGGTGTCCGCGGCCGCCTCGGCGAAGACGGATGGATCGACGGGGAGGAGAATTCTTCGAATGGAGGCCTTCATGGTTTAATAGTGTGAACGTAGTGTGATGTCTTGGAGCGGCGTTGCCTCGGCATGACTTGTGTTACATCGTGCACGCATTGCCCTCGGGGCGGGTCGCGGTTGCCCTTGACCTCTTTGCAGGCAAGAGTAACAAGTCGGGCCATTGATGGCGAGGTACATTCCCGTTGTTCTTTTCCGGCGCTGAAACTACGATCGCTCCCGCGCTCTCCGGAGAGGGCGGGTGTTGCTGCGGTTCAGAAGTATGGATGAGATTGAAACACTGAGAGCGAGAGTTCTCGAACTGGAAAAGTTGCTGGCCGAGCGCGAGGGGAATGATCCCTTTCGCCTCGTCGTCGATTCGGCCCCCTACGGAATGGTGGTCTCGGATGAGGCCGGCCGCATCGTGATGGTCAATCCGCAGGCGGTGGAGATGTTCGGCTACAGCGCGGACGAGTTCAAACAGCGGCGCATCGAGGACCTCGTCCCGCCGTCGCTGCGACCCGCACATGGCGGCCTCCGCCATGATTTTCATCAGACACCTGCAACCCGGTCAATGGGCGCGGGTCGTGACCTGCACGCCTGCCGCAGCGACGGCACGGAGTTTTCCGTCGAGATCGCTCTGACTCCGCTCCCCGGGGCGGACGGCATGCTGGTGCTGAGTTCCATCATCGACATCACGCGGCGGAAACGCGGCGAGGAGGAGCTCTTGCGGTATTCGAAGCGTCTTGAGCGCAGCAACGCCGAGCTCGAGAGTTTCGCCTCGGTCGCTTCGCACGACTTGCAGGAACCTCTTAGGAAGATTCGGATGATGGGTGAGCGGCTCGCCTCCATCGCAGGGGAGAAACTCGATGCGCAGGGGCAGGACTACCTTGGGCGGATGATCAAAGCAGGGGACAACATGCACATGCTCATCCGTGATCTGCTCGCCTTTTCCCGCGTCACGATGCGGACAGAGGGATTTACCCTGGTCGATTTGAGTGATCCGGTGCGCGACGCGCTATCTGCTCTGGAGTTGCTTGTCGAGGAAACGGGGGCGGTTATCACCGTTGACGCGCTCCCCGAGGGGGAGCTCGACGAGGCCCAGATGCGGCAGCTCTTCCAGAACCTCATCGGTAATGCCCTGAAATTCCGGCGCGAAGGAGTCGCCCCGCGTGTCCATGTCACCGGCCGGGTCGAGGTCCGCGAAGGAGTCGCCTTTGCCATCATCGAAGTGCGGGACAACGGGATCGGTTTCGACGAGCGCTACAGCGAACGCATCTTCCTCGTCTTCCAGCGGCTCCAGGGAAAGTCCGAGTTCGAAGGCACCGGGATCGGGCTCGCCATTTGCAAAAAAAATCGTCGAGCGTCATGACGGCCTCATCCACGCCGCAAGCAAGCCCGGCGAAGGAGCGCATTTTATCGTCGAGTTGCCTGTCCGGAGAAAGATGGACACCTCCCCCGACCGACATCAGGCATGAGTAGAGACTGCATTTTAATGATGGCCGACGACGACCCCGATGACCGGGAGTTCGTGCGCGAAGCGTTTGAGAAGAGCGGGTTCGAGGGAGAGTTCCGCTACGTCGAGGATGGCGCCGCCCTCGTCGATTACCTTGAGCGGGCTCAGGCAACGGTGGCAAAGAGTGACTGCCGCATCGCCGACCTCATCCTCCTCGATCTCAACATGCCGCGTGTCGATGGCTACGGGGAGCTGAAGCGGATCAAGTCCAACGAACACCTCCGGTGTATCCCCATCGTCGTGCTGACCACCTCGGACTCGGAGACGGACATCCAGCAGACCTACGATGGGGGGGGGTGAATTCCTTTATCACCAAACCGGCCTGCTTTGACGAACTCGTCGAGATGGCGGGTCGGCTTAAAAGCTACTGGTTCGAGCTCGTGAAGCTCCCGAACGGAACTGCTCACTGATGACAGAATCGAGACAGGCACCTCCGATCCGGCTGCTCCTCATCGATGACGATGAAGACGAGTACATCCTGCACCGTGATCTTCTCGGCGAAGTCTCCCGCTCCCGCTACGTGCTGGACTGGGCACCGAACTACGCGAAAGGTCTCGAAGCACTTCTCTCCGGAGAGCACGATGCCTTCCTGATCGACTATCGTCTCGGTGAAAAGACGGGGGTGGAGCTCCTCCGCACGATGCAGGCCGCTTCGCTCGAGCGCATCCCCGATCAGTCGCACGATCAGCGCGTCGGGGAGATTATCCGTATTGATGACGAGATGGTAGCCGCCCGGGTCGTCGATCTCGCCGCAGACTTGGAGACTCACAAACCGGGCCCGGGACTTGTCGGTCTCCTCCACCAGCTAGGTGGCCTCGGTAAGGCTCATCCCGTGATGTTTCGCGGCGACATCGATGCGGGTGTTTTTCCCGCCGACGAGTCGCACGTGGAAGGTATTCGGCATGTCCACCGTCACGAAATTCCCCGCGCGCCCCACGATGAGGGCGTTGCCCCTTGCACAGAGTTTGCGGATCGCGGCGGCGGAGTGGTGGAAGAACGTCCACTCGCCCTCGGGATGATTCAGCCGTTCCCCCAGCGAGGGGTCGACGGGAAACTTGGCATGTTCGACGAAAAAGGGCGTGTGGTCCCGGGGGAGGCGATTCTCCTCGATGAGTCTCCCGATGAAAGACTGGTCAAAGAGCGCCCAGTTTTGCTGCG
>JBDNIL010000412.1:0-5640 GCA_041688355.1 Verrucomicrobiales bacterium | reverse complement strand
TACGAACTCGCCAACCGCATGCAGACGGCGGCGCCGGAATTGGTGGACTTGTCAGGGGAATCCAAAGCGACTCTGGAGATGTATGGCGTCGATCGGCCCGAGCCTCCCGGCGACGGCTTCCGCGGCACTCTCCCGGGGCTGCGGACTTACGACACCTTTGCCCGCAACTGCCTCCTCGCCCGACGCATGGTCGAGCGTGGAGTTCGCTTCATCAACATCATCCACGCGAGCTGGGACCAGCATTCCGAGTTGGATAAAAATCTCGCCTACAACGCGGGTGCCGTCGATCAGCCCATCGCCGCGCTCATCAAAGATCTGAAACAGCGCGGTCTCCTCGATTCCACGATGGTCGTCTGGGGGTCCGAATTCGGTCGCACTCCGCTGGGCGAAAATCGGCCAGGTCGCGACTCCAATACCGGCCGCGATCACCATCCCAACGCCTTCACCATGCTGATGGCCGGCGGCGGGCTCAAAGGCGGGCACATCTACGGTGCCACCGATGAGATCGGCTGGTTCGCCACTGAGAATCCGGTCCACATCAATGACCTCCAGGCCACCATCCTGCATCAGTTCGGGCTCGATCATTTGAGGCTGACCTATCGATTTCAGGGCAGGGACTTCCGGCTCACCGATGTGGGCGGAAAAGTCATGCGCGATTGGATCGCGTGAGAGAATCGAACCCTCGCCTCCCGGCGCGACGCCCGTGGTCCGCCAGATTGGCGGGAAGTCCCGGGTGGTTCCACGATTCAGTTGAGCAGACCGCACAAAGGGCTTACTTTATTATCCTGCTCTCTTACGTTTCCCGCAATGTCCTCCCTCTCGTCTTCACTCCCCCTCGACCGCCGCCATTTTCTCACCACCCTCGGCGGCACGGGTGCCGGGCTTTTCCTCGGCGGTTGCAAGACGGTCCCGACCGAATCTACTTCGGTGACGCTGCGACAGCCCCGCCTGCCGTGGCCGGTCGTCTTCAAAGGGGAGGCAAAGTTCCACCGCCTCTGTGATCAGGCGAAGAAGGAAAACTGGGCGAGCCAGCCTATCGGGCAGCGCACCGTCACCGCAGGCAAGGCCCTCTGCGGCACGCCCTACGGCAACTATACCCTCGAGATCCACGACAAGATCGAGTCCCCCTCGGTCAACTTCGACATGCTCGATTGCTGGACCTTTTACGAGGCCTCGCTCGCCATGGCCCGGATGGTGAAAAATTCTCCCGCCCTCTGGTCCCGCGAGGCTTTTCTCCACTACATCGAGCTCGAGCGCTACCGCGGCGGGCGCTGCGACGGCACCTACGTCAGCCGCATGCACCATCTCGAGGAGGTCTTTGCCGACAATGAAAGGCGCGGTCTCGGGCGGAACGTGACGCCCTCTCTCGGCGGGCTGCCCCTGCGCCGCAAGGTCCGCTACATGCAGGTGGCCGGGAACAGCACCCGTTACCTGCGCAACGACCCGTCAATGCTCAGTGATATGGCGAGAATCGAGGCGAACATCTCGCAACTGCCGGTCACCTACATTCCCAACAGCAAAGTCGCGGCGGTCGAATCGAAGATCGAGAACGGCGACGTGATCGCCATCGTCACCAACTGGCACTCCACCTACACCGGGCATGTCGGCCTCGCCCTGCGTGACGGCGCGACCTGCCGCTTCATGCACGCGACTTCTTCGCGCAGCAAAGGGCGCGCCTGTGTCATTGACGGTCGCATCTCCAGCTACCTGCGGGAGAAAGGGACAAACATGGGCATCACCGTTTTCCGACCGTCCGAAGCTCCGCTGCTCGGGTGATTTCTTAGTCGAATCCGCCACTCCGGCGCAACTGCTCCAGCACCCGCAGGTTCCCGAGCGTGTTTTCGGGCAGGTTCCAGTTCGGTGCTCCGGCGACGACTTCGGCGAAGGCATCGGCTTCGATCGCGTAGATGGGGCGTTTTTCTTTGACGGAAAATGTCTTCTTTTTGCCCTTCGGCGAGATCAGGGAAAAGCCCTCTTTTCCCTGCCAGAATCGCGTCACCTCGAGGCGTCCCTCCGTGCCCGCGATGTGGGCGTTCTGGTCCGAGAGCACCGTCATGCCGCAGGTGAAGGTGGCGAGTGCCCCGCCCGCGAAGCCCAGCAGCCCGGCGGCGTAGTCATCGACTCCGAACTCGTGCCGGTGGGCGAGGCACTCAACCCTGTCAGGTTCCGCACCCAAGAGGGTCCGGGTAAAGTCGACGCAGTAGCAGCCCACATCCATGAGCGATCCGCCCCCCGGGCCGGCCTGGAAGCGGGCATCCTGCGGCGAGGCCTCGCGGTGGAAGGTAAAATTCGTGCGGATCAGTCGTATCTCCCCGATCGCGCCCGCAGCGATGGTCTCGTGAAGCAACGCCGTCTGCGGATGCGCCCGATACATGAAGGCCTCGATGAGAACCCGCCCGACAGACTCCGCTTTTGCGAACATCTCCCGCGCCTCCGCCTCACTCAGAGCCATCGGCTTTTCACAAAGGACGTGTTTGCCTGCGTCGAGCGCGGCGAGGGTCCACTCGTGATGCAGGGCATTCGGCAGACTGAGGTAGACCGCATCGAGATCCGGCCGGGCGAGGAGCGCCTCGTAGCCTGTCACCGCCTCGCCGCCGTGTCTTTTCACAAAAGCAGCCGCCGAGTCAGCGCTGCGCGAGGCCACGGCGGCGAGTCGGCCGCTGCGGGAAAAGGGGAGGTCAGCGGCAAAGCGGCCCGCGATCATGCCCGTGCCGAGGATGCCCCAGCGGAGCGGAGGAGGATTCTTCATTCCCGACAGGAGAGCATGATTCAGTTGCGTTCAATGCCGTAGTGCCAGAAAGTTATGCTTTTCATTTCTCATGAAAGTACTCGTCACCGGCGGAGCCGGCTATATCGGAAGTGTCGCCGTCGATGCCCTCATCGCCGCCGGGCACGAAGTCGCCGTGCTCGACAACCTCTACATGGGGCATCGCGCCGCCGTCAATCCGCAGGCTGCCTTCTTCGAAGCTGACCTCGCTGACAGGGCTGCCGTCGATCAAGTCATGGGAACTTTTTCCCCCGACTCCATCATGCACTTCGCAGCCTATTCCCTCGTCGGGGAGTCGGTCGAGGATCCTTTCAAATACCTCGGCGACAATGTCTCGAACGCGATCAATCTGATCGACTCGGCCATCAGCCAAGGCGTCGAGCGTTTCATCCTCTCCTCCACCGCGAATCTCTTCGACGAGCCCGAGACCATCCCGATCTCGGAAAAAGAGCGCATCGTCCCGGGTAGTCCCTACGGCGAGTCGAAATATTTCGTCGAGCGCATCCTCCACTGGGCGCACCGCACGAAGGGATTGCGCTACGCTGCGCTGCGCTATTTCAACGCTGCCGGCTGCACTCCCGTGAAAGGCGAAGACCACGACCCCGAGACCCACCTCATCCCGCTTGTGATCCAGGTCGCGCTGGGGCAGAGGCAGAGCATCAAGATCTTCGGCGACGACTATCCGACCGCCGACGGTACTTGTGTCAGGGATTACATTCACGTCGAAGATCTCGCCTCGGCCCACCTCCTCGCCCTCGAGGCTCTGCGGGAACACGAGGTCCTGCAATTTAATCTCGGAAACGGGAACGGCTTCAGCGTCAAAGAAGTCGTCGAGACCGTCCGCGAGGTGACCGGTCACGCCATCCCGGCCGAGATCACGCCGCGTCGTGCCGGGGATCCCGCAACCCTCATCGCCGACAGCCGCCGCATCCGCAAAGAGCTGGGGTGGAATCCGAAATATCCCGATCTCAAGTCCATCGTCCAGTCCGCGTGGGACTGGCATGTCGAGCATCCACGCGGATACAACGACCGGGCCAGATAACACGGCCATGCTGACGAGAGCCGTCGTGGTCCTGACCTTCTTTGTGCTGGCGGGACCGGCGGCGGGACATCCTGCGCTCTATCATTATCTCGAGATCAATCTCCTCGAGCCCGGCGAGGTGTCGGTCTACGTGACCTTCCACGCGCCCGAGCTCAGTACGGGAGTAGCGCCTCTCGAGGAGGATATTTTCGGCCGGGAATGGCTTGCGACCCGCGACGATGTCAGTCTCGCCGCGCTCGTGGAGAACGCCGACCGGTTTGCCGGTGAGGTCTTTTCCTTTCGCTTCGGCGATCGCAACGTCGTGCCTGACTTCGCCTTTCCCGGCTTCGAGACGATACGCCGTCCCCCGGCCGGCAGCGTCGTGCCCGATGGGTGTTTCAGCGGTGCGGCCACGCTGGTCTACGAGCGCGCTGAGACGGACCTCATGATCGAGTTCTCCGCCACGGCGGAAAAGAGGCTGATGCTCATCATCAATCGTCCCGCCGCCTTTCCCCGGGTCATTGACCTCGAGCCGGGCGGGCATTTTTCATTGGCGCTCCCGGAGGCCCCGGCCCTGAGCCGACCGGATCCTGACAGAAAGGCTATTCTCTTTTCCGGTGCGATCACCTTGCTGCTCCTCCTCACGCTGGCGTTGATGCGGCGTCGGCAGGCTTGTCTTCGCTGAGGAAAAGAGCCAGTTTTGATCCATGAGAATGTTTCCCGCAATCCTCCTCGCCCTCCTCGCGACCGCGACCACGCTGCCCGCGGAGTTACCGGACGGTTTCCGCTTCGAAAAGGGTGCGCTCAACTCCGTCACGATCGAGGGAGCCGGGCAGCGGCTCGTTGTCTACGGCAGTGCGACCCCGAACGCGGATCAAGTGCTGATGACCCACATGAGGCGCGACCTCACCGAGTTCGCCCGTGCCGCCGTCGGCACCGGAGGCAGGGTCGCGGCTCCGCGCAGCGTGGCGGCCTTTCTCGGCGATCCGTCGGCGCACTGGACGGCCTGGTGGGACAAACGCAACGATTACTACGATCAGCAGGTCACCCGACTGCCGATTGCTCCCCTCGCCGTCGCTGATCCCGTCGGCGACGGAGACCGCCTCGCCGGCCCGGGCGGACTAGAGTTCCGGGTCCTCGAGACGCCCGGCTACACGCGCGAGGGCATCACTTATCTCGTCGAAGTCGATGGCAAAAAGATCGGGTTCAGCGGCGATCTCATCCTCGCCGGAGGCCGCGTGCCCGATCTCTACAGCTTTCAGGATGCGATCCCCGAGGCGAAGATCGGGGGATACCACGGCTACGGCGGGCGGCTCGGTCAGTTGATTCGGAGTCTGGAGAAACTGGCGGCGGAAAAACCTGATCTCCTTGTCCCAATTCGGGGAGAGATCATCACCGATCCGCAGGGGGACATCGCCGAACTGATCCGCCGGGTCCGGGCGATCTATGCGAACTACCTCTCAACCAATGCGCTGAACTGGTATTTCAAAGAGGAGCGTCTCACTGCGGCCGGTCGTCTCGTCCTCGGAGCGGAGGCCGAGGTCGAACTGATGGACTACAGCGAGCATGTCGAACTACCCGACTGGTGCAAGCATCTCGGGACGACCAAGCTGCTGCTCGCCGGGGACGGCTCCGGCTTTGTCCTCGACTGCGGGGGGCCGGGGCCGCTCGGGGACCTGCGAAAAGCGCTCGCGGATGGGCTCGTGACCCGCATCGAGGGCATCTTCGTGACGCATACGCACAATGACCACAGCGCGGCTGTTGCCGAGGCGGCGCGCGAGTTCGGCTGTCCCGTCTATGCCGTTGCCGAGGTTGCCGACGTCCTCGAGAATCCCGGGGCCTGGTTTCTTCC
>JBDNIL010000411.1:0-3728 GCA_041688355.1 Verrucomicrobiales bacterium | reverse complement strand
GGCTCTCGATCCCGCCCGCGAGCGCGCCGACGCCCTTGCCGCCGCCGTCGCCGGAGTGCGATGGCTCCTCGATCTCCAGAATCGCGACGGGGGCATCCCCACCTTTTGCCGAGGCTGGGGTGCGCTGCCCTTTGACCGTTCTTCGCCTGACCTCACTGCCCACACCCTGCGCGCCTGGCACGTCTGGCGACCGTTCGTGTCTGCCGATTTGCGGCTCCGTATCGACCTCGGGGTGGAAAAAGCGCTCCGATTTCTCCGGGAACAACAGCGGCCCGACGGATCGTGGAACCCCCTCTGGTTCGGTAATCAGCATCGCCTCGCCGATGAGGAAAATCCGACCTACGGCACGGCGAAAGTTGTCCTCGCCTTTCTCCAGACCGGACGCGATGACCTCGCTGCTCCCGGCCTCGCCTGGCTGCGGAGCCACCAGAACAGCGATGGCGGCTGGGGTTCCCTGCGTGACGGCACCCCCTCCACGATCGAGGAAACCGCTCTCGCGATGAGCGCCCTCGCCGGCGCGGCCGCCGATTGCCCGGCAACGAACGAGGCCCTTGAGCATGGTGAAAAATGGCTGATGGAAGCCACGAAAAAGGGGACGGTGTTCGAGCCGTCCCCCATCGGATTTTATTTCGCCCGTCTCTGGTACTTTGAGAAAGCCTACCCCGTCGTCTGGACGGTCGAGGCGCTCTCGCGACTGGCGAAGCGCCGCTCTTAGCGCGGAATGGGCGGCGGAGGGATGCGCTCCGAGTTGCCGCCTCCCGATCCTGAGGAAACGGGCGGTTTTGCCGGTTCCGGCGTGCTCGCGACAGGTCTTTCTACCGGCGCGGGGATGGGAGCCGGTGCCGGTGCCGGAGCGGGAGTCATCGCCACGGGCGGAGCGGGCGGCGCGACCGGAGCCTGCGGTGCGGCCGGGGCGAGCGGCGGGGGAGCGGGGATCCCGTCAGGCGAGATCCGACCCAGCGAATCGACCGGTGAGTACGGCTGTATCCCGCCGGGAGGCCCGGCCACCGGAGCGCCGGCCGCGGACATTCCCGGAGCAGGGGGCAGCGGGACGGAGTGGATCCCGGACATGCCGCCGGGGACTTGAGAAGGAGCAGGGGTCACGCCCGCGCCGCCGATCCCCGTGCCGGCGATGCCGGTGAAAGGATCGATCCCGGGATACCCGGTGCCGGAGAGACTTTGATCGACCGTCTGGCGGGTCGGGGCGAAAGAGTCGATGATGAGCGGGAGCCCGTCTGTCCTCGCCCGCTGGTCGCGATAGATCCAGACGGTGCGCAGCAGTTCGCCGCTGTTCGCCGAGATGTAGAGCTTGCCGACGAGCCGGCGCGAGGCATCGAGCAGCTCGAGACGCCAGACCGGCTCGGTCGAGTACTCGCGGACACGGAGGAGATAGTCGCAACTGTCGAAGGCCATGCGCGCTTTGCGGGCCTCGCCCTCGGCGATGGTGAAAGCGGCGACACTGTCCACCCCGATTTGATTGGCGTTGAAGTAGCCTACCGGCACGTCGTCGGGGTAGCGGGTGTCATCGACGCCCCCGTCTCCGGCTCGACCACCCCCGGCCCAGAAGCGATAGAGCAGACGCGGGGCCCGCTCGTCGTAGGCGAGGAGTTGCCAGTCCGACGGCTGCGGGATGCCGCCCTGGGCCCGCATCTCCGCGAGCCATTGTACGGACTGCGGGCCGAACTGGTTGGAGACCAGGCCGATCGCCTCGCGGGCCGACATGTTGGTGCGCTGCGCCACTGCGGGCAGCGTGGATCCGAGGGCGAGCAGGATGGTGGTAACGGCAAAAAAGAGTCTTTTCAGATTCATGGTAGGGGAAAACAGAATGCGATGAGATGGGTAAACTCTCAATACGTTTTCCTATACGTAATTCTTAGCGCGAATTCTTTCAGCAAAATCTCCCTTTTCAGATGTTCCTGCTTTCTCTGGCGTGATTGCGAGGGAAATGAGCTTGGCCTTTTGCGGCTTTCCGCTTGAAATAGAGGAATGTCGCGGAGCGCGGCGCAGAATCAGTGCATTTTACCAACACAAAGGCCTTCGTCGGAAAGGGGATCCTCTTCGGGGTCTTCCTTGTCCCGCTGCATCCACTCGAGGCAGAGGCGGATTATCTGCGGGACATCAAGCCGGTTCTGCAGGCCCGATGTTATGCCTGCCACGGCGCTCTCAAGGCAAACGCGGGGCTGCGCCTCGACACGGCGGAGCTGCTGCGGACCACCGGCGATGACGGCCCCGTGATCGTCCCCGGCGAGCCGGAAAAGAGCCGGCTCCTCGCCCGTCTCACCATCGACGACCCACACGAGCGCATGCCGCTCGAGGCCGCGCCGTTGAAGCCCGCCGAGATCGCCGCGATCCGCTCGTGGATTGAGGCCGGGGCACCCGTGCCTCCCGGCGAAAAGGGCGAGGCGGATCCCCGCGATCACTGGTCGTTCCGTCGCATCGAGAGGCCACCGCTCCCCGCAGGTCTCGAAGTGGGCAATCCGATCGACGCCTTTCTCAGCGCGAAACTTCGGGAGAATCATTTGCAACCCGGGCCCGAGTCCGAGCGCGGCCTGCTCTTGCGGCGTCTCTACCTCGACCTGATCGGGCTGCCTCCTACGGGGGCGCAGCTCCGCGACGAACGCCCCTACGAAGTGATCGTCGATGAGCTACTCGCCAGTCCGCAGCACGGCGAGCGCTGGGCCCGGCACTGGATGGACGTGTGGCGCTACAGCGACTGGTACGGCCTCGGCAACCAGCTTCGCAACAGTCAGAAACACCTCTGGCACTGGCGCGACTGGATCGTCGAGTCCCTCAATGCGGACAAGGGCTACGACCGCATGATTCACGAGATGCTCGCCGCCGACGAACTCCTCCCCGGCGATGCCGACGCGGTCCGCGCGACCGGCTTTCTCGCGCGGAACTACTACCTCTTCAACCGCACGACCTGGCTCGACGACACCATCGAGAGCACCGGCAAGGCATTCCTCGGGCTTACTCTCAACTGCGCGAAGTGCCACGATCACAAATACGATCCCATCGAGGCGGTCGACTACTACAACTTCCGCGCCCTCTTCGAGCCGCATCAGGTGAGGCTCGATCCGGTGCCGGGCATGGTCGATTTTGAAAAAAACGGCATCCCCCGCGCCTTTGACGATCACCCTGACGAACCGACCTTTCTCCACCTCCGCGGCGATCCGGCACAGCCTGACAAGTCAGTAAAAATCACGCCCGCCGTCCCGGGCATTTTTGCCGCCTTCGCCCCGCCCATCGAGCCCGTCACGCTGCCGCCCGGGGAGTGGGCTCCGGCCACGCGGGACTATGTTCGGCACGATCGACTCTCCGCCGCGACGGAAAAGATTGCGAGCGCGGCAAAGACTCTCGCCCGGGCGGAGGCCGATCTCGCCGTCGCGGCAGCGCAGGTCGTTGTTGCCGAGACACCAACCTCGTCCGCAGGCACCTGGCTCCACGATGACTTCGACGGTCCGTCGGCGGTGGCTCTGGCGAAAGCATCTCTTTCTATGGCAGAGACCGAACTCGCGCATCTCGAAGCGGTCCTCGCGGCCGACACCGCCGCCCTGACAAAGCCGAACGAAGCCCTCGCCAAAATCGCCTCACAGCGCGAGGGGGAAATGATGGCGGCCCGCGCCCGGCTCGATCTCCTCACTCTCAGCCCTGACGGAGACCCTAAAAAAGTCAAGGCGGCAAACGATGCCCTCGCCGCTGCGGAGAAAAAAATCGCCGCCGGGGAT
>JBDNIL010000059.1:0-2617 GCA_041688355.1 Verrucomicrobiales bacterium | reverse complement strand
ATGTCTCCCGTATCACTCAAGGTTCGTAGGCGCTTTGACAGGTTCACCTTTAGGCGCTAATCGCCCGAGCGCATCTAAAATTTCAGAGCGGCGCGAGGTTGTCAGAGAATGACGAAAACGAATAGGACGAGACCAATCAGTACCGCGAGGACCTCAAATGACTCCCCGTTCTCTCTGCTCCGTAAGAAGCTCAGCCGGGGTTTTGACGAGCATCCCGTAGACTTGCGCCCCGGGGGCATCATGAAAGTCGGTGCGATCCAACGTCAATAAAACCGTCGATTCTTCCCCGTGCTCACAAATGAATCGGGAAGCGCCTTTCTCAGATCTGCACCGGGAAAGGAGGACGCCGGTGTCGGGACAGAGCGTCATCAATCCCGGGAAGAAGACTCAAGCGCCGCCATGTCGGACGCAGGATCAGCTCGCGATCACCCTCTTCGACTATCAAAAGCGGACTCACCATGCGGTCGAGACCGAACTTACGGCGCAACGCCGGAGGCAAAGTCACGGTTCCACGCTTGCTGATGGTTGACCGTCAAAGGTATGGCAGCCCGATCCGGGAGCGTGGCCTCGATGGGAAATTAACGTTTCGAATCAGGGAAGTCAAACAACTCGAAACGAGATCGGGCTTGTCCATCGCCGCATCTTGTTCGGCAGATCGGATACTCATGTCAGAAGTAGTAAAGTGTGGAGATGAAAGTTGAAAAATTCAGGGTCGGCTTCATCGAACACATGAAAGAACCGAATACTTATCGGCTGAATATCTCCGGATCGCAACAGGGCTTCTCTCTCGGCGCGAATAGCGAGGGTAGACATTTCTTTCAATGCTGCGAGAAATTTATGGTCATCGGTAGAACGTTGACGCCCGAGAAAACAGACCAAGTCGAGAATTGCCGGATTTCCGTCGGAGTATTTGAACGAACTTTCAATCCAATATTGCTGTATAAATCTCTCGAATTCATTTTGCTCGATCACCCTCTCAGATATCGCGCCCAGTGCTGGCACATCTCCCTTTGTTGCGTAGAGTCGCGGCGTGTTGATTAGAGGCTCCGACCCGTCACGCCAAAGGCTGTTCTCCGCATACCCATCAAAGTCGGCCCGCTCCGAGGTTCGCTTCGACAGACCTGTCGTTGGATCGCCTAGGAAACCGGCTTTCATAGTATCCATGAGTCGAAAAGGCGTGGTCCGCTAAACGGTATCTTTACTGGTCGGAGATTTTCACTTCGATCGGGTATCTGTTTTCGAGTTTGATCTCCCCACCTTGAACCTCAATTACTGGTACGTTCCACATGCTATCGCTAACACCACTTGGCCGTGCTTTTCCGGCCTCTTCGTATCGATCACCAAATCGAGGGATTGAACTTAATTGCGAGTGGATGCGCCAAAGAAAGCCGCATATGACTATGAGAAGAAATAAAAAGGCGATTTTGAAGTAAATTTCGGAGTTGTCTTGAGATTTCATTCTAGATGTGTTTTTCCAGCCGAACGTCGAGCGCATGGAGGGCTGCAAGCCCTTCCATGACGCGTCTTGTTCGGGATCTTCGAGCGTTGAGTTGGATTACTTTTTGTTTGCAGCCGTCCTTTCGTCGGGCGGGACTTCCAAGGTGTCTGTGTCATTCGGGGATAATGAATGGCCATTTGGCGGGTTCGAGTCAGACGGCAGAATCACGGTATCGCCTGATCTCCAGACGTTGCTTCGCCGTGTCGTCATGAAATACGGCGAAGCTCTGATAGCAATGCCGAAAGAAGTCCTCCGGCTTGGGCGTATACAGCCTGATTCTCATCTCCACCGATTGAACCAAACGATCCAGCTTTCGCATCAAGCGACACTGACACTTGTCGAAAAACATTCGGTTCAGATACGAATAAGAATTCAAAGTCAGGTCTCTGTTTGAGGGCGAAATCCTTTAGCGAACCAACCGCGCTCGGCGGCAACTCATCCGAAAACGTTACAATGCACTCTGGTTTCATATTATGAATTCTGAAATTTCCCTCCCGAACGTAAAGGCCGCTCGACCCGATACCGGGGGAGCGGTCACGGTTGCAGGGTAAGGAATCGAGCCGGGGAAGTCAAGCGACTCAGTGCGGGTATCGGGTTGAGCGCGCCGGCTTGATAGGCGCTCGGAGGTCTGGCAGTTCCCGGGTGGCCGAAGCCCGGGTAGCGGTGCGGACGCGTGGGGTGGCGAGCTTGTCGGGTTGCAGCGGTGCGGATCGGGGAATCGGCGGAAGATCGGTCGGAGGATGGGGCTGAAGGAGGGGCGGATGAAGGAACGGGGCTGCCGTGGGCGAAGGTCGAGGGGAATCGGGCGGGAGTCCATTGAGCTGGTTCGGGAGATCCCCTGCCTATCGTTCAAGAGATGGCTAGCGAAGCCTTGCCATCCTCGTCTCGTTAGCGCTTGGCGTGGTCGCGGAGGAGGCCTGCGATCGACAAATCTTCATCGATATCAGGCCAGTGGATTCCTAGCGGTGACAGTTCCATTTTGGAGCGTTCATCGAACGATGCCGATGCCAGACGCGGATAGTCGGAGCATGGGAAAGAAAACTCGAATCCGCTGCTCATCGCGACAATGATGTTGCCATCCGTGTGGCGAGCTGATGTTGGTGTATCAATTAAAGTGTT
>JBDNIL010000410.1:0-6146 GCA_041688355.1 Verrucomicrobiales bacterium | reverse complement strand
TCCGGGCACATTAGTTTGGCCATTTCCCCAGATTTTAAGATTTTAGGCTCTGTGAAATACTACTCTCTTACATCCCGGCAGCGAGGAGGACAGATTCCTGGACGCTGATGTCGTGAGAGGAAGGATAATCGTTTGCCTTTTCGCCACGGATCACCGCGGCGAGATCTGCAGCGTCCCCGACGTATCGGCGGTAATTTGAGTCCAAAGGGAAATCACTCGTTCCCTTCGGAAATTTGCGCTCTTCTCCGCCGAAGCCTCTCTCGCGAGAGAGGGATAGCTGCACACTGGGACGGTCGAGTGGCTGAATATGAAAAGTACCTTCGGTGCCGCAAACCGTAAGATGGCGACGCGAAAAGCCTTCTACCTCAAGGGCGGAGGAACGAATGGTGGCAGTCGCTTCGGGATACTCGAATACGGCGAGCATATTGTCTTTGAGGTTGTCTCCCTCTGAATCAAGAACGCGGCGGGAATATGAGTGAATACGGTCCGGTCTGCCGAAGACTCCGATGGTAAGATCAATAAGATGGCAACCAAGCTCAAACATGGTCCCGCCCGGAAACTCAGCCAGCTCTCTGCGGTCACCCTCAGACATCTGTTTGGACATCACCGCGTGGGCCTCGAAGATCTCGCCCAGCCAGCCAGCCTTGAGCATCCGGTGGAGAAGCAGTATCGCCGGGTTGAATCGATACATGTATCCCATCTGCACGACCAGGTCTTTGCTGTCAGCCGTTTGCATGAGGCTCCGATAGGCGTTCAGGTCAGCACCGGCCGGCTTGTCGAGATGGACGTGGCATCCGTGATCAATCGCTATACGGGCATATCGGAGAAGATCCCTAACCCTTGTTTCAACTCCGACTGCATCAATATCGCGGAGGTTCAGCGCCTCTTCCAGACTAAGGAACTTAAAACTACTGAAGGCACTGCTACTTTTTGCCTCGTGGAGAAGCTCCGGGTCTTCCTCGACGATTCCCACGACCTCCCAGTCCGAGCTCTCGGCATAAACTGAGATTTTGTTGGCGTGACCATGGCCGGTTCCAATTTGGAGATACTTCAATGGCTTTGGAGCTTTTCTTTCCGCAGCGGAGAATCCGGTTACGGACGGAAGGGAACCAACAGTAGCGGCGAGAAGAGTTCGGCGGGTTATCATGCGGACAAGGATATCTTTTTTGCAGCCGCCTGACGAGGACTCGATAACGCTAAAATTTGTGCTGCCCTTTTTTGCAGCCTCGCCGACAATCCCCTTCCATGACTGAAAAAAGATTCGAAAATCAAAGGGCGATTATTACGGGCGGGGCCGATGGAATTGGCAAAGCTATAGCCCGCCGTCTCACGAACGAGGGAGCGGACGTGACGATATTTGACCTAAGCGAGCCCATGATCGAGTCGGTGATCAGGGAATTCGCTGAAGCCGGACTTTCACTCAATGGAGAAAGAGTAAACATCTCCGAGGAAAATGAGGTGATCGCCGGGATTGACGCAACGGTAGCCCGCCATTCCGAAGGTAGGCTCGATATCATGATCAACTGTGCCGCGATTGTGGGTCCAACGAATCGAAAGATCACCGAGATCACGACTGAAGAGTTCGACCTCGAGACGGCGGTCAATCTTAGGGGTACGTTCCTGATGACCAAGTACTCAATCCTCGCAATGGAGACAAACGATTATGGCCGGGTTCTTAACTTTGCCTCTATCGCAGGAAAAGAGGGTAACGCCGGCATGAGTCCCTACTCGGCGACAAAAGCAGGCGTGATCGGGCTGGTCAAGTCGGTTGGCAAGGAATACGCGGAAACCGGCATCACCGTGAACGCCATTGCTCCGGCAGTGATCCGGACTCCAATGGTGGACGGGATCCACCCGGACCAGGTAAAGTACATGACAGACAAAATCCCGATGAAGCGCTGCGGCACTCTCGACGAAGTTTCTGCCCTCACCTGTTGGATCGTCTCAAGGGAAGCCTCATTTTGCACCGGCTACACCTTTGACCTGACAGGTGGACGGGCGGTATACTGAACGCCGTTTCAATATATCCGTCAGCACTCGCGTCGCTCTCCCGACTCGAGGAACACGCCCTACGACATGTGTTCCTCAATTGAGCCAGAGAGCAATCGGTAGATCGAACCGAGCGCCCGATGGAGGCTGCATTTCCTCCAGGATCAGAAGGTGGCGCGAGCACCCACGTGCCATCGGCCCTGGTTGCCATCGTCGAATCCTTCTTCTGTTACCTGGAAGCCATAATCCACCCGCAAGGTGAACCAGTTTTCACGCTGGTAACGGAAGCCGAGACCGACACCGCTCAACTCAATGTCCTCCTCCCCAGGAAGCGGAGTATTGCTCGAGAGCGCACCGAAGTCATAAAAGACAAGGCCATACGCATTATCTCTAACGTTTCCGAAGCCTGCGAAGGTTGATGGGTAAAAGCTGGGAGTTCTCAGTTCCACCGAACCGACCACACCCGAGTCACCATTCACGATGCGTTGCTCAAATCCGCGAACGCTGTCATAACCGCCGGCACCGAGAGTCTCACTGGAGAGCAGATTGGCGTTCGAGCCCTGCCCCTGGAGTCGGCCGTAGGCTGACCAGCCATCAGCAAGTTGCTGATCACGCTCGAGAGTGACCTGTCCGTAGGTGTAGTTAGCGGTTGCACCGGCGCGCTGGCTCTGGAAGATCGCGTCGGTGTTGTTGACGGTATTGTCTCCGGGGCTTGAGACGACCTCGGAATCAAGTCTCCAGGCACCAGTCCGGTCACGGACCACGATGTTGTAGCCGAGGCTGTATTGCACGATCTCGGAGGTCGTATCGAAGACCTGGGTGCTGTTAAAGGCGAGGTCGCTGTTACTGGACTTGAAGTCCATCCCGATTTCCAGTTCATGGGAGAGACGCCCGATGCTGGGAAGAGGGATTCCGTAGCGACCGCTCAGCTGCTTGTTCACTCCGCCACTGACAAAGCTAGCACCGCCATTGCCAAAGATGGCGTCACTCTCAACGTAGGCACCGAGAAGAGTGACTTGGTGGCGCCATGGCAGATAGGAAGCAAAAACCCCGCTGTGCCCCTGAAGCTCACTGTCTTCGTCGAAATTCGTGGTGAATTGATAACTCAGGATAGAATCCATTCCAAAGAAGAGCGGACCGGTCCAGCTCGCTCCGAAAATACCACGCGCTTCCCCAAGTGTTGAGGTCCCGGAGTTCTCAAGGGCGATATAACCCAGGAGTTCACGGGTAGATTCAGTGCGCAAAATAACGTCAGTTTCCCCGTATCCATCACCCGGGCTGAAAACAAGATCGACTTGGCGATTGGGATGTTTGTTGATCCAGTTCATGTCCTCGGTCAGATCGCTCTCGCGAATGACTTCGCCGCGGCCTGTTCGGATCTGACTGGCGAGGGCACGGCCCTCGGTGTTACCGGCCCCTTCTACGAGAACGTCACCCAGGCGTCCTTCGATGATGACCAGTTGGAGAACACCGGAAGAGATCTCCTGCTCGGGGACGAGGACATCCACGACGGGAAGGTCGCTCTTGCGGTAGGCGATAACAGCGTCACGAACCATCTGGTTGAGTCCGCCCAGAGTGAGGGAAGATCCGACACGTTCCGCGAAAACATCATAGACCCGGGGAGGGAGCTCGACACTCTCGGAGACCACTCCAGTTACGGATCCGAAACCGCCCTTGGTGACTGCACTGGTCGACCTCACGACACGGATTCCGCGAAGGTTCGAGGTGAGGTTGGTATTGTTGAGTGTTGGGTTGGCCGCGCCCGCAGAGTACCCGCCCTGGCCCTGCGGCAGGGTGTAGGAAACCGGCTGCACCTCGTCACGGGATGCCCCGAAAGGGTTGCGCCAACGCCAATTGGGCTCGTCTGACACGCTGCCGCCCTGCTCGTTGGTACCGCGCTTCCACCAGGTCTCCACCGGCACATCATTCTTCCGGCCTTTGTAGACGAGCTGGCTGTCTTTGTAATAAGAGGAACTCTCGTTAAAGGGCTTCAGCGTTCCCTCGGACACCTTCGAGGGTGCCTCCTGGTTGCCTACGTAGCCGGCACCGCTCATTTGCTGAGACTCCACCAGAACCAATGCGGTCGATGGATCGGCCGTCGGGCGATTCACAACAGCGCGCTCGCGAAGCTCCTTCTCTTCCCGCATGGCGTCAGCCTCGGCTTTGCGCTTCTCCTGCTTTGCCACGAGGAGGTCGCGAACCCGCTCCTTCTTCGTCACCTGATCGGGTGTGCGAAGATCCGGTAGCGGAGGGAGATCGATAAGTGACTCCTCGGGCGTCGGAGGGGGCATCGCTCCCCAGTAGTCGGAATCGCCAAAAGCCTGTAACCGTGAACCGCTCGCGGTGATACCGTCGTCGCTGGTGGGAAGGGAGTTGCGGACGGTGACTTCATCTGAGACGGGCATCCTTTTCACCTGCTCGTTCCTCAACGTCGAAAGGCGCTGCCCCAGCGTTGCCCGGCCGGTGTCTTCCGGTTGGCGACGGTAGACGCTTTGCTCGCGTCGTGCGTCCTCTTCCTTCCGTGTCATCTGACGCTTTTCACGCCAAGACTGCTTGCGATCAGGATCACCCAGATCGAGATCCGGGAGCGGCGGGAGAGCACCAAGTTCAGAATCCTGAGCCCGAAGATCGCATACGATCAAGAGGAGGAGAGAGATGGCGATGGCGCTGGGAGTCAAATACTTCATTCAGAGCGGCTTAACAAAAAGGGATGAAAGGAGATTCGTCTTCTTTCACCCCGATCTTGAAAGCTATCACTTAATTTCGCAAGAGGAATATTCAAATTAATGATGAATCTCTTATCTTGGAAAGATTAAATTCTTAGTTTAGCGGAGCAAAAGAGGGCAGAAATGCTTCAGATTGAAACCCGCTTGATCACTCAGAGGGGATTTATTGCGCCGATGGTTCCAATTGGTTCGATGGGCCCAAAGGGTTCGATCCATGAGGGAGTCCCGAAGATTCGGTAACTGGAGTATCGGTTTGTCTCAGGATCGAAGACGTAATAGGTCTCGCCTTGAAGCCCCTCGCCTGCTCTCCTTCTTCTTTCCTCCTCTTCCTCCTCTTTGATCCGGTCAAAGGCGTCAAACGAGTCCACGAAAAGAAGACCGTCAAAATTGAAGACGATGTTCGGATCAGGAATGGTGGGATCCGTCGGCTGCGTCGGGAAGGTGGTCTTTACGAACTCGGTCGCGTCGTAGTAAATGGTGTAGAGCCCGGCCCCACTCACGCCGTTGTTGTTTCTGTAGACCGGAGCGGAGGAACCGAGGGCACCGGCGACGAGCGAGTCGAGATTGGTGAGGCCGCCAGGCTCATTCACGAGGGCAAGCGCCCCTCCCTGTCCACTCAGGGCATCGGTTGGGAAGAGACCCGCACCGCTAAATCCACCGGAAGCTGCCAACCCGGTTTGATCCCACCAGAGATCGGGCGTGAGGTAGACTTCATCAGCACGCCCTGCGTAGATCCCGTTGGCCTGGTTGAAAGGGGCCGCGAAATTGGCGGGGGCCGTTGCGAAGGTGGCAGATCCCTCATTAATGCGGGTGGTGGCGTCCATCCGGTTGTTGGAACGGGCCGGGATGTAGAACTCCATCTGCTCGCTGCCGTCTCCACCGCTTGAGAAGACCGTGCCGTTCACCGCCGTGAGGTATCCGACGCCTCCGAAGAACGGGTTCAAACGACTGACGGCGACCTGGTTGCGACCTGTCGTGGTCTGGTTGGAGGTCGCCGGATCGGCATGGCCGACAAGCGCGCCGTCAAAATAGCCACTACGCCCTGCGGCCAGTACGATATCGCCAAAGCGGAATCCACTTGCCTCGGAGCGGAAGAGGGAAGACCCGCTGAGCGGGGGCAGGATCCGCACATTATCACCATTGCCTATCATGGCGTAGTTGTTGAGAGGAGTGATCGTGATCGTTCCGTCACTCATTTCACTCCCGTTGATAACGGATACGTCTCTCTTGACCAGCACGGTAATGTTACCGAGGAGGTTTCCGATGGCGGCGGGTCCTCCATGACCGATCTGGGCAAAAGCGCCGTAGATGGTCTGAGTGTCCACATTCGGAGTTGTCCCGCCCGCCACCGTGAGGTCTCTGCCGACGACCACGGTAATGTCCCCTTCCTGATTGGCATCACGGACGATGTCATTGAAGTTGGCCTGCCGG
>JBDNIL010000409.1:0-3544 GCA_041688355.1 Verrucomicrobiales bacterium | reverse complement strand
TTTGCTGTCGTCGGTGCCGGTCGTTTCATCGGCGGGGAGGGGATCGTTTTTACCGGGAGCGGTGGCGTCAGAGGAGAGGTAGTCGACGATTTGTTTGATCTGGAAGGTCCAGCCGATCACTTCGTTGTCCTTGGAGCCGGCGTGGCGGAAGGTGAGCTGCACTCCGCAGGTGTCGAGCCGGAGCCGCTGCGGGACCTGATAGGTGAGGAGACCGGTGGCGGTATCAAACTGGTGCGGCACTTTGCCGAAACCGGTGACGCGCAGGACGAGGCTCGCGGGATCGACGCCGGTGAGCTTGGAGAGGTCGATCTCGATGAGGGGCAGGCGATTGCCGACGACGCTGTTGGCAGGCGGTCTCACGGTGACGAGCGGGGCCTGCTCTTCGCCGGTCTCGGTCCTGGATTCGGCGAGGAGTTTGCGCCCGGCCGAGGTCACGCTGCCGCCGCCGAAGTCGAGCGCGGGATCGAAGTTCGCGAGGGTGGTGCCGTGGACCACGTAGCGACCGACCTCCATGTCCTCGACGTCCCAGCTGGTCTTTTTGCCGTTCACGGTGAAACACGCTTCGTAACCGAAGCTCTTCGCGAGTTCGAGGGCGCGGTCGCTGTAGATGCCGTAGGGGAAGGCGAAGGTCTTCACGACAGCGCCGGTGTCGCCGAAGGTCTGCTCGAGGAAGTGGTACGATTCCTCGAGTTCCTGACGCAACCAGGCGTCGTAGTCGGCCTCGGAGCGTCCGCCGCGGCGGGACATGTTCTGGTGGCTGATGGAGTGGCTCGAGAGAGTCGCGCCATTGGCCGCCAGTTCGCGGATCTCGTTGTGGGTGAGGGAGCGCCCCCCGACGCCGACATAGTTTTTGTATAGAAAGACGGTGTAGGGATAGCCGAACTCTTTTAGCACGGCCATGGCGAGGGTGTGGGTCGCCTTCCACCCGTCGTCGATGGTGAGGAGGACACTCTCGGCGGGGATGTCGGCCTTGGCCTGCTTCCAATCGAGGAACTGGCGCATGCTGATGACAGGGAGCTTGGCATCTTTGATCGCCTGCAACTGATTCCGGAAATCATTGATGTTTAGGATCATGTCATTGGTCGATGAGCCCTCGGTGAAGTCGTGGTAGCCGAGCACGGAGACGCGGGCCTCTTTGTTGATGACGGGCTCCATTTTCACCGGGGCCGGCGGAGGCGGGATATCAGCTCCGGCGAGGGGCTCGCGGGCGGCGGCTTCCTCATCGGTCTCGCGGTCGAGGGCGCTTTTGACCGTCTCGAGGTAAGGCTTGACCTTTTCGCAACTGGTCAGGAAGAATCCGGCATTGAGGGCGACGGCTAGGGTGAGCAGGGAAAGGATCGGAAGTTTCATGGGCAGGGTCAGGGGCAGGGGCATGGTCAGGGGCAGGGGCAGGGGCAGGGGCAGGTCGCGGTTGGGAGTTGGGACTCCTTGCACCGGAAGTCTTGAACATAGGCTCGATTGACCCCTTTCAAAACGGGAATTCTCCCTCGCGGAAGCAACCGTCCTGCATGACGTCAACCGTTGTCGCCCGGGTTACCTGGAATGCATTTTTGAGCGAATTGTCGATTTTCCCTCCTTTTTCGTGATAAAAGGTCTCCCTTTCTCAAAAAAGAGCTTTGCAGAGCGTCGCTATTTCGGATATCTAAAGAATCATGATAATTCGGTTCGTTTTCCTGCTCGGCCCGATGTTTCTCTTCATCGGCTGCGAAACGACTGAGCCGGCGGTGAAGCGAAATTACATCAGTTCCTACCGAGGAATGGCTGAAGACTCGAGTTCCGCGATCAACAAATCTCTCGTGAAGAAGAGCGATCCGTCCGCGCTTCGAAAATACACGAAGGTGATGATCGAGGACGTGAAGGTCATCCCGGCAAAGAATCTGCCCGCCAAACAAAAGACAGCGACACGCGAAGAAGGGGAACGTCTCGCGGAGGCCTTTGAAGAGACCCTGAAGAAGGAGTTCAGTCCTCACTATCAGATCACCAATCGCCGCGGCAGCAACACGCTCCTCGTCCGCGCCGCGCTGACGGACTTGCAGCCGAGCAATCCCGGAGTCTTTGTCTTTAACTACCTCCCCTACACAGGAGTGCTGACGACGGGGCTGACTCTCGCGACGGGCAAGACTCCCGGAGCGGGCAGCACGTCGATGGAGGCGGAGGTGCTGGACTCTCTCTCTCGCCGTCAGCTCTATGCGATCATTGATCAGTTCAAGGGCAGCAAGTTCCAGCCGGGCGGCATCGAGAAATGGGGCCAGACCGAGAGTGCGATGCGTTCCTGGAGCCGCAAGATCCGGCTCGGGGTCCAGGGGACGAAAGTGGAAGAGCCCACCCCGGCCGCCAAACGATATTTCCGCTCTGCCGAGGAGAGTAAGACGAAGCCTTCGGGTAAGCCTTCCGCGAAACCAACCGGAGAAAAGAAAAAGCTCTGGGTGCGGAAATCCGACTGAGACCCGGCAGTCTGTATTTTACTTCGTGATGGGCATGATGTCCTCTTCCCGCCCGTAGACGGTGATGACGTCGCCGCTGAGAATTTTCTCATCGGGTCCGGAAGCGCCGTTAAGGATTCGCCCTTGTGGCTGATGCCGAGCACGATGATTCCCCTGTCGTCGGGCCGCGACTCGCGCAGGCTCTTGTTCGCGAAGGCGCACTCGTCGGTGACATCCACTTCGGAGATGCAGTAGCCCGAGGCGACGCGGAGGATGAGTTCGTAGTCCATCGCGTGGATGACGCCTCCCCGCTCCAGCGATTTGCGAATGGCGCTGTCGAGGAGCCGCTTTACGAAGGGGAGTTTGGCGAAGAGCAGAAACGCGACGAGCCCCCCGACGATGAGGGAGATGGTGACGATCACGAGGAGGGCAAGAAGTGAGCCCATAGGTCGCAGTATCGTTCAGCCGAAGCGGCTTTTGACAGAGAACTTTGCCCGCGGGTCTCAGGAATATCGGACCGGCAAACTTTTTCACAAAGGGAGTTCAAAGGGGAATGGCACGGAAATAAAGCGGTTTTTCGATGTCTAGTGGCATCCCCGCGAAGTGGTAGGGACGCCTCGCCGAGGCGTCCCTACCAGAACAATCAGGCGGCCAACGATCGGGCGGCGGCAAAATCCGCTTATTTCCGCGCCGCTCAGGTCAGAGGGATTTGTCAAGAGTGTGAAATTATGGTTATATTAAAAAATATGGCTACATCAAGCGACGATAGTGCTTTTCCGAACCTGGCTCAGACGCCCGGTAGTGTTCCGGGGCGTGATTACACGGGCCTCACCAAGCGTGAGTATTTCGCAGTGCATCTGTTCGAGGGCGTCATCGCCCGGCTCAGTGTGAACTGCACGCTGCAGGACAAGGCGAAATATGCGGTGGAGGCGTCGGATGCGCTGATCAAAGCGCTGAGCGCCGCGTCCGGGGAGTGATCTCTCAACACTCCCGAGTCGGACCGCGGGCGTCCCGCCCGCTCCGGTGCCTCTGGCCGAGTGCAACGACGGGGCTAGTGAAGCGGGCGGGACGCCCGCGGTCCGGCGTCCGGCGTCCGGCGTCCGGCGTCCGGCGTCCGGCGT
>JBDNIL010000408.1:0-13501 GCA_041688355.1 Verrucomicrobiales bacterium | reverse complement strand
GAAATGGTCCTGAGTGGCGCTCGCCATGACAGTCTCACGGTCCTCACCGACGAGGGAGCCTTCTTTGTCACCGCTTCGATCGACGGCAAGCCGGTGCGCGTGCCGGTCCGGCAAGTCGTGGCGGAGAATGGCGTCACCGTGCTCCGCTACGAAGCGCGTGAGTTGCGCGATGGCACTCCTTTTGCGCCCGGTCAGGCTGTCGTGGCTCAGCGTGCCTTCAGCTACGGCAATCTCCGCGACTCGGATGCGGCACCCTCCACGCATGTCTTCGGCGACGCCGCCTACGGCACCCGCGCCGGTAAATCGTATCCGCTCTGGAACTGGTGCGTGCTATTCTCAGACTTCACCGGCGGGACTTCGCCGAACGACACGCAATGAATATTCTCCGTCTCTTTCTCGTGCTCTTTGTCATCGCCACCGGGCATCTGCACGCTGCGGAAAAATATCCACCGATGCACCGTCTCACCTGGGAGGAGTATGCGGGGACGCTGCGGTATTGGAAGAAAGAACATCCCGACCTAGTTACTCTCGAATCGCGGGGCCTCAGCGGGCAGAACATGGACGTCTATCTGCTCAGGATCACCGACCGCGCGGTGCCCGATCTCGACAAGCAGGTCTGCCTCGTCACGACGCTCCACTGCGGACCCGAGCGGTCCGGGACGAGTGGGGCGCTCGCCTTTGCAGAGTGGCTCCTGAGCGACGATCCGATCGCCGTCGAGACGAGGCGGAGACAGATCGTTCTAATCATGCCGATCGTGAATCCCTACGCCTTTTTCCACACCGATCGTTTCCGGAACGAGCACGGCGTCGATCCCTACACGGGGCTGGGTCCGGTGGGGAAAATCTGGGATGTAAAAAACCTCTCCCTCCTCACCCCCGAGCGGGCTCCGGAACTCGTCGCGGTGCTCTCCGTCATCGACGAATACCGCCCCGAGGTCCACGCCGATCTCCACGGGACGGGCATGCAGGAGTATGCGCCCGGTCAGCTCGGATCGCGTCGCATGTATCAGGGCCAGATCATGACCGAAATCACCGGCGGTGCTTACTCGAACTACGCCCTGCGTCCCTGGGACTGGCGCGTCACCGAGGCCATGATCGAGGGAGGAAAAGCGGCCGGCTTCCCCTCGGATCGATTCGAGGCCGATGCCCAGCGGACCTTCGCGGGTCCCGAACTCGCGCCGCTCGGTCGCAAGCTATGGCACGGGGCCCCGCTCTTTTATTCGGCTCATTACGGCTACGCGAAGTACCACACCATGCTCATCACGCAGGAGGTCGCATGGGAGCAAAGCCTCGTCGCCCGAATGAAGGCGCTCATGGAGATCGGCAACACCGTCTGGCTCGACGAACGCACCCCCGGCTACCCGGTGAACCGGATGAAACATTTTGTCGGGCATTTCGTGACCGCCTTTGGAGCCAACGCCACGGAACGCCGCGAGAGCCGGGTCGCACTCTGGAATCAACAGAGCGATCTCGCGCTCGGCTTTCTCTATCCGCAGACGGACGGACGCGAGAGTTTCGTCGTCGCGACCACTGCGGCGGCGAAGAAGATTGTCGCGGTCGATGATCTTCCCTCACTCATTCCAAACCTGCGCACCGCCTTTGGTGACGACGCGGCTGCGATCGAGAGCTTTATCAAAGACGGTCCCGAGATCAAACTCGCGATGGAGCAGGCGAAACCTCAGCTCCTCGCCGCGACAGCGGAGAGTGACGCGAAATTCGAAAACGGCGTCGGCTTCCGGCTTCGGCTTCCGTATCGCGCCGCGACGAAGCTGGAGGTCCGGCTCAATGGTCTCGCGCTGCCGGTCAGCGCCACCGACGGCTACGAGAGCTGGTCCGCCGACGGCTTTACCCAGGTGCAGGTGAATGTGCCCCCGGCCAAGTCCATCGCGACGGAACTCTATTTCATCACCATTGCCTACGAGCCCGAAGAGGTCCGCACGACCGGCTGGATGCCGCCCGCCGAGGTTCAGGCGCGATACGCCACCGCTGCGGCCATCGCCACCCCCGCGACCTTCACCGACGTGCCATACGGAGATCATTTCCGCCAGACCCTCGATGTCTGGATCGCGGAATCGGCTGAGCCGACGCCCGTTGTGTTTTACATCCACGGGGGAGGCTGGGCGGCGCAGGACAAAACCGACATCCATCAGCACCTCGACGTGCGGGGACTGCTCGACGCCGGTATCTCCGTCGTCTCGATCAACTACCGTTTCCTCGTCGATGCGAATGCCGCCGGGGTCTCGCCGCCGCTCCAGTGGCCGATGCGGGACGCGGCGCGGGCGCTCCAGTTCGTGCGGTCGAGGTCCGGCGAGTGGCATCTCGATAAAAACCGCATCGCCGCGAGCGGAGTGAGTGCGGGTGGATGCGCCGCCCTCTGGCTCGCGATGCACGATGACATGGCCGAGCCGGCCAATAGTGATCCGGTTGCGCACGAATCGACCCGGGTGCTTTTTACCGCGACGAAGTCCCCGCAGCCGTCTCTCGATCCGGCGGAACTCGTGGAGTGGATTCCGAACAGCGAGTATGGCGGTCACGCCTTCGGTTATACGGGGAAAACGCGGCCCGGGACCTTTGCTCCCTTTCTCGCCAATCGCGAAACGCATCTCGCCGACATCCGCGAATACTCGCCCCTCGCTCACGCCACTGCCGACGACCCGCCGGCTTACCTGCTCTTCACCAAAGCCGACAAAGCGCCCGTGAAAGGCGAAGCCCAGACCGATCCGACCCACAGCGCGGTGCTCGGCCTGATGTTGCGCGATCGCCTCGATGCTCTCGGCGTGGATGCCGAGATTCGCTATCCGGGAGACGGACTTCGCGGCGAGGCATCGCTCCAGGAGATGATCCTCCGCGCCATTACACCGTCTTTAGTCACGCAGTAAACCCTCTCTACCCATGAAAAATCCCGAAATCGCCAGCTCTGACCGCCGCCATTTTCTCAAAACCACCGGAGCCCTCGCCGTTGGCACTTTTGCCGCCGGAGCCCGCAATCTCGCCGCCGCAGAGGCCACCATCCTCGAGACAAAGATCATTTCGAAACAGCCCGAGTACTACCACGGCTGGTCGACGGTGGCGCGCCGGGCGAACGGGGAACTCTGGCTGACCTGGTCGGGCGGACGCGTCTCGCACGTCTGCCCTTTCGGCCAGGTCGTGGCGATGACTTCGCGGGATGAGGGCGAGACCTGGACCTGGCCTCGCGTCCTCCTCGACAGTGCCACCGACGACCGCGACTCGGGAGTCCTCGAGACGGCGAAGGGCACCCTCATCGCCTCGACTTTCACCTCACTCGCCTACGAGCCCTACTTTGAGAAAAAGCAGATTTTCACCGAACTGACGAAAGGCGGCTGGCAGACCGGCGAACTCGCCGGCGAGGAATACGAGCGGTGGAAAGCCTGTCACGAGCGTCTCAATGCGGAGGAGCGCAAGGCCGATCTCGGCGAATGGATCGTGCGCTCCACTGACGGCGGGGCGGGCTGGTCCGCGCGCATCCCCACGGTGGTGAACAGCCCGCACGGACCGATCCAGTTGAAGGACGGGCGTCTCATCTACGCCGGCAAACAGCTCTGGACCGAAGACAGAAAGATCGGCGTGGCCGAGTCCGCTGATGACGGGCTCACCTGGAAATGGCTCGCAGAGATCCCGGCAAGAGCGGGCGACGACGCGACGAAGAGCTACCACGAACTCCACGCAGTCGAGGCCGACGACGGCACCATCGTCGCCCAGATCCGCAATCACAACAAAGCCGATGCCGGTTGGACCCTGCAGACCGAGTCAAATGACGGGGGCAAAACGTGGACCGAGCCGCATGCGATCTGCTACGGGTTACCCTCACATTTGCTCAAACTGCGGGACGGGCGCCTTCTCATGAGCTACGGACACCGCCGTGCGCCCTTCGGGAATCAGGCACGGGTCAGCAGCGATCACGGGAAGAGCTGGAGCGATGCGATCATCATTTCCGGCGACGGCATCGGCGGGGATCTTGGCTACCCGAGCACCGTCGAGCTTACTGATGGCACGCTTTTGACCGTCTGGTATGAGTCCCTCGCCGGGGAGAAACACGCCGTCCTGCGGCAGGCGAAGTGGCGGCTGGGTTGAGGGCTTGATCATTCAACCGATTCATGAAATATCTCCACGGGCTCCTCTTGGCGCAGGCAGTGTCTCTGGTCCTTACGGTGCAGGCCGAAGAGCGCGTCCTTTTCGCCTTCGACTCTGTTTCGATTCCGCATAGCCAAAACCTGCGTCTCGAGATGGCGCAGCCGGGGCGACATCCGGGGAATCCCGTGCTGAAACGCGGGGAGCCGGGAAGCCCCGACGCGATGGGAGTGCAGTTCTACGGATCAGTAATTCGGGAGGAAGGCAAGTTTCGGATGTGGTATGTCGCCTTCGACGATGACACCGCTAACAAAGCCACCACCACCCGCTGGCGTGCGGCTTACGCGGAGAGTGTTGACGGGGTGAACTGGACGAAGCCCGACCTCGGACTCGTCGAGTTCGGGGGAAACAAGAGCAACAACCTCGTTGATGTCGGAGGCGACTGGGGTTTCGTGAACTTGAAAGTGATTCGCGACGAGACCGATCCCGATGCGGCGAGGCGGTATAAGATGACAACGCACCTATATTTCCGTCACAACACCCGGCTCGGGACGCTGCTGCCCTTCGTCAGTCCTGATGGATACACCTGGACACCCGTGAAAGAGGTGCGGCCGCAGAAAGGGGAGTTGCGGAAGGAAGACCTCCTGCTGCCCATCGTGCATCTCGAGCCCTGCGGCGGTCTCTATCAGTGGGACGGCTGGTATTACCTCACGGCGCAGAACGCGATGCCCGGCATCCACCACTACCAGGGCCGTGTCACCCGCATCTACCGATCAGCCGATTTCGTGAACTGGCAGCCGACGAACCACATCGGCTTCGTCCGCGGCACGCAGCACGAGTGACTCGGCGAAGGGCGCAGCCGGGAAGGGGAGCAGAATCACGAGGGGATCAGCGTGTCGAACCGCAACAACGTTCTTCTCGGCATCTACGGGCGCTGGCAGGGCGCGGCGGAGTGGAAAGATGTGAGCGTCGATCTGGGCTTTGTCGTGAGCAACGACGGGCTCACCTTTCGCGAGCCGGCGCACGAATGGACCTTTCTGAAACGCGGTGACGACGGCGCCTGGGACCAGGGTGGGCTGTTGCAGGGACAGGGTTTTGAGAACCTCGGCGACGAGACTCTCATCTACTATGGAGCCTGGGATCCGCGGAATACTGGCGGGCCTTCTGTTCCGCGGGGCGGAGTCGGGATCGCGGTGCTGCCGCGAGACCGATTCGGCGACCTCCGGGTCGATGACTCGGGGAAAGGGCCGGGGGACTATCAGTCGCCGGAGATCGTGAGCGAGTTCGTGACCAGCTCCGTGGCGGTGGAAAAGGGCACGGCGCCGCAGGTGTTTCTCAACGCCGACGGCCTCGGTCCCGGCGCGACACTTTTCATCGAGATGCTCGATCACGCCGAAAGACCGGTGCCCGGCCGGGTCGCGACGATCACCGACAGTGGTTTTCGTGTTCCGGTGGACTGGGTCGACCCTGACAAGTCCACCGTTCCCGACCGGATCAGGTTTCGCGTCGTCTTTGGAGGCCCCGGCAATAAGCGAATCCGATTCCATGCCCTCTATCTTGTGCCGTGAAAAAGACTGGTCCCATTTCCTTTTACTCAACCTGACAAAGATCCTTGCCGCTTCAGCGGCAATCAGCGCTGTTTTTTATTGAGCATTCGCTCGCGGAATTGGATACTGCCGAGTGCTCTTTGTATAAGACTTTCCCGGAGTTCCGCTGGCAAGCCCGATTCGGGAATGAGTTCGAGGGAGCGGGCGGGATTCGAGCCGTTCAGTTTGCGCAGCGATTTCTCGACCCAATCCGCGCGGATCACGGGATGCTCGATCTGTCCGGAAAGGCGAAAGGCTCGTTCGGAGTCGGTCGTGTTTCGACCCGTGTGGATCAGAAAGGAGTTCGCCAGCTCGCGCAGCCCGGCGTCGCGGGCAAGATCGGGCTCGAGACCGAGGAGCCATTGCTCGGCTGCATCGGGGTCTTGTGAGCAGAGATCCCTGACCGTCAACTCCACCGCATAGGCTCGGAACTCGCTTTCGGGGATGGACGAGACGTAGGCTCGCGCATCGGCCGGCGCATTGTGCATCCACGAGGCGAGGGCGGATTCGGCGATGCCGATGCTTTCCTGATCGGGCAGACCCGCGGCCCAGGTGATCGCCTCCTCTGGTGCCTTTCGCGCCCAGCTTGACGCCATCTCGCGCATGATGCTCTCGCGGGATTTGCCCGGCAGATCGGAGAGCAGATCGAGAACTTCCGTCATCGAGTCAGGGGTCCATACTTCCGGCCCGAGGTGAGCGCCCCAACTTTTATTGTACCCCTTAAACCAGGCGACAGCCCCCGCTTTCGTTGTCGGGGGCCAGGCCTGCGGGAAATCGTTTGCCTGTATCGGGTCAGTCGTCGGGATCGGAGCGAACTCCGGAAACTCCTCGCCAAGCTGGGTGGCGAGCGATGCCTCTTCGTCGGGCATGAGTCCGTGAAACTTTACGGGCGCGACTTTTGCGAGCAACTCACGGTCCTGCTGCCGCATCCAGGCGAGCATCTTTTCGGGGGAACGGCGCACGATACCCGCAAGAAACTCGCGGACGAGGAGGCGCGAATTGTCCGACCCGTCAAATCGGTCAGCGACATACGCTCCGGCGACATCAGGATCGTGATCGAGCCAATGAGACAGAATCGAAGCGCTGAAAGACTGGCGGTTACCCATGTCCTGCCGTGTCGCGGCCCAGTCGAGTGCCTTCCCCGGGTCGAGCCGATCTGCTGAGACTAGCTGCCGCACGAGGCGATCCCGCAGCGAGGACTCACGGAAGTCCGAAAGTGTCTCGAGCATGTCGCCGGAGGCGACCGAGGGAAGATCGCCATTATCAAAGTGACTCTCGAGATCAGCAGTCCCCTGACGATAAAAGTCACGCTCAAGGACCAGCGCTGCGGGCGGATCCGTCAGCAGCAGCGTGAGCAGGCATTTGGTGATGACGGTGTCGTGCCAGAACGCATCTCCGGGTTCCTTTGCCTCGATCGAGGCAATCCGCGCGGTTTCAGAAGGCTCTTGCCTCGCCCGGGCATGGAGCAACTGCCAGGCTTCGAGGCGGTTCCCGATTTCAAAAACGGCCCTGACCCCGTCGGCGGTTTCGTAGGGTGCCCATTCCGCGAGAACGGCGTCGCGCAAGGCGGTGTCGTTGCGGCGGTTCGCTTCCGTGAGCAGTTCGAGCGACTCGGCGCGGCTGCGCTTGCCGCCGGGAGGCGTCCCGGCGAGGTGATCGTCCGTCGTTGCTGCGGTCGGCCCCGCAAAGGTGACAGCGGCCACCACATCTCCGTCGGTCGGGTCGCGGTGATCTGCGGGACGCGAGAGCCAGCCTGACAAAACGCCAAGCGACGCGGCGGAGCAGAGGCAGAGGAGGGTGGGCAAGGTCTTCATGGCGCGTAGATCCAGCTCGCGAGGGTTTGCCTTTCCCGGTCCGAGAGTCCCGCAGCGCTCGTGACTGCCGCCCGGGCCGCTGCGGGATCGCGCTTCGCCCAGCTTCGCACGGAGCGGGTGAGCGTGCCGAGGAGTCCTTCCCGGTGGGTCGAGGGCGCGCTGAGAGAAAGGTGAAAGGCTTTTTCGGGTCGCTGCTCCGATAGATGAAATGCGACCCCGGAGATCACCTCTTCGCGGTTTTCCGGGTCGGGGTACTGCAAGGCCCACGCGAGGGCTGTCTCGGGGGCACGCTGGGACATTTCGGTGGCGAGACCACGCAGGAGAAAATCCTTGTCAGACCCGTTCTCAAGGGACTCGATCCAGGCTTTGGCTACGGCTGGACTCTCGCGGTAGTAGCGTTGGGCGAGTTCCTCGTAGAGATCGCCGCGAAAGCCGCCGTCAACTTGCCGGGTCCACGCATAGACCTCTTCGGGCGGGAACTTCGACCTGATGGCGTGGGTGTAGGCGGCCCATTCGATCGTGGAAACGAGGATGTCCTCGTCACCCGTGGAACGCACGATTTCGAAGAGACGGACGGGATCCTCGTCGGACAAATTGCTTCTCAGCTTCTCGAGAAAGACTTCCTTGAGCGATTCGTCGCTGATTCGCGCCGAGAGCTCGATGGCCTCGTCGTAGGGGATCTTCGCAATCCCTGTGGCGAGCGCGCGCAGGGTCTTTGCCCGGGATTCGGGCGGAACACTGAGAGCCCAATCGAGGCCCGTGTCAAACGGGCGGTCGCCCCATTTCGAAAGGTTTACAGACAGAAAGTGTTCCCGCTCTCCGGGATCGGTCATTTGCGATCCTATGCGGCGGAGCAAGAGCGGATCCCGGATGTATCTGGAGAGGGAATCGATCCAGGAGTGATCTCTATTCTGAACCGAGTCTTGTTGCATCCATCGAAAGGCCAATTCAGGTTCCGTTGCGGCGATCAATCTTCCGATGTCGCGCGGTTCAAGCGCCAGCGCGTGGGAAACCCGCGAAAACGCCTGCGCCGCCGCATCGGGATCGGTCAATGCCCAACTCGCAAGCACGGCAGTGGTGACCGACCTTCTTCCTACGGGTGTCCTTCGCGCCTGTGCCCAGGCCAACGCGGCTGTCGGGTCGATCGTGGCGAGGCGCGCCGCGACTTCGGCATGGACGGAGTGGATGGCCTGAGTGCCGGGGGTGCCGCTGAGCAGCTTGCTCGCCCTGGTGTCTTCGCGCAGGGCGAAGCGGTCGAGCCAGGCAATGGCCACGCGGGGATCCGCTTCGGCGAGGCGCAAAATCGCCGATCCGATTTCGGCATCCGACTCTGGAACGCGCTCTTTCCGAGGAAGGGCGGCCTCAAGAAACTCCTGCGGAGCGGCAAAGGCGGCTTCGCGGCGCATCGTTTCCGCGGCCGGGCCGCTGTCTTTGAAAATCCGGGCGAACAAACCCTCGGCATCGACCTCAAGCCACACCTGAACGAGATCCCGGGTGCGCCGCTCATTCAGAAAGAGAGGGAATGCCGTCATCAGGCTCTCCGGATCTTCCCGCAGGCAACGCTCCAGCAAAGTGCGGTAGGCGAGCAGCGAATCGACGTCGGGCCAGCGACGGTCGGCGAGTTCCTCGTGCAGCGCCGCGAGGCCCGCCGTGGGCGTGGCTTCGATGCGGGCGAGCAGTATACCGGCGGAGTCGAGGCTGCTCGGAGAAGATGGCGCGACGTCTGCGGAGGCCGCTTCATGTCGCTCCGGGGGCACCGAGAGGATCCGACGACCACCCCATGCGCCGAGCGCAAAACTCAGCAGTACCGGTAGAATCAAAAGCAGGCGGGACGGCATAAATCGACGGTAGCCGATGCCGAAGCGGAGGGTCAAGCCGATAAACTCGAGCCAATCCTCCGATCTCCCGCCCTAACAAACCCCCATCCTCACGCCGGGAGCCGCTCGATCTCGGCGCCGAGATTGATGAGCTTGTCATCGATGTGCTCGTAGCCGCGGTCAATGTGATAGACCCGCGAGATCTCGGTGTTCCCCTTTGCGGTCAGGGCGGAGAGGACGAGGGCGGCCGAGGCACGCAGGTCGCTGGCCATGACGGGGGCGGCGCTGAGCTGCTCGACGCCGTGAATGATCGCGGTGCCGTCGTCGACGGTGATGTCGGCACCCATGCGCTTCATTTCAGAGGCGTGCATGAAGCGCTGGGGGAAGATGGTGTCACGCACCACGCTGGTGCCGGGGGTGACCGCAAAGAGCGAGCACATCTGGGCCTGCATGTCGGTGGGGAAACCGGGATAGGGCTCGGTCGTGATGTTCGCCCCGACGGGATTAACGGCGCGCGAGACGGTCACGGTCGTTTTGGAAACCTCAACGCGGCAACCACAGCGGCGGAGCACGTCGGTGATGCTCGTGAGATGCTCGGGATTGACCCGTCGCAGGGTGATGCTGTCTTTGGCCGCCATCGCACCGGCGACCATAAAAGTGCCCGCCTCGATGCGGTCGGGGATGACGGTGTGCTCGACTCCGCCCAGCTCGCTGACTCCCTCGATTTCGATACGCGGGGTGCCGGCGCCGGTGATTTTGGCACCCATCGCGATGAGGAAGTCGGCGAGATCGACGACCTCGGGTTCACAGGCGGCACCGGTGATGACGGTGGTGCCTTTGGCGAGGACGGCGGCCATCATGACGTTGTCGGTGCCGAGCACGGTGGCGCCGTGTTTGCCGCTCATGTCGATGACTTTGCCGGTGAGACCGTAGCGGGCTTCGAGGTGGACATTGCCGCCCTCGACGGTGGCCTCGGCGCCGAGACCCTCCAGCCCGCGCAGGTGCAGGTCGATGGGGCGGTCGCCAATGACGCAGCCGCCGGGGAGGGAGACGGTCGCCCGATTGTGACGGGCGAGGAGGGGGCCCATGACGCAGACCGAGGCGCGCATCTTGCGCACGAGATCGTAGGGGGCCTCGTGGCTGCGGAGCTTTTCACAGCGGATCACGACGGTGCCGCTCGCTCGCTCGACTTCGGCCCCGAGATTTTGCAGGATCTGGAGCATGTAGTTCGTGTCCGAGACATCGGGGACCCGGCGGATGACACACTGTTCACGGGTGAGCAGAGTCGCAGCGAGGATGGGGAGCGAGGCGTTCTTCGAGCCGCTGATGTTGACGCTACCCTCAAGCTGGCTGCCTCCGTGAACGATAAATTTTTCCATTTCGCTGTCTTAAAAATACGGTTTATCTGATAGTAATGATCCTGGGCGAGGATTCTACCCGCATTACACAGATTTGGTAGCAAAAAGAAAGCGTTCGATGCCGCCGAGGTCGGACTGGATCTCGACCGGGTCGTAGCCGAGGGCTTCGGCGAGGGGGCGCAGGGTCTCTGCCTGGCCGATCCCGAACTCCATCGCGAGGAGCCCACCGGGATTCAGGTAGGCGCCGGACTCGCGGAGAAATCGTTCCATGATCTCGGTCCCCAGCGGTCCGCCGAAGAGGGCGAGGGCGGGGTCGCGACGGACTTCGCGACTTAGCTCGGTCTCGTCGGCGTCGGGGATGTAGGGGAGATTGGCGGCGATGAGGTCGTAGGTGCCGCCGATCGCGGAGAAGAGATCGCTCTCGACAAAGCGGACTTCGCTGCCCTCGGGCAGGACGATGGCATTTTCCTGCGCTAGGGAGAGGGCTTCGGGGGAGATGTCGGCGAGGGTGACGCTGACGCCTTTTCCCATGAGTCCGTGAGCGAGGGAGAGCCCGATCACGCCCGAGCCGCAGCCGAGGTCGAGGAGGGCGGCGTCGCGGGGCCATTCCCGGGTCAGGAGCCGCCGGGTGAGGTCCTCGGTCTCGGGCCGGGGGATGAGGGCGCGCCCGTCGGTCTTGAAATCGAGGTCGCAGAACTCGACCGTGCCGAGGAGGTGCTGGAGCGGCTCGCCGCGTCCGCGTCGCTTCGTGAGATCGCGCAGGGTCTCGAGCTGGCTCTCGGGGATGTCGCGGTCGAAGTCGATGTAGAGCTGCATGCGCCCCACCTTCATGACATGGGCGATGAGCCACTCCATGTTGAGCCGGGCCTCTTCGACTTCGTGTTTTTGAAGGTACTCCGTTCCTTTTTTCAGGGTGTCGAGGATGGTCGCCATGGTGCGGGGAATCCCTCAGAAGCCTCCCGGCAGGCCGAAGCGACCGGCGGGAAGCGGGCGCGTCTTGAAGATGGAAAAGGGCGGGGCGGTCACGTCTTTGCCGCTGTTGAAGAAGGGGGTCCGGTGCAACTGGCTGCTGAAAAAATGGAGGAGTCCGTCGGGACCGATCGTAAGTCCGCCGGGCCACATGATGCGGGGGTCTTCGACGAGGAGACGCAGGTTGAGAAAGTTCTCCTCGGGCGCGACGTAGTCGATCGAGCCGCGTGAGATGTCGCCGAAATAGATGCGCCCGCGCGAGTCTATCGTCATGCTGTCGCAGATCGGTTTCGGCGAGACGCCGGTGACCTGGCTGGTGAGAACGTGGGGGAGGATCGTGGGGTCGGTAAGGAACTCGGTCTTGATTTTAAAGAGCGAGGCCCCGTTCCGCGGGCCGTAGTAGAGCCATTCGCCCTTGCGATCGACCGCGATGGGATAGACCCCGGTAAGGGGGGTGGCGATGACCCCGTCGGGCCGGCGCACCTCGATGGGCTGCCCACTGATCTTGAGTTCTACGCCCGGATCCATCTGTACGGAGCGATCCCGCTCGAGGACGCGCCGGGTAAGGCCGGTCTGGATATCGACGACGATGATGGCTGAACTGAAGCCGTCGGCGGGATCGGCGATGTAGATGTATCGACCGACCGGATCGAGGGCGATGTTGGTGAGAAAAGAGTTCGGGGTCACTGCGAGGGCGTCGATGACGATACTTTTAAAATGCTCGTCCCGTTTCGTGTCCCAGGCGACGAGCTTGGCCGCAGTGCCCGAGCGACGGCCGTTGTCGAGCATCCAGACGATGCCGCGGGAGTCACAGGCGATCCCAAGGACAGAGTCGAGGAGGATGGGATCTCCCGATCCGGGAGTGTTCATCGGCTCGTTGGGGAAGGGCGCCCAGTTGCCCTCCCGGTCGAACTTCATCACCCGGAACTGCGGCTGGAAAAACTGGTGGCACGAGATGATGTATTCGCCAGAGGGCAGCATGCACATCCCGGCAGGACCGGCGGGAGCCTGGGAGGTCTCCTGCAACTCGTCGGTGTCTTTTTTGAAAAAGCCTTTCGGCAGGCTCGGCAGCTTCAGATTCTGTGCGGGCAGAGTGATGACCGACAGGGCGACCGTCGCGAAGACAAGCCCGCACGTCCGCATCGCCATTCTCCGGGGGAGCGGTCGCGGGGTCGGTCTGGGGATCTTCGGCATAGGAAAGGGCTAAATAACGGAGTGGGAGCGGCTATTTTTACCAAAAATGAAGCGGCGTCAATTACGTACGTAGTGATCCGGCAATCAAAGGAGCAATTCGGGGTAGGCGACAGAGGCGATTTTGAGACACTGGGCACGCACCGCGGCGGATGTGCCGCAGGTCCTGAGCCGGTCCGTCAGCTCCCGGCAGGTCGCCGAGTCGAGTCGCGAGATGGCGCGCCGCGTTCGGAGGAGCTGGGCCGCCCCGACCGAGAGTTCATCGACGCCCAGCCCCACCCAGATCGGGGCCATGACGATGTCGCTGGCGACCTCGCCGCAGATCCCGCACCAGATCCCGTTGCGGTGGGCGGCCTCGACGGTCTCGCGTATCATCGCGATGACGGCGGGGTGATAGGGTTGATAAAGGTGGGCAACCCTGTCATTGACTCGATCGACCGCCGTGGTGTACTGGACGAGGTCGTTCGTGCCGATGCTGAAAAAGTCCACTTCGAGGGCGAGGTGATCGGCGATCATGACCGCGCTGGGGATCTCGATCATCGCCCCGACCTCGATTTTATCATCGTAGGGGACGCGCTGGGCGTTGAGTTCCTCTTTGGCCATCTCGAGCTGGACTCGCGCACCCTGAAGTTCCTCGAGCGTGGAGATAAAGGGGAACATGATCCTGACCTTGCCAT
>JBDNIL010000407.1:0-17856 GCA_041688355.1 Verrucomicrobiales bacterium | reverse complement strand
TGGTGCGGCCGTTGGTGCGGCCGTTGGTGCGGCCGTTGGTGCGGCCGTTGGTGCGGCCGTTGGTGCGGCCGTTGGTGCGGCCGTTGGTGCGGCCGTTGGTGCGGCCGTTGGTGCGGCCGTTGGTGCGGCCGTTGGTGCGGCGGCGGGGGGGAGTGCGTCGTTCCCGGACGCATTCTCCGCCGGAGCGCCGGGGGTCGGCGCCGGAGCGCGAGCGGGATCGGTGCCTTCGGGGCGCAGCAGGGCCTGGGGCTCGACGGCGGGTTTCTTCACGGCGGGCAAATCTTCGACGCCGAGCGGTGTGACGGGCTCCTCTGCAAAGACCATGCGCGGGGTGCCGCGCGGGCGCAGGGGATTCTCGGGCAACTCGGAAGGCGAGGCGGCGGTGGGATCGGGCAGGCTCTCGTCGAAGGGCAGACTTACGGCCGGCTTGATCACGGGATACTGCGGCGGGGTGCCGGGAGGACGCGTCGTCACGGCCTGCGCAGTCGGGGGCGCCGTGGCCGGGGGAGTCGCGGCCGCAGGAGTCGCCACGGCGGCAGCATCTGCAGCAGCGGGTTTCGTTGCCGAGGAGGTTGCCAGTTCAGGCGACTGCGGAGCGGCGGCTGTGTTCTCCGGCGGGGCCAGGGTATAGGGCAGGTTCAGTCCCGTGGCGATGTCGGATTTTGCTTCCTCGATCGAGCTCGCGTTGAAGCCGAGGAAGTAGAAGATCGCGAGTGAGGCGACGAGGAGGAAGAGGACGAAGTTCAGAAAGAGCGGTGCCCCGCCCGGCTTTTCGCTGCGGCGGCGGGTGCCTTTGGGCCGGCGCTCGAGGCGGAAAAGACTGTCTTTCTTGATCGTCTTTTTCATCTCGCCCATCAGCTCGTTGTCCCCGAGCCGCACCGTGGTGCCGCTGTTGAGGTGCTCCAACGCGGCGGAGAGATCGACGCCGAGATGCTCGCTGTATTTGCGGATGAAGCTCTTCGCGTAGGCGACGCTGGGGAACTTCGAGAAGTCATCCTCCTCGATGCTGAGAATCATGTTAGGGTGAATGCGCGTCGTGTGGGCCACATCATTTACAGTGAGGCCCCTCTCCCGGCGCGTTTCGCCCAGCTTTTGTCCTATCGTTGGCATGTCTCCCGTTCCCACCTTCCGACGGAGGATTACTATACTACGGTTACCTGGGCAGGTAGACGCGGAGATGCGCCGGATTTTTCATGAAATCCTGCCGAAGGACCGGATTTTAGTCGAAATCGTCGGAAAGATCGACCAGAATTTCCCTAGGTTTTGCTCCTTCGCCGGCTCCGACGATGCCTCGGCTTTCCAAAATATCAATCATCCGCGCTGCTCTTGTGTAGCCGAGCCGCAGGCGTCGCTGCAGGAGCGAGGTGGACGCTTTTTTCTCGGCGTAGATGACCTCGAGGCATTTCTCGAGGATCTCTTCGTCGGCGTCCGAGATCTCATCACCGCTCTCGCCGAACTCTCCGGACTCGATTGCCTCCTGCGCATCGGGCTCGTAGCGTGGCTGGCCCTGGGCGGCGCAGGCATCGACGAGATCCTGGGCCTCCTCGTCGGTGATGAGGGCGCCCTGGGCGCGGATGAGTTGGGCGCTGCCGGGGGGGAGATAAAGCATGTCCCCTTTGCCGACGAGGTTTTCCGCCCCGTTCGCGTCGAGGATGATGCGGCTGTCGGTCTTGGACGAGACCTGGAAGGCGATGCGGGAGGGGATGTTTGCCTTGATGATGCCGGTGACGACGTCGGCGCGCGGGGTCTGCGTCGCGACGATGAGGTGGATGCCGGCGGCACGGGCCTTCTGTGCGATCCGGGCGATCCCGGTCTCGACGTCGGCCGGCGCGGTCTGCATGAGGTCGGCGAGCTCGTCGATGATGACGACAATGTAGGGCAGACTCTCGGGGAGGCCTTCGCTGCCCGAGGAGGGGCGGTTTTTCCGCGGGACGGGGAGGTCGATTTCGCCCTGTTCGGGGAAGCCGCCCTCGACCGCGAGATCGTCGCTGAGTTTTACATGATGAACGAGTTCCCGCTCGGGTTCGAGTTCCTCTTCGAGGAGCACGGCGGCGGCGGCCTCGAGCTCGGCGATCTCGCGGGTCCGCATCGCATTGAACCCGTCGAAGTTGCGGGTGCCGACTTTGGCGAAAAGGGTGTAGCGCCGCTCCATCTCGTTGATGACCCAGCGCAGGGCGAGGAGGACCTTTTTCGGATCGGTCACCACGGGGATGACCATGTGGGGCAGATCATTGTAGAGCTGCATCTCCACGACCTTGGGATCGACCATGATGAAGCGCAGTTCATCGGGCGTGAAGCGGTAGAGCAGGCTCGCGATGATGCTGTTGATGCAGACGCTCTTCCCGCTCCCGGTGGCGCCGGCGACGAGGAGGTGGGGCATGCGGGCGAGGTCGCCGACGATGGTGCGGCCGTAGACGTCTTTGCCGAGGGCGAGGGGCAGCTTTGCCTTGGAGTCGCGGAAGGCTTCGTCTTCGAAGAGCTCGCGCAGGGCGACGGGGATCTTTTCGTTGTTCGCGATCTCGATGCCGACGGTGTCTTTGCCCGGCACGGGAGCGAGGATGTTGATGCGCTCCGCCTTGGTGGCACGGGCGATGTCGGCCTCGAGTGAGGTGATGCGATTTACCCGCAAGCCGGGGGTCGGGTAGAGTTCGTAGCGGGTGATAGTCGGTCCGCGGGTGATGTCACCGGGCTCGACGTCGACGCCGAAGGTCGCGAGGGTGCTGACGATGGTGGCCTGCTGGTTGATGAGCTCGCTCTCATTCGTCGGGGTCGCGTCGGAATCGTCGGCGTATTGCAGGATGCTGAGACTAGGGAGCTTGTAGTCAGCGAACTGCACGCCGGAGAGCACCACTGTGCTTTCTTTTTTCTCACGGTCGAAGAGCGAACCGGCCGCTTCCTCTGGGGTGAGTTTTTTCCGGGCACTCTGCGACGAGTCGATGATGCGGGGCTCGGGAGCAGGGGTCGGTGGTGGCACATCCTTGAAAAAATCTCCCTGGAGCGGAGCGATCGTCTCGGGCGTGTTACCCGCCGCTTTGGCCGGCTTGGCCTCGCGCTTCGACTCGGCCGCGGCAGAGCGCTCCGCGCGGGCGCGGGCTCGCGACGTCAGGTCCGGCTCGGCTCGCCGGAAAGAGGGAAATTTGATCCCGGCAAGAAGCGGTCCGCGTTCCCGCAGGCTCACGATGAGGTTAGCGATACCTTTGCGAAGCATCGCGAAGAACTGGAAGGGATGGATCCCCGTGATCACGATGAGGGCGATCACGTAGATGATGGACATTACGATGACCGACCCGACCGAGCCGAGGAACTGCTCGACGAGCTTGTGCCCGACGCCGTAGCCGAAGAACCCGCCCGCGCTCTTGGGCAGATTGTATCGCATCGACCAGTCCTGGAAAAACCATACCTGGAACTCGACGAGGCAGGCCGCCGAGCAGACGAGGAAGGCGAAGGAAAAAAGGTTCCGCGCGTGGAAAGGGCGGGCTCCGGTGAGGACCTGGATGGACCACCACGCGAGCACCGCCGGGATAAGGAAACTGGCGGCACCGAAGAAAAAATAGGCATACCCGGCGACGACGGCCCCGACCGGGCCGATGAAGTTCACGACCATCTCGTTTTGCCCCGATTGGCTGCTGAAGGGGACCCAGGCCGGGAGATCAGCGGGCGAGTAGGAGACGAGGGCGAGCACGAACATCACGCACACCCCCGCCAGCACGATCGCGACGACTTCGTGAAAGGCGTAAGGCTCGTCAGAAATGACCCGCTTTTCTTTGGGCAGCTTGCTTTCCTTGAGGGCCGGTTTCTTCGCGGGGACGGGTTTACGTGTCGAAGCACTGGTCTTTCTGGCGGCCATATTCCGGGTAAATACAAAAAAGCGGTTCATTCTGGAAATTACAGAAAACGCCAGAAAAGGGAGAATTGGCTCTAAATATGGACCTGTTAAGGATCATGATCAACGAATATCTCGGTTTTCTAAAATAAATTCCCGTCACTCCTCCTGCGTTGACAGAAAAGGTCGCGAGCGAGTAGCCTTAACATTGTGAAAAATCTCCTCCGACTCAGCGTGCTCCTTTTCTTCTCGCTCTTACTAACCGGGTGCGGCGGGAGTTGGTTTATCGGCAAATGGACCCTCGATCGCGAGCTGACCCTCTCGAAGATCAGTGCTCCGGCTGAACCGGGCGGCTCTCCGGGAGAGGGTTTTCTGAAAGATCTCGTAACGGGTCTGCAAAAGGGCGTCTCGCGCCTCCTCCTGACCCAGTTCGAGGGAGTCGAGATCGAGTTCACGCCGACCGAGTTCCGCCGCATCCGCATCCGCAATGGCATCGGCGAGGCGACGACCTACAAGGTGATCGAGCGTCCTGACATGTCCACTGCGGTGATCCAATACGAAGGCGGCGAGATCGTGACCTGGAACAAGGTCGAGAGCGGCGTGAGGATGAAACTTCCGGGCGACGTCGAGCAGTGGGTCTATTTCCGTAGGGTAAAATAGCTTATTTTTCTTGTCGCAGGCTGAATCGCTTTTAGCTTCGCGGGATTTTCAACATGAGCGATTTCCTCGTCTTCGAGAATGTGACGAAGCGCTTCGGCGATTTTGTGGCGGTGGCTGGCGTCTCTTTTTCCGTCGGGAAAGGCGAGATCTTTTCCCTGCTCGGGCCGAGCGGCTGCGGCAAGACGACGCTGCTGCGGCTCGTCGCCGGCTTCATGGCGCCCGATGAGGGTCGCATCCTCCTTAACGGCAGCGACATCACCGAGCTCCCGCCCGAGAAACGGCCGGTCAATACGGTCTTTCAAAACTACGCTCTTTTCCCCCATCTCACCCTGCGGCAGAATGTCGCTTTCGGTCCAGAGCTAACGAAGAAGCTCTCCCGTGGCGAGATCGACTCGGAAGTGGAGCGCATCCTCGACCTCGTCGATCTGACCTCCCACGCCGACAAAAAACCCTCCCAGATCAGCGGCGGCCAAAAACAGCGGGTCGCGATCGCACGGGCTCTCATCAACAAACCCGAGGTTCTCCTCCTCGATGAACCTCTCGCCGCCCTCGATCTGAAGCTGCGCCAGCGTCTCCTCGTCGAGCTCGAGGATTTGCACGAGGAGGTCGGGATCACTTTCCTCTACGTCACGCACGACCAGGGCGAGGCCATGGGCATCAGTGATCGCATCGCGGTGATGCGCGCCGGCCACATCGAGCAGATCGGGGCGCCGCCGGCCATCTACGAGACTCCCGTGAACAGCTTTGTCGCCGCTTTTATCGGCGACACGAACTTCCTCGGCGGTATCGCCGCCGGCGAGGTCGATCCGGAGCACCACAATGCCACTTTCGGCGATCTCGGGACCCTCCGCGTCTACAAAGACCGTCCCATCCGGCAGGGGGATCGCCTCACCCTGAGCCTGCGCCCCGAGAAGCTCGTCCTCTCGCGTGCGCGACCCGAGAACCTGGCGGAGAATCGCAACGCGATCATGGGCGTCATCGAGGACATGATCTACCTCGGCTCGATGACCCGCTTCTGGGTGCGGGCGGGCGAGCAGCTCTTCATGGTCGAGTCCCAGCACGGGCGTTTCTTCCTTGACGATGAAAAGCCGCTCCAGTGGGGCGACGAAGTCTGGGTCTGCTGGCATGCCAATGACGGATACATGCTCGAAAATTTCTCCGAAGAGGACCGGCAATTGCTCTCTCTCCCCGACGAGGACGAGTGATCCTCCTGCCCTGAACGTGATCCGCGATTTCCCACTGCAATGATCAAACGCAAAAACGAAGCGATCCTCACCGGGCCGACGCTGCTCTGGCTGATCCTTTTTTTTGTCGTTCCCTCCCTCGCGATGGTCGTGATCTCCTTCCGCCCCGCCTCGACCTATGGCGGCGTGGGCACGGGGTGGACCCTCGACGCGTGGCGGGCCCTCGGGAATCCGAATTACCCCATCATCCTGTGGCGCACCGTCTGGCTAAGTCTCGTCACGACCGTCATCTGCCTTGCCCTTGCCCTGCCGATCGCCTTTGTCCTCGGCAGGATGCAGGGAAAATGGCGGGCCATTCTTCTCATGATCGTGATCGTCCCCTTCTGGACGAATTTCGTTATCCGCGTCGCGGCATGGCGCATCCTCCTCCATCCCGAGGGCATGCTGCGGCAGGGGCTCGTCTCGCTGGGGCTGATCGGGCCCGATACTCTCCTCCTATACAATGAGGGAGCGGTGCTTATGGTCATGGTCTACACCTACCTGCCTTTCGCGATCCTGCCGCTCTATGCCGCTGCCGAGCGGTTTGACTACAGTCTCCTCGAGGCGGCGCGCGACCTCGGGGCGAGCGGGCTCACGGCGGTGATGCGGGTCTTCATCCCCGGGATCAGCCGCGGACTTCTCACGGCGATGGCACTCGTCCTCATCCCCGCGCTCGGCTCCTACGTCATCCCCGATCTCGTCGGCGGACCGGGCGACGAGATGATAGGGAACAAGATCGCCCAGCGCACCCTCGGTGACCGCAATCTACCGCAGGCCGCGACTCTCTCGGTCGCGCTCCTCCTCATCACCCTCATTCCCCTCATCGTGGTGTTTTATCTCAACCGCAGGGATAGGACGCACCCTGCATGAAGTCTAGCCGCCTCCCCGTCATCGTCTTCGCTCTTGTGGTCGTCTTTCTCTACGTGCCGATCCTCTTCCTCGTCGTCAATTCGTTCAATGAAGCGCGCTTCAGTTCGACCTGGGCCGGCTTCACCCTGAAGTGGTATGCGGCACTATTTGATCCTCAAAACCGCGATATATGGGAGGCGACGCAGCGCAGCCTCCTCATCGCGATTTCCTCGAGCGCCGTATCCATGGTCCTCGGGACTCTCTCCGCCTGTGCCCTGCACTGGTACCGCACGAGGCTGCAGCGTCTCAACTACGGATTGATCTACCTCCCCATCGTCATCCCCGACCTCCTCATGGGCATCAGCCTGCTCCTCTTTTTTGTCGCCCTCGGGGTGACCCTCGGGACGGTTACCATTCTCATCGCCCACATCACCTTTTGCTCCAGCTTTGTCACCGTGGTCGTCCTCGGACGGCTCCAGGGATTCGACGAGTCCATCATCGCCGCCGCCCGCGACCTCGGAGCGACGCGGTGGGTCGCGATCCGGCGGGTCATCCTCCCGCTCCTCGCGCCGGGGATCGTCGCGGGCGGGCTCCTCGCGTTCACTCTCTCGGTTGACGATTATGTCATCACGTTCTTTGTCACCGGACCGGGATCGACTACCCTGCCGTTGAAGATCTACAGCATGGTGAAGCACAGCCGCGAGTTGCCGCTCATCAATGCGATCTCGACCATCTTCCTCGTTATTACCTTTTTGATCGTCTGGTGGAGCCAAAAGCTGAACCAGGACCAAACCACAAAATCCAACTGACTGCCCTAAACGACACCTTAATGAAGTATCTCTCCCTCCTCTTCCTCAGCGTTTTTCTCCTCACCTCTTGCGGCGAGAAAAAGCCCGAGCTGCACCTCTACACCTGGGATGATTATCTCAATCCCGATCTCATCACCGCCTTCGAAGAAAAGCACGGCTGCCGTCTCATCATCGACATCTTTGATTCCAACGAAGCGATGCTGGCGAAGCTCAAGGCCGGTGCCACTGGCTACGACGTCCTCGTCCCGAGCAGCTATATGGTGAAAATCCTCGCGCAGGAGAAAATGATCATCGAACTCGATCATTCCAAGCTGCCCAACCTCAGCCACGTCGATGACAAATACCTCGCCAATCTCGCCTTAGACAAAACAATGAAGCACAGCGTCCCCTACATGCTCGCCCCCACCGGGATCGCCTGGGTCGGTGATCGCGTCGAGAACGTCGAGCCCACCTGGGCGATGTTTGACCGCGCCGATCTCAGGGGTCGCATGACCCTGCTCAACGACTCGCGCGAGACGATCGGCGCGGCCCTCAAGTTCCTCGGTCACAGCCTCAACACCACCGACGAAGCCCAGATCACTGAGGCCAAAAATATCGTCATCGGATGGAAGCGCAACATCGCCAAGTTCGAGAGCGACCAATACGACGGCGGGCTCGCCTCGGTCGAGTTCTTCCTCTGCCACGCCTATGCGGGCGATGCTTTCCAGGCGCAGGAGGACAACGAAGCGATCGAGTTTCTCGTCCCTCAAGAGGGGACCTCGATCGCCTGTGACGACCTCGTCATCTCCGCGACCGCTCCGAATCCCGAGCTGGCCTACGCCTTCATCAACTTCATGACCGAGCCGGCCAATGCAGCCGTGAACATGGAATACATCTACTACCTCGCCCCTAACAAAACCGCCTACTACCTCGTCAGTCCCGAGTTCAAAGAGATCGACGCTCTTTTCCTTGACGATGCGACCCTGGCTAAATGCGAGATGATCGACGACCTCGGTCCTGCCAACGCCCTTTACAACAAAGCCTGGGACGAGATCCGCGCGACGCAGTGACCGCCTAGAGCGGCTCTTCCTTGTAAAACCAGATCTTCACGAACTCCATGCGGCGCTCTTCATCGTGACCGCGCTCCATGAAGTTCGCGGCCTGGTGGATGAAGCCCGAGGAGAACTTCAGCTCGACCCCGACATCGAGCTTGAGGCGGCTCTTGAGACGGTTCCCCGCCTTTTCCGCCTCTTTCTTCGAGACCGAGAATTTCTCCTGGAGAGGTTGACCTTTTTCCTCCTCGTAGTCGACCTTGAACGCCTCGAACTGCGCGATGCGTTCGGGCTTCTCCAGGGCCGTCGTCTGGAAATCACCGAGGTCGAACTCTTCGGTCTCCTTCAGGTAATTCATCGCCCGGCTCGCCACCTCCATGCGCTCCTCCTGCCGCGTGTCTTCGGGCAGGCCGCGCTCGGCGAAGGCGACGCAGAGCTCGGAGTAGCGCCGGGTCAGGAAGTCATCGTTCGTGACCGGCTTGGCCCCGATAAAGTCGCGCACCCAGAACAGCGTATTACCGCCGCTCTTGTCGAAAAGATAGACCGAGAAGCCGTCCGCCCGGCCGTGGTTGATGATGAGACAGCCCTTGTCGATCTTGTCCGGATAGATTCCCTGCTCCGTCGTCAGGACGAGATCACCGTCGCGCTCCGAGATCTGGAGAAAAGGGACCTTGCTCTCTGATTTCACAATGCTGATCGCCTGGACCGCCTCGCCCGAGACCCCGATGTGATCGATCAGCGCGACACAGAGATCGCCCGACTTGATGTTGGGATGATTCGACTTCGCGTGGAGATGGCGGGCGATCATCGCGCCCTGCTCGAGCAGCGTCGAGTTGTCGTCGAAGATCGCCGCCGCGTAGCCGAAGAGCTCGTTGCTCTCCACCGAGGTGTGATGCTGCAACTGGTGCAACTCGAGCGCACGGAACGACTTCAGGAAACAATGGGTGAGCAGGTCCGCCTCCTCGTCCTTGAAACGGCAGAGTGACTGCGAAGTCCGGAGTGGTTCATTGCGCACCGGATTCCCCACTTTCGCCAGGGACATCGCGGAGAGACGGGCATTTCGGAAATTGAGAACAAGGGACATGGCGGGGAGGAAATGGAATCGAGGAAGGGCCGTGAGCCTAACAGGGTTAGGTCGTCGGGGCAACAGGGTTAAAGAGTCAGGGGGCACGAGTCATGGGGCAGGAACAAGGAGGCGCGACCCTCCTGTCGCGCGGCTAGCCCCGTTGGACTGCCTTCGGCGGGCGATCTTCGCTTTGCCGCGATTTTTGTGCGACTGTTGCGCTCACCGCAGAATCGAAGATCACGCGACTGCCGGGCAATACGCCACGAGTCCCGAATCCCCCTATCCCCCCGCAAGCCATGACCAATCGTCGCGCCTTTCTCCGTCAATCCGCGCTCACCACGGCCGCCCTCGCGGCGGCGCCCGCTCTGCCTGCTGCCACCCCGGTGCAACGTAAGATCGACTGCCACACCCATTTTTACGACCCCACCCGGCCCGAGGGTGTGCCGTGGCCGGGGAAGGGCACGCCCCTTTATCGCCGTGTCCTCCCCGATGACTGGATGGAGGTGGCGCGTCCCTACCGGATCACCGACACCATCGTCGTCGAGGCCAGTCCGTGGGTCGAGGACAACCAGTTCCTCCTCGACCTTGCCGCGAAGGACAAACGGCTCCTCGGGATCATCGGAAACCTCGATCCCGCCGCGCCCGACTTTGCCGGGAAGGTGAAACGTTTTGCCGCCAATCCTCTCTACCGCGGCATCCGCATCAGCTCGGCGCGCGCCGCCGAGCCCGGGAATGAAGCCGCCTACGATGCCGGATTAAAACTCCTCGTCGGGGCTGGGCTCGTCCTCGACATCAACGGCGGCCCCGCTACGCCCGGCATCGCCGCAGGCCTCGCGAAAAAGCACCCCGAGCTCACGATCATCATCAATCATTGCGGCAATCCGGGTGACGCTGCGCAACCGCTCCCCGGCGTCTGGACCTCGGGCATCACTGCGGCGGCGGCGCAGAAAAACGTCTTCATCAAGATCTCCGCCCTCGTCGAGGCCGTCAAAGGCGTGCCCGGATCGGCTCCTGTGGATCCGGACTACTATCGGCCCGTGATCGATCCGATCTGGAATGCCTTCGGGCCTGATCGGCTCATTTACGGCAGCAACTGGCCCGTCTCAGATCGCGGAGCGCCTTACGGCACCGTCGTCGGGATCGTCGAAGCCTATTTCGACGAAAAAGGCGCCGACATCTCCGACAAGTTTTCCGCAAGGAACTCCCGCGCCGCCTATCGCTGGCAGGAACGAGTCTGAGCGGGAATCAGCACCGCAGCCGCAGGCCGTCCCAGGCGAGGGAGACGTTCGCGGGCAGGGTCGGACCGAGGATCGTGTAATCGACGCGGCAGGAAAAATGGGTCAGCCAGGTGCGGCCGATATCGAGCTCTTCTGCGAGCGCGACCGCTTCGCCGATGGAGAGATGGGTCCAGTGAGCCTCGGGCTGGAGCCCGTCGAGAATGAGCAGATCAATCCCGCGAATGAGGTCCTTCGCCTCGTCGCTGAGGACTTTCGCATCGGGGATGTAGGCAAAGAGCCGCGCCGCGCCCCTGCAGAAGAGAAACCCTATCGTCTCGACTTTTCCATGAGTCACCGGCAGCGGGGTGATCGTGAGGTCACCGACTTGAAAGGGCCCGTGAATGCGGTGCGGGGCGATCTTGAGGTAACCGCGGTAGCGATTCTCCCCGTCGAAGACGTAGCTGAAGGCGGCGTGGAGGCGCTCGAGGCACTCCTCGGTGGCATAGATCTCGAGTTCTTCCTCGTCCCAGACGGTGAAGCGACGCAGGTCGTCGAATCCCATGATGTGGTCGCTGTGGGCGTGGGTGAAGAGGACGGCGTCGAGATGGCGGATCCCTTCGCGCAGGCATTGCTGGCGGAAGTCGGGTCCGGTATCGACGATCAGGCTGACTTCGGGCGTGGTGACGTGGATGGAGGAGCGCAGGCGCTTGTTCTTCGGGTCGTCCGAGAGGCAGACCGCGCAGTCACAGCCGATCACGGGGACTCCGATCGAGGTCCCTGTGCCGAGGAAGGTGATTTCCGTTCTTGTCTCCATTGCAAGCCGTGGCGGTCTGCTCCATACTCCGGAACGTCGCCCCCCTTCCGTAATGCTCTCGGTTTTAAAAATCAAGAACCTCGCTCTCGTCGATGATCTTACCTGGGAACTCGGCTCAGGCCTCATCGGTGTGACCGGCCAGACCGGCGCGGGCAAATCGATGATCGTCGGGGCCCTCAAGCTCATCCTCGGCGAGCGGGCCAATCACGATCTCATTCGCACGGGCGAGAGTCTCTGCTCGGTCGAGGCGATCTTCGAGCTGACTTCGAATCTCGATCAGGTCAATGCGCTCCTCGAGAGCAGCGGGCTGGAGCCCTGCGAAGGAAATGTGCTGGTCGTGAAAAGGAGTTTCGGCAGCGGCAACAAGCAGTTCGTGAACTGCTCGCCCTGCACTCTCTCGGTCCTGAAGTCGCTCGGCGGCTATCTCGTCGACCTGCACGGTCCGCACGAGCATCAGTCGCTCCTCTCGCAGGATCGCCAGCTCTCCATGCTCGATGCCTATGCCCACGCCGGGCCCGAGCGTCAGACCTACCGCGACGCCTATGCGATCCTCGTGGCGGCGCGCGGGGCGCTCGAGGACTTCCGCAGTCAGCGTCAGGTCAGTGATCAGGAGATCGAGCTGCTCCGTTTTCAGGTCGAGGAGATCGCCGCCGCCGCGCTCAATCCGGCCGAGGCGGCCGAGCTGGAGCAGCGCTACCGCCAGTCGCAGAATAGCAGCCGCCTCGTCGAAAACGCGAACCAGGCCGTCGATTTGTTGAATGCCGCCTCGGCGAACCTCGGCAATGCGCAGCGCTGCATCCGCGAGCTGGAGCGCTTTGATCCCGCCATCGTGGATCGGGTCGCGGGCTTCGACTCGGCCCGGGTCGAGATAGAGGAGCTCGGGAGCAGTCTCCGCGAGTACACCGAAGAACTCGAGATCGATCCCTCGGAACTCTCCCTCATCGAACGCCGCATCGACGAGATCGAGACGCTGAAGCGGAAATACGGTCAGACCGTGGAAGACGTGGTCGCCTACGAAGCCCGCGCCCGTCAGCGGCTCGACAGCGTCGATAGTCGTGAAAGCGAGCTGCTGCGCCTCACCGCCGCGATCGAGACGACCTCGGCGGCGGTGGCAAAAGCGGGCAAGGTGCTCTCGGCGAAACGTAAAAAGGCGGCTCCGGCGCTGGCGAAGGAGATCGCCTCGCACCTCGACGATCTCGGCTTCAACCAGTCGATTTTTGAAATCGAGATTGAGCCGCTCGCCGACCCCGCTTCACGCGGACTGGAGGGCATTGATTTCCTCTTCGGTCCGAATCCCGGGGAGCCGCTCAAGCCGCTCCGCGTCATCGCCTCGAGCGGGGAAATGTCGCGGGTCATGCTCGCGGTGAAGAGCGCCCTCGCCGATCAGGATCAGATCCCACTGATGGTCTTCGACGAGATCGACGCGAATGTCGGGGGCGAGATCGCCGGGGCCGTCGGACGCAAGATGGCCTTCCTCGGTGACCGGCATCAAGTCGTCGCGATCACCCACATGCCGCAGGTGGCGGCGCTCGCGCATCGGCATTATCTCGTAACGAAAGAGGTGGAGAACTCCACCACGAATTCCCGGCTCGAGCCGGTGAGCGGGCAGGATAGGGTCAATGAACTCGCCCGCATGCTCGGCGGAGTCAGTCCCGAGACGCTTGCGCTGGCGGGGAAAATGATGTCGATGAAGTGAGGAGAAGGAGGGTGGTGGTAGAGAGGGTGGTTGGCGATAGTCGTTGATAATGGTTGTCGGGGACGGTGGGATATTGCAGTGTTCGCAAATGAAATAACCTCCAATGCCACGCGCCTACATCGAAACAACAATCCCGAGCTACTATGTTGCCCGCACCTCGCTAAATTTGCTCCAAGCATCCCGACAAGCAAGCACGCGACTTTGGTGGGACAAGACGAACTCCTCCAATACAATGAAGACCACTGACCCATCAATCCTCGATGCTGACCCGGTCATCACTGAACTGCGTCGCGTAAAAACCGCTCTTGCTGGCAAGGACAACTTCGACGTGCTTGCGATGGTCCGGGCACTTCAGGAGCGCGAGAGGAGGCAGAAATGCGAACAAGAGGAGGATGGCAAGGCTTCGGCTGCCATCTCTTAAACGTTGATATGCCGATACTCCCGGCAGGATAGGAGGAGCCAAGACTTACTCCGCCTTCCGAATCGCCGACAACACGAGGTTCACGCTGGCGCGGCCGCGGAATTCGTTCTTGTCGATCGTGAAGGCGATGTCCCAGGGAGGTCGGGGCAGCTCGATCTCGGCGGCGTTGAAAAAGATGCCCTCCTGCGTGGTGCCGTCCTGCTCGAAGCGGAACTTGAGGTGACGTTCCTTGATGACCTTGGGCTCCCCGGCGAGGCCGACTCCCGTGGCCATGAAGAGCGGCTGGGGATTCGCCTGGCCAAAGGGGCGCAGCAGTTCGTAGCTGTCGAGGAGATCGAGGCTCAGCTCGCTGAGCCGTATCGTCGTGTCGATGTGGAGCTTGGGGACGAGAGTATCGGCCTCGGCCTGATCCACGACACTGCGGATGAGGGCTTCGCGGAAGGCGTCGAGATTTTCCTCACGCACACTCACTCCGGCGGCCATCTCGTGTCCGCCGCCGGCGACGATGAGCTCGCGGCACGAGTCGAGCGCCTGCACGAGGGAGATGCCGGGGATACTGCGTCCGCTCCCTTTGCCGAGTCCGTTCTCATCGATCCCGATGACAAAGGTGGGGCGGTGATATTGTTTTGAAATGCGCGAGGCGACGATCCCGACGACACCGGGGTGCCAGCCGCGCGAGCCCACGACGATGGCATGGCTGCGCTGCGCGGCGGGGAGGTCGTGGATGATGCGCTCGGCCTCCTCGCGCGTGGCGAGCTCGAGCTCCTGCCGTTCGCGGTTCTGTTGGTCGAGGGCTTCGGCGAGGACGCGGGCCTCTTTCGGATCCTGACAGAGCAGCAAATTGAGAGAGGCGACGGCGGTATCGAGTCGGCCCGAGGCATTGAGGCGAGGCCCGAGTTTAAAGCCGACATCGTGCGTGCGGGCCGGCGAAGTCACCCCGGCGACGGATTTCAGGGCGATGAGCCCGGGATGGATCGTGCGGTCGAGCTGGGCGAGGCCACGGCGGGCGAAAAGGCGATTTTCCCCCTCGAGCGGGACGATGTCGGCGATCGTGCCGAGGGCGACGATGTCGAGGTAGCTCTTGAGATCGAAGTCCGTGAGCGGCCTCGTCTTCATCAGCGCGTGCATGATTTTAAAAACCACGCCCGCCGTGCAGAGGTAGTGGTAATCATCGCCGAGCTTCGGATTGACGAGGGCGACACAGTCCGCGACGCCGTCGGGCGAGGGCTCGTGGTGATCGAGGATGATGAGGTCGATGCCCATCTCGCGGAGGAGGAGCGCCTCGGCCCGCGAGTTCGTTCCGCAGTCGGCGGCGATGAGGAGATCGGGCGGATCGCCTTCGAAGCTGTTTTCTATGCCCTTCACGCTGAGTCCGTAACCTTCCTCGAGCCGGGTCGGGAGAAACGGGCGCGACTCGAGCCCGAAGGCGCGCAGGACCGCATAGAGCAGGGTGATCGAGCTGACGCCGTCGACATCGTAGTCCCCGTAGAGGACGACGGACTGCTTGCTATCGACCGCCTCGAGGATGCGCTGCACGGCCGAGGCCACGCCGGGGAGGGAAAAGGGGTCGCCGAGGTCCTTGAGCCGCGGATGGAGGAATTGCTCCAATTGCTCCTGGCTGAGATGCCCCCGCTGGAGCGCCAGGGAGACGACCACGGGCGCAAGACCGAAGGCGCTCGCGTATTCGCGAACGAGGTCGGGGTCCGGTGGCGGGGTCACCACCCATCTGGTCCTGGCGGGCATCGGTGCACCTTAGAGAGCTAGCCCCCCGTGTAAAGGCAACCATGGGCCAAAGGGCAACTTATCCGGTCGATTCGGCGGGTCGGGTAAATGAGGGATATTCCCAGAAATGACTTGCGGGGGGCGGGAGGGGGACGGCGAAAATTGAGGTCATGCCGCCACCCAGCGCCAATGGCTCGTCGCGCTCCGCGACAAGACCGAGGTGAAAGAGGACGATCCCATTCCCGCCGGAGGTTTTTACTGGGCAGTGAATCTCGCCGGACCGTTTCTGCCGGGCCGGTGAGAGGGGTGGGGGATTTTTTTGTGAAGTGGAGAGAGGTTCACGGCAGAGGAAGCTGAAAGCGTCCTTCGACGATTCCCGGAACAGTGATGTCTTCGTCGAGATTGTCCCAGCGCAGAGCGTATCCATTCACTTCGACCGCTACTTCCTTGAGTTGCGCATCGGTAGCAGCGGCAAGGCGCTTAAATCGGTCGGCGGGAAATCCGACGAACCTCCCATCATGCAGTTCAATATGAACGATCCGGCCTTCAGACCAGGCGCGGATCGCGGCAGGTTCGGTTGCGAGCGGAATATCAGCGAGAATGGCGGTCATTGTAGGCGTTAGTTAGGACAAGACGGTGGATAAAAACCAGTCCTTCGATTTCACGGAGATCGTGCGGTCGGACTCCTTTGTTGTTGGCAAGGAGGATGTCGGGCTCAAGCCAGAATTGTATTCGCCGTCGGGTGTCCGGAGGTGGATGTGAGGTGGTTCGTTACCCTCATCGGAATAAAAGTGAAATCGAAACGGGCCGATTCGAAGGACCGTAGGCATGGGAAATCGTAACTCGAATCAATTGCAATGGCGATTCTTTTCTATCCGAAATATGCGAACTCGGGCCGCGCCGGGCCCTCCTCAACGCAGCGTCGGAGACCCAACGGGCTTTCTTCCGCTACCTGACCCTGTCAAATCTGCACAACCAGGCCGATGCCGGCGGCGGCGCGCTGATTCCCTCCTCAAGCAGGACCGCCGCGTCCTGATCTATCGCCTCGACCAGTGAGGCACGGCGTCAGGCCTTCGTCCAGATGCGGGTGTTCAAGTCGAGCTCCTCGATCAGTTCGAGGAAATACTGCAGCTCGGTGAGCATCTTTTCAATCTGACCCGTCTCGAAGGCCGAGACCCTGGCGGATGGCTCGAGGAAGCTTTCCCGGTGCGGGACGGCGAGAACGATGCTCGATTCTTTGAACCCGATGCGGACGTCTTTGCCGAAGCGTTCGCGGAGATGGAGGAGCCGCCGCATCAGGGCGGTGCTCAGAATATAGCGGGCTTCGATCTCGTCGGTGGAGTAGACCGCGAAGGCATTTTCGAATTCCGGGTCCTCGAGCCTGATGAGGCTGGTATCGCGGCGGCCGCTCCATTTTTGAAACATCCGTCCGAAGTTCCCGAAGGTGCTCTCGGCAAAGTCGGGAAAGACAAAGGTGCGGCCCTGGAAGTGTTTGTTGAAGTCGGCGATGAAAAGGAGCCCCTTGAAAATCGTCACGTAGGAGGTCTCGGTGCGTCCCTCACTGTCGGTCGTGGTATGTTTCTCCTCGGCGTCGATCTCGGCGAGCCGGAGATCGGTCTTTCCAAAGGTGCCGTGGATGAGATCCTCGGTGCTGTAGCGGTCGGGTGAGGTGGTGTAAAGCTCGGTCCCGATAAAGGTATCGGGGGCGATGCCGTCTGCGGGATCGTACCGGAGCCCCGGGTCGATCAGGGTGAGGAGCCGCGGGATCACCGACGATTTGTAGGCATGGAGGTAGCGCGAGCCGAGCGAGCCTGCGCGATAATGATAGAGGATCATCCCGCCAATGAACCAGAGCACCGCCACGACGAAAAGCGGGATGGGGTAGGGCGAGAGGAAGGCGGCGGCGAGCAGGCCGAGGAGCGGAAGAAAGAGGATCGTGAGGTAGAGACGCGATTTTTTCAGGTAGTCGAGGCGCGTCGGCTCGAGCCGCTCGAGCTCGGGAGTGAGCTCGTCGAGGATGTCCCGGATCGATCTCAAAGATTCACTCCCGCGCTCTCCCGGGCTCCGTCGGCGGCTTCGAAGAAATCGTGCGGTTGGAATCCGAAGGCCCCCGCGACGAGGTTCGAGGGAAAGCTCTCGACGGCATTGTTGATCTCGAAAACGGCGGCATTGTAGGCGCGGCGTGCGGCGGAGATCTGCTCTTCGATCTCGGTAAGATTCCGCTGCAGGTTGAGAAAGTGGGTGCTCGATCTCAACTCGGGATAGTCCTCGGCCACGGCCATGAGCCGCTGCATCCCGGGACCGATCTGACTCTCGATCCGGAATCGCTCGGACTGGCTCAGGTCGCCACGGTCGATGCGTTGCCGCGCTTCGATGAGCCTGGTGAAGGTCTCTTCTTCGTGTTTTGCGAAACCCTTCACCGCCTCAACGAGGACGGGGATAAGGTCGAAGCGTTTCCGCAGGGTCACATCGATGCTGCTGTAGGCGTTGCGCACCCGGTTGCGTTTGTAGACGAGCCCGTTGTA
>JBDNIL010000406.1:0-3628 GCA_041688355.1 Verrucomicrobiales bacterium | reverse complement strand
CCACAACACGGACGACCCCGACTTCTATACTCACGGCAGCTTCTGGAAGGAGCATCCCGACTACCGGCGGGTTCCCGGCTCAAAGCGAGGCTACAGTGATCAGGCACTGGACTACTCGATAAAAGAAGTTCGCGACTACAATATGGCTTTGATCCGTGAATTGCTCGAGCGATATGATGCCGATGGCCTGGAGTTGGACTTCATGCGCTCTTCCTATCACTTCAAGCCCGGTCATGAAAAACAGGGCGCTCTGATCCTGATGGATTTTGTTCGCGAGGTTCGCCAACTGACCACTGATTGGGCGCTCCGCAGAGGTCATCCGATCAAGTTGGCGATACGGGTGCCGGCCGTGCCGGAATACGCGCGCGGCATGGGCCTGGATGGCGTAGCCCTGGCGCGGTCCGGATTGATCGACCTTCTCATACCGACACCTTTCTGGGAGACGGCTGACTTTGATATACCGATAGAACAGTGGCGAGAGTTACTGGGGCCGGAGGCCGCCGAAGTTGTCCTCGCCGCGGGGATGGAAGGCAATATACGGGGCTGCCGGATGCCCGGCGAATGGATTGCGAACGGTCCGGAGACGATGCGTGGATTCACCGCATCCATGCTCGATCGGGGAGCGGACCGAATCTACCTCTTCAATCATTTCTCCACACCGGGCAGCAAAAGCATTCAGAGTAACATCTACCATGAAGCGGGCCGAATGGAGACCGTGATTCAAAAGCCCCGCCGCCATATCCTGACCTTTCACGACATTGTGCCTCCCGGTGTGCCGAAAACGACGAGTCTGCCGGCGATCCTCAACAACCCACTGAATCCGGCACAATTCCGTATCCACACCGGTCCGATTCTTTCCAGGGGAAATGTCATCGTGCGGGTCGGACTGGCAGAGAATCCCGGTGTGGACGAGGTGAAGCTTGCCGCCCGCATGAATTCGGTGGAGTGCACCCCGCTGGCGGATTGTAGCGACCTGACTCGTTTCCCCACAGCCAGATCCGGACGTGCCTCGAATGCTGCCACTGCGGTCAAACGGGTCCTGCAGTTTGACGCACCCCTCTCGGCACTGCAACGGGGCTACAACCTGATCGAGGTGTTTTTGTCCCTCGAAACCGCGCAAACCATCGTCTGGCTCGAAGTCTACCTTGTTCCTGAGGTCTGATCATGGTCGCGATTCGGGAAGACTGTCCCGCCCCGACTCTGGCCCGCGGCCCACGGACCGTGGCCTTTGGCGGGAAGGGAGGGCAAGGATTGAAAAAAGGAATTTTCTAAAAGTAGGCATCCACCGTAAGACTTGAATCTCACTGCCTTTCCAAGCCAAACCATGAAACCCATCAGCTTCATCCTCTTCCTCACCCTCGGCTCGTTGGCCTCCGCCTCCGCCAAGCCGATGAAGGTCTTCATCCTCGCCGGGCAGTCGAACATGGAGGGTCACGCGAAGATCGAGACCTTCGACTACCTCGGCGACGACCCGGCCACGGCTCCCCTCTTGAAAAAAATGCGCAACGCCGACGGCACACCTCACGTCTGCGACGGCGTCTGGATTTCCTACTTTACCGGCATGGGCGGGAAGAATGGCGAAGGGAACGGCCCCCTCACGACCGGTTACGGATCGCGGCCGAATCCGGCGGAAGGCAACGGCAAGATCGGTCCCGAGTTCACCTTCGGCATCACCATGGACGCGGCCTTCGACGAACCCGTCCTCCTTATAAAAACCGCGTGGGGAGGCAAGTCCCTCTATTACGACTACCGCCCTCCGAGTGCCGGGGGCTATCCGCGCACTCCCGAAGACATCGCGAAGGACCGCAACCCGGAGGCGGACGCAGGACACTACTACCGGCTCATGATCGAACATGTCAAAAACGTCCTCGCCGATCCGAAACGGGTCTGTCCCGACTACGATGCGGCGCAAGGTTATGATATCGCCGGATTCGTCTGGTTCCAGGGCTTCAACGATCTCGTGGATCGGAACGGCTACCCTCAACTGCCCAAGGGGGAGCAGGGGAACCGCTACGCGAACTACAGCACGTCGATGGCGGACTTCATCCGGGACGTCCGCAAGGATCTGAACGTGCCGGAGATGCCCTTCGTCATCGGAGTGCTCGGCGTGGACGGGGAAAAGGCGAACGAGAACACCCTCGCATTCCGCGAAGCGATGGCTGCACCCGCGTCCCTGCCGGAGTTCAAAGGCAAGGTCATCGCCGTAGCGACCGCACCCTTTTGGTCGGAGGAACTCGGCGCCATTGCCGGGAAAAAGAACCAGGTTAGACAGATGGGTTTCTATCTGAACTCGAAACACAAGGACCACGCCAACGCCGACGGGCACATGACCGAGCCTGAGAAACGCGAGCATCTCGAAGAGTTCGAGGTAACACTGATCACTCCGGCGGAAAAGACCCTCTGGGAGCGCGGCGCCTCGAACCAGGGCTACCACTACCTCGGCTGCGCCAAAACCTTAGCACTCATCGGCCAAGCCTTCGCCGACGCCATCCTCAACCTGCCTCGCTGATGAAATCGAGCCTCACGACAGGACGCCAGTTCAGCGGATCCCTCGTCGAGGTCGAAGACCTCTCCGAAGGGATCGCAAAGGATCGCAAAGGATCGCAAAGGATCGCAAAGGATCGCATATAGGATGACGTAGCCGCCCCGCCGCCTCTGCGCTCTTTCACCGCCGCCGGATTTCCTGTCGAATATCGCCCGGGCGCATTACCGCCCGCATCGAGACCTCGGCCTCGCGTTCCTGACCGAGCCAGTCGAGGAGCACGGCGATGCGGTCCCCTCCACCGACGAGCCGGGTCACGATGGTCTTGAGGCCTTTCATAGCCCCTTCCGTAATCGTGATCTCATCGCCGGGAGCGAGGGCCTGCTCGATCACGCGGATGGCATTGGACTCCTCGGGGAACTCCTCGCGCAGGTCGCGGATGTAGGCGTCGCTGATCTGCGGATAAAAGTCGGCAAAATGGAGCACCCCACTGACGCCCGGCGCGGCATTGACCGCACGCAGATCGGTGGCGAGGTCGAAGCGGGCGAAAAAATAGCCCGGAAAAAGCGCCTCAATGTACCAGACCCGCCCCCGCAGGGTCGCCTTTTCAAAACGGATCCTCGGACAGAAGACCTCGTCGAGATGGGCGAACTGCTGCAAATTACGCGCGGCGATGTGCTCGCTCTTGGGCTTGGAGCGCACGCAGAACCATCCCTCTTCAGGGGCTTCGGGAGCATCAGGGAGATCGGGCATGGGAAATAAGCCCCAATATAAGCCGCCCCGGCCCGGAGGAAAGGCCGATATCGCTCCGCTCAGGAAGACCGTTCTCGGCACGCGCTCAAGGAACGGGGCTTGCCTAAGCCCCGCTTCTCCGGCTCCGCAGGGGCTTGGCAAGCCCCCTTCCTTGGTTCTCTTCCCCGTCTCCTTTGTGGCTTTGCGGCTTCGTGTGATCCCCTTCCGTAATGAAGAACGAAAACAAGTCTCGCACAACACGCTGAGCGGGTAGCCGGAGCGAAGACAAAATTCACAGAATTCACAGGGACAGGCTAATAATAACGGGGCTGCACGTCAAACCCCCATTTTCCCGCATCTGCATCCTCTCGCCTTCCCGCTGCACCTCTCGTGCGCCATTCCGACCCACTGATT
>JBDNIL010000058.1:0-3934 GCA_041688355.1 Verrucomicrobiales bacterium | reverse complement strand
CTTTCATCTCCCTGTTTCAGCTCTTTCATGAAAATGGAGATATCCAGCATGCGTCGCTGGTAGCGCTCGATGATTTGTTGCTCCTATTGGAAATCGCCCCTGGCTGCGGCGCGATTGAGCTCGTCGCGCACCGTATCGACGGTGGAGCGGTCGTAGAGATAGCCGAGGCGTTGCAGAAGGGTTTCGCGATCCAAAGCGGGCAGCTCGTCCCAATCAGGTTCTTCGACGAGGAGGTGGAAGTGGTTGGACATCACCATGTAAGTGACGACATGGAGACCCAGAAAAGCCTCTAGCTTGCACATGAGGTCGACAAAATTTCAAGGAATTAACCTGGTCCTAAGAATTTTTATTTTGGCTCAATTTGGGATGCCCGAGCGTTCCAAAAATTTCATTGCCAGCCCCCCGGAAAATGGGCACCCTTTCGTAATGAGTGCGATTGAGGAACCGGGCAAAAGTTCAACAGGCAACATCAGTATCTCAAACGGGAGGGGCGAAGTGGATTTCACCATCCCCGTGTCGGGCCCCGCCGGGAAGGGGACTATCCGGGTGAAAGGGGAAAAGCCTGCGGGCAGCGAGGTCTGGATTTACGAAATCTGGCAGCTCGAAGTCTTCGGCAGGCCCGAACCCATTCCGCTGAGCAAGTAGGCCGGGCCGACGCAGGCTCGCCGTTGCTACTCGCCGTTGCCCGTGCGAGTTTCCGCGATATGCAGATCTTCCTCATCGTATTCATGATCGCGCTCGCGCTCACCATGTGGGGCCGCAGCCGGTATCTGAAGATCTACGGTCAGGAGTCCGGCAACCTCATCGCCTCGGGTCTCACGGGGGCCCGCCTCGCCGAGGGCATGATGCGCTACCGGGGCATCGAGGGCGTCACGGTGAAGCGCGGCCGGGGGCTCTTCGACGATTTTTACCACCCCGAGAATCGCCAGATCACGCTCGCGCCGCAGCATTTCGCGGGCTCGACCTTCAGTGCTCTCGCCATGGCGGCCCAACAGGCGGGAAAAGCGATCCAGCATTTCGAAGGCCACCGCCCGCTCCTCTGGCGCACCTCGGTGATCCGCTGGACGGTCTACCTGAGCCTGCCGCTCTTTGTGATCGGGGCGCTCACCCTCGCCATCGGGCTCACCAAGACGATTTTTCCCATCGTCCTCCTCGCCTGGTCGGCGATCGCCTTCTGGAATGTGCTCACCGTCCCGACCGAACTCGACGCCGGCTCGCGGGCCCGTAAGGAGCTCGAAGGGATGCGCGTTTTTAAAAATCTCGATGAGCGGGTCGGCGTCGAGCGGGTCATGGGCGCGGCGAGTACCGCCTACATCGACGGTCTCTCCGTGGTGCTCTCATGGGCCGTCCGGACGGTCTTCCCCGGGAAAAAAAACTGATCAGAAAGTCTCGACGGGATTCACTTTCTCGGGAAGATCGTCAATGTCGTTAGGATCTTCGTCGGGCGCATCGAGGGCGACGAGGGGATCCGTCGTTTCGATAGCCTCTTCAGCCGGAGTGGGTGCGGGTGCCGCACCCTCAGCCGGGGCCTCAGCCGGGGCCTCAGCCGGGGCCTCAGCCGCACCCTCAGCCGGAGCCTCGGTGGCGACCTCGGCAGTGACGGTCGCAGCCTCATCGGGAGCCTCATCCGCACCCTCATCGGGAGCCTCTGCTGGAGTCTCATCGGGAGCCTCTGCTGGCCCCTCTGCTGGAGCCTCTGCTGGAGCCTCTGCTGGAGCCTCTGCTGGAGCCTCAGCCGGAGCCTCAGCCGGAGCCCCTGCTGGAGCCGGAGCCTCGGTGGCGACCTCGGCAGTAACGGCCGCAGCCTCGGTGGTGGCCTCGGTGGTGGCCTTTTTCTTCCCGGGGGTTTCCTTCTTTTTCGCTGGAGCGGCCTTTCCCGCGCCGGGGGGCTGCGGAAGGCGACCGATCGCGAGACCGGTGTCGGGGAACTCCAGCACGTAGCCCTCCGAGGTGAGCCAGCGCAAATTCTTGAGCGCGGTCTTCGCGCCGTCTGACAACTCGAGCACTTCCGGTGCCGCTTCGCCCTCGGCTTTCGCGGGGGTTTTGAAATCGGGCACGAGCGCTTCGAGCATCGCCGCAACCGTGGTTCGCGGGGTCGCGATGACAAAATCGACGATCTGCTGGATCTGTGCCGTCAGGGTCACCGCCGGATCGAGCTCCTTGGGACGAACCGCCGAGACGTGGAGCGATTTTTTTCCTCGCTTGAAGAACTTGAGCCCTTTTTTCTCAAGATCGCGGCAGAGCGTCTGGATGAGCGGCAGCGGGAACCCGCGGCGGAGGCGTTCGCCCTCCTGTTTGAGATGGGCGAGGAGGCCGGGAGAGAGCATGCGGCCGGGGATGTCACCGGGCATGATCGCTTCCTTGACCTCACGCACCGCTTTTTCGGCGTAGTGCTGACGGAAATGACGGGCCAACTCCTCGACCGATTTGAGAACGAGCCCTTCGGCTTTGGGTGCCGGCTCGGCTGGGGCCTCGTCGCCCGGCGCTTCTTCCTCGGCGGCGGCGCTGTCGATTTCTTCTGCGAGGATCTCTTCAGCTGCTACATCGGCGTCGATCATCTCTCCTTCGACCACGACTTCGGCGGCGGTCTCTGACTCGATCCCGGCTGGTGCTTCGTCGCTCGCTTCAGCGACTTCGGCGACTTCGGCGACTTCGGCGACTTCGGCGACTTCGGCACTTTCTTCGCTCACCTCGGCCGGGGTCTCTTCGACGACACTTTCGGCAGGGGCCGCCTCTGCGGCAGGGGCCTTCACTTCGGGGACAACGACGTCGGACTTGAGACGGTAGTGGCGTGCCCGACTGACCTGCTCTTTCCAGCGCTCGATCGCCTCTTCCCCGCTCTCCATCTGGATGCGGGACTTGTAGCGCTCGAGCGACATGTTGGAAAATCGCTCCTGATGGAGACGCGCGATGTTGCGCTGGTATTCGTGATGGTTCGGCGGACCGAGGATGGTGCCGCTGAGCCCGCACACCGCCACGACGCTGAAGTTGCCCGTCGGGGCGTCCACTTCGACGTCTTCGGTGACGTAAAAATTCTCAATCGCGGAGCTGTTGAGGAGGTGCGAGACCGCCTCTTCACGGCTAAGCCAGACCGATCCGTCGGCCGGGCAGCGGTAGAGTCGCTGGGCATCCTGCCCCGTAAAGCGTACCTGGTAGCGCTCGCGACCGTTCAGGATCATCTTCGCCAGATCCGCCATCGGGAAAGCGCGCAGCGTCTCTTTGATATGTTTGGTGAGTCCCTCGATCGCGGGCTTGGAAGGTTCAATCGCCGCCGTGATGCCCTCAGCGGGCATGTCTTCCCGCGGTCTGTCGCGGAAGTCACGGTCTCCGCCGCCGCGACGATCTCCGCCGCGATCGCCACCACGACGATCACCACCTCCGCTGCGGCGATCACCGCCACGATCGGATCCCTGGCCTTCGGGACGAGGCCCGCGGCGCTCATCACGTCCGGCTCCGCCACCACCACCGCTGAAGCCCCCACCACCGCCGGATCGGCGCTCACCGCCACCCTGACCGCCGCGTCCGGCGAAGCCACCGCCGCCTCCGCCACGGCGATCATCACGACTCCCACCGCCACCGCCGCCACGGCGATCTCTTTCGCCTTCTTCGTGCTCGAAGCGCTTGGCGAAAGTCTTGTCAGGGGTCGATTTCGAATCCTGCGCCCAGTCGGGCATCAGGTCACGGGCGGAAAATTCCAGGGGTTTGTCCTCGTCACTCATTCTACGGACTTCAAATTGGGTTTTGTCTCGCCTGGTTCCAGTTCGATTGTTCGAACCGCATCAAGGGTGCTGATTGCAGATGCCTGCCTCTTCACCGCTTTTTTCCTTCAAAAACAGGCGGGGTCAGGTTCGCCGCGATCAAATCGTCACGCCAGTGCTATTTTCAGTGCCTCTTTGGTCACCTCGGTGGTTTTTTCGATATCCCCGGGACCGTG
>JBDNIL010000405.1:0-6722 GCA_041688355.1 Verrucomicrobiales bacterium | reverse complement strand
CTCCATGCCTCGCTCGCGCTGCACGCCCGCAGTCTCATCGCGGAGATGGTCGAGGAGAAGAAAAACCCGAAGTCATCCTATCTCGAGCGCCTGCGCAATTTCGCGGCGGCGCGTCGCCTCGCTTCAAAGTATGGGATCCCGAGTGTCCGGGAGATCCTCGGTGCGCTCGGGGCGATCGACGGCTTCCCCCCGGCCCAGATCCTCTGGAACGCGAGCCACACGGACGTGCCGCTGCATTGCTTTTTCCGCTCAAAAGTCGAGCCGGTCTTCCGCATCACCCGTCTCGAGGTGCAGCCCATGCTCGTGAGCACCGATGTCGAATATGGGGCGCACGACCGCTCCCGCACGACGCGCGAGTCCATCCTCTTCCAGCGGAATGCCCGCCTCGAACTGGAACTGCTCGACCGCTTCAAGAGGTAATTGGAGGAGCGTTCGCTCATTCTGAAATGTCTGACGCACGAATCTACGCCCCCGCCTCCGCCACTCCAACGCGAGAACCCGTAGCGTTTCAACCGCGCCCGCCTTTTGCCTGGGGCAGTGGACGCCAATCACATCATCCACGATCTCTTCCGCGACCATCCCAAACGGCTATCGCGGAGCTTCAAGACCAAAACCCACGAGGGTAATCCATGTCCCCGATGTCGGCATTCCGCCGTCGGTCAATGCCTCATTCTGCGTATTTCGCAGGAAAAGCCGTGCAAGCTGTAAAGTTACGGAAATGAAGGCGAGACGATTGTCGAGTCCTCGGACCAGATTCCGACCCGCCCCAACATCGTCGTTCTTCCCCATGTCTTCCCGTTACCCGATGAAAGCCCGGCCCATCAGCTTCCCCGCAGGCGTTCTCCTCGGGCTTCTGCCGTCCGCCGTCCACACCGGCCCATACGTCGGCGGATGTGGATATGGGGATTGATCGGAGGTCCGTTCATGCGGCGAACAAGCCTGTCTCTTCTGTCGTCCCTTTCGGAGTCGGCAAGGCTTATCTGGCTGGGTCATTCACCACGGCCCGCAGAGTAGAACGGTACGGCATTGTGCGGCTCGACGACGGTAACCTGGACAACGGCTTCGTCTGACCAAAGCGTCACATAGTTTTCTGCATTTTTTCTTGCAAGTATGCTCGCAAATCGGTAAAAAAAGATCATGCGCGTATCCTGTATAGTGTTGAGCCGCCCTCTCCGCGCCCTCTCCGCGCCCTCTCCGCGCGCCTGAGCGTGGAACTCGATTTTGGGGGGTTCCCGATCGGATTTTTCACAAAATCTTGAGATCTCTATTCTCAAGATGATTCCGCATTGAAATCGCAATCTAAAAGAATCCGGACACGATGCCCCCTGAACCAACACCTACGCACACGCCGATCCCAACGTCGGCGCCTCCAACGCCTTCTCCGACACCCGTCCCAACTTCGACGCCATTCCCTACTACATCCCCGACGCCCACATCGACACCAATCCCGTATCCAACTCCGACTTCGACACCTCCTCCCATTCCATTGCCGGGTGCCTACTATGACTGTCAATGCCTTGGCGGGCTGCGAGACATCACGGGCAACGGCCTTGCCTTCGGCGAAACCGGATCTCCCGGCTTGACGTCAGGTAAATGCCACGACGGACGGTCGGTATCCGATGGAAACTGGTTCAGCCGTTCAAGTGACGTGATCTTCAATCCGGGTGCTTCGGGCCCGCTGACTATTTCGATGTGGTTCAAGACCACCACGCTTAGTGGTACGCAAGTTCTCTTCGAAAAGGCTGGGGAATACCAAGCAACCTTGGAGTCAGGCAAGGTGACCTTCCGTATCGCCACCACTTCCAGCAGCGGATGGGACAAAGTCGTGGAGTTCATCGGCAGTTTTTCCACCGGCGTCTGGTATCAGGTCGTCGTGTGGATCTTTCCCGAGTCGCAGATCGGAGTGGTGGTAGACAACGGCTCCCCCGTCACGACCTCCCTGTCCTCGGGTGAGCACGCCTACGCGGGCGCGGGTGCCATTTACCTCGCGCATTCGCCTTCCAGCGGAGTGGTCGACCTCGACGGGTTCATCGACGAGATAGCGTTTATCGGTGCAAGCCTCTCGACTGCACAAAGGGCAGCGCTCAGTTCCTTGTTTTTCGATCCATCAACCGACGATTGGCGCGAATGCAGTTCTATTTCTCCCGAGCCATGTCCGACCACAACTCCGCTGCCGACAGCGACACCAAATCCCACCGGCACCCCGCCACCCTCAGGAACTCCTAGCCCGACCCCGCCGCCGACCGTACCTCCGACCCCGCCGCCCTCGCTCACGCCTGGACCACCCCCTACTCCGACGATAACTCCGCAACCGACACCCATTCCAACGGATCCACCGTACTCGACAATTCCTCCCACACCCATGCCGTCGTGTTGCGACGACTCCTGTCCGATTTAGAATCCCGAACGACGAATCTGCCACCTCCACTTCATGATACTTCCCTCCATTCCATTGCACGCCTCGGGTCGTGGTCTCGCCACAGGACTTGAGCACCGCTACCGCTACAACGCCCTGTTGTCGAGCAATTCGGGCGGCCAGAACGGGAACAGTTGGGTTGTCACCAGCCTCCCCTACCTTCACTACAGCTCCGAGACGACCGACGATCTTCCCGATCTCGTTATCCTGATGGGCGCGGGAGGTGCCCAGTGGGACTACGTCTCTGGCACTGGCTACGTCGGGCGTTTCGGGACAAAACGCCAGTTGTTCGTCGATGGGGCCGACTTTCGTATGCTGAGTCCCGACGGTAGCTCTACGACCTTTTTCGGTACTGACGCGGTCGCGTCGCTCCGCGGGCGCTTCAAAAGCTCGGTGAGTGCGAAAGAAGTGGTCACCGCCCTGATCTACGACGAAAACAGTCGGATTGCCGGCGAGACGCGCACCGATCCCGTCACCGGCGACCATGCGGGACTTTTTTACAAGTTCGCCGCTCCCGGAGTTCATTCGGGACGAATCGTGTCGGTCGAAAAGCGCCTCGTCGTCGGTGGAGCTTCCTTCGCGATCAAACGGTGGTTGTTTACCTACCACTCCGGCAACGACGACGCAGGGAACCTCAACGACCTGAAGTCCTCCGAGGAGCAAGTGTGGGACTTCGCGACGGCGGAATGGGTCGGAGCCGGTCGGCGCTATTTCCGCTACTACACATCCGACAGCGGAATTGGATTCAAGCACGGCCTTCGTTACGTCCTCGATCCCGACGGATGGTCCAGGATGGCCCAGCTCGGACTCGACCCGGAGAACACCGACCAAGTAAGCGCTTCGGTGTTGGACGGTTTTTCGGCGGAATACTTCGAATACGACGCCAGCCACCGCCCGAGCAAGATTGTGCGTCGCGGCGGCACGGAGACAAACACCTTTGACAGGCTCGTCAGCGACGGTGGTGCGGGTCGAAACTGGGCGCGGAGAGAAATCGAGACTCGCTCCGATGCCTCCACAGTGACGACCTATTTCAACACTGCCCAACGTTCGGTTCTCAAGATTCTCGATGATGGCCTTGGCAGATGGGCCGAATACTGGGAATACAACGCGCAAAGCCGCGAGATCCTCCACGCCACCTCATCCGCCATTGCCTCCGTCACCGAGCCGACCGACGGTTCGGAGAACTTCGTCATCACCCTCAAAAGTGACTCCGGACTCATTGAAACGAAGGATTATTACCCCGAGAGCGGCGGCGGCGCCGGCTCCGCCGCCGGTTTCCACAAGCTTGATTCCGTCAAGGAAGGTTCTTCGGGCACCCCGGTGAAGCAGCGCGAGTTGAGCTATGTCGCCCGAACCGTCGGGTCCGATACGATCTACAAGACTGCCGACTCGACCGTCTTCCGCGATTCTAGCGGCGGAGGCACCAGTCCCGCCACCACATCGAACACCTACACGTGGCGAGATTCCACCTTTGCGCTGCTTCAGCACACCGTTTCGCCGCCCGTGGTCGGGACCGGCGAGAACGGAACAGGGGCGACGACCACCCACGTCACTGTCTTCGACGACTATGGCAATGCGCAGTGGCGCAAGAACGAACGGGACCGCATCGATTACGCGGTCCACGACAGCCTCACCGGGGCGCTTCGCTTCCGTATCGAGAATGCCGACACCGGTACGCTCACGGGAGTCCCGGCGGGTTGGAGCACCGCAGTCGGCTTTGGATCAACCCGCCGCACCGATTGCCAATCCGATCTGCTGGGACGCGCCACCCTCGTCCTCGGACCGGCCCACCTCGTTCCCACGAAGAACGCGGAGGGGACCGTCCAGCCTGTCCTCACCCGCCGCGCTGATTTCGCCTGCTACCTCGATGGCGCACTCGAGATCCGCAGCGCGAAGGGCGGCTCCACCTCAGGGGGGCTCTACACGCTCGGCACCGTCACCCTTCGTCGGCTCGACTACTCCAACCGGGAACTTGAGGTCGTCGAGGCCGCGAGGGCCTGCGAATGCGGACCTGTATCCCCGAACGAAGCGTTCCCGCAATCCGCGTGGAAACGCTGGCGGCGCGAGTTTTACAATGCCGCCGCCTACCGCGACGAAAGCCGGGTCTGGTACCTCATTCCCGCGACTGGAGAAGGGTTCGCAAACACCAATTACTACGCGACCCGATATGGACGGGATGCGATGGGCCGGGAAAACCGCGTCGCCTCACCGGGCGGTACCATCAACCGCAGTGTCATCGACGCCCGCGGGCTAGGCGTGTCGGTCTGGATCGGCACCAACGACGTGGGTGCCACCGACGACGACCCCACCGGCGACGGGACCACCGGCAACAACATGGTCGTCGTGACCGAAAACGTCTATGACGATGACAGCGACGGGGGCAACGGGAACCTTACTTCGGTTGTGCGCCCAGTTGACGTGAACCGCGCCAACCACCGCGAGGACTTCTTCGAGTACGACTTTCGCGACCGGCTCCTCGGCGAGAGCCGCAGCGACGGGGCCAATACCTTTCTCGTTCGCTACTCCCTTGACAACGTCGGCCTGACGACCCAGACCGACTCCTACCACACGACGGTGGCATCCGGCGATCTCACCGGGCGATCCGTCGCCTACTACGACGTCCGGGGACGACTCTACAAGGACGAAACCTACACCGTCGATTCGGAAAACGGGGCGGTGGGGGGCGCTCTCGTCGCCCAGCGCTGGCGCGACGCCTCCGGCAACGTCCTCAAGGAAACCTTCCAGGGCAACGAAGGGTTCCTCAAGCGAAGCTACGACGCCTTCAACCGGGTGACGTTCTCCTACAACGCCTGCAATCCCTCCGGCGGGAGCGATGGCGACAATCCCGCCGCAGACACCGTCGTGGAGCAGAGCGAGGCGCGCTACGATGCGGCAGGAAATCTTGTCCAAAGCATCGCCTGGCAGCGCTTCCACGACGCCACCGGACCGGGACCGCTCAACGGGCCGGGTGGTCCGCAGCCGAAGGCGATCCGCCGATACGCCTGCTGGTGGCAGGATGCCATCGGGCGCGAGATCGCCTCCGCCGACTACGGCACGAACGGCGGAGCCGTCCTCGTTCGCCCCTCCACCCCGCCTTCGACGAGCGCGGAGGTACTGGCCACCCGTACCCGGCACGCCAGCACCGGCGAGACAGGAGCCGTCATCGACCCCATGGGCACCGAGACGCGCTGGAAGCGCGACGCCATCGGCCGCGAGGTCGAGACCATCGAGAACTTCCGGGAGGGCGCCGCCCCCGCCGCCGACGTGAACCGCACGACCTTTTTCGGCTACCATCCCTCCGGCGGGCTGGAAACCCTCACCCTCGTCAACGACGTCACCGGCGACCAGACCACCCGCTGGATCTACGGCACCACCTTGGCCGATTCCGAAGTGGCCACCGGACACCTGCTACGGGCGAAGATCTACCCCGAGAGCGACGACGGCGGTGCCCCGCTCGGCGACGGACCCGACGGGATCCACGAACGCACCGAGCACACCTACAACCAGCAGGGCGAGGTCGTTACGACGACGGATCCGAACGAGACCGTGCATGCCTACGACCGCGACAAGCTGGGCCGTCTCCTCCACGACCGCATCACCGCCTTGGGGACAGGCATCGACCCGACCGTCAAGCGCATCTCCATCGCCTACGAGACCAAGCGCCTCCTCACCGCCAAGGTCAGCAGCCACGACGACGCCACGCCCGGAGAGGGCAGCGTCCTCAACGAGGTCGCCTACGCCTACGACGGCCTCGGGCAGCAGACCAAGGACCGCCAGGCCCACAGCGGGGCGGTCGTTCCCGGCACGACTCCGGAAGTCGGCTACACCTACGAGACTCCCTAACCCCGATGAGCGGCAACACGGCAAGGCGGACCTCGATGACCTACCCCAATGGACGGGTGGTCAATCTTGGTTATGGGGCGAGCGACAGCATCGAGGATTCGTTCAGTCTTGTGAAGTCCGCCGCGATCTCCGGCGAATCGGGCGACAAGGTGGACTACACCCGCGTCGGACTCGGTGGTTTCGTGACGATCGCTTATCCGCAGCCTGGCGTGGAGATGAGCATGATCCGACCCGGCGGCGGGTCGGAGGGCGATTCCGGCGATCCCTACGACGGCTTCGACCGATTTAATCGGGTTCAGCAAATGCGCTGGCAGGGCACCGCGACCGGCACGCCCATCGACGCGTGGAAATGGGGCTTCAACGAGGGGTCGAACCGGACTTGGAAGAAGAACCTCGTCGCCGCGAGCGGGCAGGACGAGGCCTACGTCTACGATGGGTTGTCGCAGGTGATCCGCGATGCCGT
>JBDNIL010000404.1:0-17235 GCA_041688355.1 Verrucomicrobiales bacterium | reverse complement strand
GGAGTGGTGGAGTGGTGGAGTAGCTAAATGGAAATCCTATCTGTGATCATCTGCGAAAATCTGTGGCCATCTGTGTTAGCGTTTCTTTTTAGACACTGATTTTCACGGATTTTTAGAGATGGCACGGATGGATGGACTGGAGATCATTGATGGTCGTATTATTCGTTTCTGTCAGGATCGTTCCCCGACAGCCCGGTCGGCCATGCGGAAAAAATCATTTTCGGGAGCGTAGCCGAGGACGGTGCGGGCGCGGGTGATATTGACCTCGAAAGAGTGGTAGTCGGGGCAGCGCAGCGCGACGGTGGGCAGGCCGATCTTTTTCCCGAGATACTCCGCCGCGACACCGTAGTCGAAGGCGGATGGGCCGGCGATGTTGAAAGTCTGCCCAAGCGCGGAGGGATTCCCCAGTATTTTCGAAAAGGCCTGCATGACATCATCGACATGGACGATGTGGCGACGCAGGGGAGTCCCGTGTGCGTCCGTCAGGATAGGGATGCGCTCCTCCCCGGCCCGCACGAGGGCGAGCACTTCCTCGGTGATCTCGCCGAAACCATGACCCGGCTCGGCGGGATTGACGTTGCGGAGCAAGGAAAAATGATTGAGCAGATCAGTTCCCTCGAAGACCCACGAAGAACGCAGCACTGTGATCGGGACGCCGTACTGGACAGAGTATTGGGCGGCCATCGTCTCCTCCATCACTTTGGAAAAAGCGTAGTAGCCCGGGTAGGCCGTGAGTGGGTGATTCTCGTCGAGGGGGATGGGCTGCGGGTAGAACCAGATCCCGAGCGCGGCGTCACCACCGAAGAGGATGCACTGCCCGACCCCGTGGCGCCGACAGGCCTCGAGGATGTGGAAGGTGCCCTTCACACTGACGTCGAAAAAGGTATCGGCATCCTCTTTCGCGGTGGCGAGATGCACGACGATGTCGGCTCCGCGCACCGTCTCATCGACCGCGGCGGCATCGGTAATGCTCCCGGTGATGGAGGTTACATTCTCCCCCTCGACCGGGGTGCGATGGACGAGAGCGCGCACCTGACAATGCTGCCCCGCGAGCACCGCGAGGGCATGTCGCCCCAGTTTTCCGCTGGCTCCGAAAATGGCGACGGTCTTGCTCATTAGATTACACTATGTCCAATGGGCGGAACTATTACTTGGCGTGGAGCGCCAACCTTTGGTATTTTCCAGCCATGACCGACGAGGAGCGAGCCCTGCAGTTTCAACGAGTATTCTACGATCGCATCGGCGGCGGGATGCAGCTCTCGAGTCTTTTCGCGACGCTGCCGATGATCGCCTTTCTCGCCAAGGACCGCGAGAGTCGCTTCGTCTGCGCGAACGCCCGCACCCTGAAAATCTTCAATCTCCAGCACGAATGGGAGATGCTGGGAAAAACCGACAGTGACTTTTTCCCCCGCGAGATCAGCGCTGGATTTGTCGAGGAGGATCAGCGGGTCATGCGCAGCGGAGAGACGCGGACCTACTTCGCGCAGATGGTACCGGACATCAAAGGCCCGCTGAACTGGTATGTCGTCTCGGTCGCGCCGCTCCGGGATGCGGCGGGCACGATCTGCGGGGTGGCCATCGTTCTCTACGACATCCACGAGGTCGGCGGTGTCGCGCATCCCTTCCAGCAGATGGAGCCGGCCCTGCGCCATCTCCACACCCGCTTCCGCGAGGCGATCGAGACACGACAGCTCGCGGCCCTGACTCATCTCTCGGCGCGGCAGTTCACCCGCGTCTTCCACAAGCTGCTCGGCGAGTCGCCGATGCGGTATCTCATCCGTCAGCGCATCCGCGCCGCCTGCCAGGACCTCATCGCGACAGATCGACCGGCCGGGGCGATCGCTCTGGATTGCGGCTTTTACGACCAGAGCGCCTTCACCCGCGCCTTTCGCGTGCAGACGGGAATGACCCCGGCGCGATACCGCCAGCAGCATCTCGAGGCGCTGGAGGGCAAAAGGGAGTGATGAATCAACCCTTTTTGGTCGCCCGCGATACCCTGTCAGGTGCGGCTCCGGCGGTCCGCCACGCGCAGGAGAATTATCACGAGGGCCCAGAGGAGGAGGACTCCGGAGAGGACCGCGAGAGGGATGCGGGGATGTTGCTGCAGGACTTTCATCCACTGGCTCTGCATCGCGAAGGTGCCGGAGGGCCAGGTGAGATTGAGGAAAACGGAGTGATTCTCCCCGAGGGCGCGGGTCGTCCGTAGAGTCACGCTGTTGCCCTGCAGGACGGCGTCAAAACCGGCATTGCCGGACCCGGGGCGCTCTTCGAACCCAGTGACGACAGGGGAAAATTTCACCAGGTTCACACCCTCGGGCAGGGTCAGTTTTATCTCGGCGTGGTCGATGGGGACTTGGGGAAAGGATCCCGTCACATCAACCACTCCGGCGAACTCTCCACCGGCCTGACGCCAGTCCGCCCCGCTCCGCGAGGTCACGGTGTAGGTGTGCTCGCGATGCTCGAGTTCGACCTCGGGAGACCCGATCAGGAGGCTGAGAAATCCGTTCCCTTTTTCCACCCGATAGGGTTCGGCATTCCCATCCCGGAGGACGGAGTCGATCTCCATCCCCGTGTCGAGGATGAGTCCGGCCGGCCCCGGAAAGACGGTCAGGAAATTGAGGACCGGCCCGCGTTTGAAAAGCTCGCCCGCCACCCGGAGGCGGAAAGTCTGCTGCATCGCGATGACTCCCTCACGCTCGAAGAGATAGGCCGCCTGCAAGTCCGTGATCCTCTCGCCAGCCACAGCGGTGTCAGGGACGCGGGCCTCCTCCGCCCTCGCAGGGCAGAGGAACAGCGCCAGGATAAGTCCGGCCAGGATGATCGCAGGCAATCTCAAGGAGGGAACGCTACGGTGGATTGCCGCACCGTGAAAGTGGAGATGACGAAAATTACAGCTTTTCGAGTAATTTATCGTGAATGCCGCCAAAACCGCCGTTGCTAAAGACGATAATGACATCGCCGTCTCGAGCCTCGGTTTCTAGTCGGGCGACGATGGCGTCGGCGTCGGGTTCGTAAAAAGCGGGGATGCCACCGGCTCGCAGCGTCGCCATGAGCAGGTCGGTGTCGAGCCGCTCGCCCTCGGCGAGACTGTCGGCGCGGGCGACGGCGGAGAGACAGACGCCGTCGGCGTGACCGAGGGCTTCGGGGAGCGCATCTTGAAAGACATTGCGGCGCGTCGTGTTCGAGCGGGGCTCGAAGATGGCCCAGAGGCGGGCGCCCTCGAAGCGGCGGCGCATCCCCGCGAGAGCTTCGCGGATCGCGGTGGGATGGTGGCCGAAGTCATCGACGATAGTGATGTTGCGCGCGGTCACCCCGCGAACTTCCTGACGGCGGCGCACTCCGCTGAAGCTCGCGAGCGCCTCGCGTATCTCTGCAGGACTGACCCCGGCAAATCGCGCGGCGGTCACGGCCATGGCGGCGTTGCGGACATTGAATTCGCCATTGAGCGGGATCCCGTAGCGCTCTCCTTCGAGGGTAAAAAGAGTGCCGTCGGCCCGGTAATCGACGTCGGAGAGCCGCGCCTCGCATTTTTCGCAGAATCCGACCCGCTTCATCGGCGAGTGCCCCTCGGATTCGAAGACGTCGAGGCAGTTCTGATCGTCTCCATTGATGAGAGCGAGCCCGTTCTCCGGCACGAGACGGATCATGTGGCCAAAGGTCCTTTTGACCGCCGCGAGGTTGTCGAAAATGTCGGCGTGGTCGAACTCCATGTTGTTCACGATCGCGACCTCGGGGAGGTAATGAATAAACTTGGAGCGTTTGTCGAAAAAGGCCGAGTCGTACTCATCGCCCTCGAGCACGGTGAGATTGGACGAGGTGAAGCGCGCGCCCTGCTTCAGATTCCCGGGGAGCCCGCCGATGACGAAGTTCGGATTGCGACCGGCGGATTCGAAGATCCAAGTTAGGAGCGAGGCGGTCGTGGTCTTTCCGTGGGTGCCGCTCACGACGAAATTTCGTTTTCCCCGCAGGACCTGGTCGCGCAGCAACTCGGGCAGAGAGACGTAATGGAGCTTGCGCCGCAGGACTTCCTCGACCTCCGGATTTCCCCGGCTCTGGGCGTTGCCGATGACAAAAAGATCGACGTCGTGGGGGAGATTGTCCGCCTTGTAGCCGTCGAGAATATCGATGCCCCGCTCCCCGAGGAAAGACTTCATCGGTTCGTAGACCGCCGAGTCGGAGCCCGTCACTCGATAGCCGGCATCGCGGAAAGCGGCCGCCACCGAGCCCATCGCGGTGCCGCAGATGCCCATGAAATAAAGATGTTTGTCGGTTCCGGAGGTATCGCTCATAGCAAAAATGGCACAAAAACGGGGTGGCGCCAGACCGTCGCAGGACGGGGAGGAAAAGTCGGTTTCTACGATCTTTTCCCCGTCCCCGCAATGTCTTTTGCAGGATACGGAACTCCGGCTGCTCTTCTTTCAGCGAGCGCGGACCTCTCCCATGTCCACAATCCATGGCCCGTTACGGCCTAAAATTGCACGCTAACACGGAATTGACCATTGCATGGCATGGCGCGAAGATCAGAAATGAGTACGTTTGTCAAGCACCAGGCTCCGTCGCGCGGAGGAGTGAAGATCGCATTGGGTCTCGGCATCCTCTGGGCGGTCGTGTTGGGGGTGATCTGGTTCGCCTACCGCAATGCGGAAGGGGAAGTCGGCGGTTTTTTCCACTTTCTGGCCCGTTTTCACATCCTCATCGTGCATTTCCCCATCGGCGTCATCTTTCTAGCGGCACTGATGGAGTTTCTCTCGCATTTCACGGCCTTTTCGTATCTCAGGGCCACAGTCCCTTTCACTCTCTGGCTCTCCTTCCTAGGGGCGATCATGGCGACGGTGGCGGGTTATCTGCTAATGAATATGGAGGGCTTTGCCGGTCGCGCCCTCGATCTACACCTCTACTTTGGCCTCGCCGTAGTCGTCTGCACCCTGCTCTCGCTCATCTTTTACCTAAAGGGGAAACGATTCATCGCCGATATAGCGATCGCCGCCTCGGTCTTTACGACGATGGCGAGCGGCCACTTCGGCGGGGCGATGGTCCACGAGCCGGACTACCTCACTGAGTACGCTCCCGCCGCGCTGAAGCCCGCCCTCCTCATCGGCTTGAAAGCGCCGGAACCCAAACCCGAGCCCTTACTGCCCGCCGACGAAGAGGAAAAACTGGCCGAAATCCCTATCGGCAATCGAGTCGTCTACACCGACTTCATCGTCCCCATCCTCGACAAGACCTGCAACGAATGTCACAACGAGAACAAGATCAAAGGCAAACTCCGCATGGACTCTCTCGAGTTGCTTCTCGCCGGAGCGGAGGGGTCGGACTTCCCGACCGTGGTCCCCGGCAATGTGGAAGAGTCTGAACTGATCGTGCGAGTGACCCTGCCCGAAGACGACGAGGAGTTCATGCCGACGAAGGGCGAGCCTCTCAAGCCCGCCGAGATCGAATTGCTAAGCCTCTGGATCAAGGCCGGCGCCTCCGCTGAGATGACCATCGCCCAACTCGGAGAGGATCCCACTATCGCAGCGACCGCTCTCGAAGTCGCCGCGATCCACGCCGACTCGCGGAAGGAGGTCGCCGAGACCGCCCTGGCCACCTACGAAAGCGTCTGGAGCACTCTTTCCCCCGAAGAGCAGACCGCCCGTATGACAGAGGTCAATGAGGCGGCGGAGCGGTACCACTTCTCTCTCATGCCCATCTCGGCCGAGGACGACCGGCTTCGCGTCAATGTCATCAACGCGGCCAAAGAGTTCGGCGACGAGCAGCTCAAGCTCCTCGAGCCCGTGGCCGAGCGCATCGTCTGGCTCGACCTCGCCCGCAGCCAGATCACGGATGATGGCATGAAGTCTGTCCGCCTCATGCGTGAGCTTGAGAGGCTCCACCTCGAGAACACTGCCATTACCGACGAGGGTATCGCCGAACTCGCCGCTCTCGGAAAGCTCGAATACCTCAATCTTTATGGCACGAAAGTGAGCGACGGCATTTTTGACACCTTCGCGAAGATCCCGAGCCTGAAGAAAGTCTACCTCTGGCAGACCGCCGTCGATGCCGGCGCCGCCAAGGCTTTTGAGCGCAGCGTCAATCTCGAGATCAACACCGGAGTCGAACTCCCGGCCCCGCCCGCAGCCCCCGCCGCGCAGGAAATCAAAGCACCGCCCGCACCGGCGAAGCCCGAGGAGAAAAAGCCCGACGCCCCCAAGGCGGCCGAGAAGAAGCCCGAGACGCCGAAACCAGCCGAGCCGAAAAAGGTGGAACCTGCCAAACCCGCGACACCTCCGGCACCTGCGCCAGTACCCGTGCCTGCGAAACCGGCTGAGCCTAAACCGGAACCCGCCAAGCCTGCGCCTGCGCCCGCTAAGCCGGCCGAGCCGAAAAAGGTGGAACCCGCCAAACCCGCGACTCCTCCCGCGCCCGCTAAGCCGGCCGAGCCGAAACCGGAACCTCCAAAGCTCGCTCCCGCTCCCGCTCCCGCCGTCACTCCTCCGCCAGCACCCGCTCCGGCACCAGCACCGGAAAAGAAAACCCCCTGATTCCCGACTTCCCTTGATTCGGGGAACATCCTCGACGAAAACACCCCCTTAATCGCGGCCTTTTTTGAGCACTTTTCCGGTGTTCGTGGTCGTATCCCTTCACTGAGCATGATCCCCATGATGCCACGCTTTTTTACCTCCTTCCTTCCCGCCCTCCCTGCGCTACTTCTCTTCGCCTCGTGTGGAGAGTCAGATGTTACTCCGGGCCTCATTGAACGATCCCTCTCGGACTCCGAGAAAAGTTTCAAACTCGCCGAGTCGAGCACGGAACGCTTTCGCTACCAGACCACCCCTGCCGCGGGCAGTGCGGGCAGTGCCGCCGGCACCGGTGAAAACGAGGGCGGGCCCAGGCTCATCTATGACACCCCTGCCGGCTGGGTCGAGAAACCGGGCTCGACGATGCGCGACATCAACTTCACGATCGGTGAAAACGCCGAAGCCGAGTGCTACGTCGCCCGCCTCCCCGGCGCCGGCGGGGGGCTCCTCGCCAACGTGAACCGCTGGCGTTCGCAAATGGGTGCCGAAGCTCTCACCGAAGAGCAAGTCGCCGCACTCCCGACCAAGCCCCTCTTCGGACAGCAGGCCAGCTTCGTCGCCGTCGATGGCAGCTACACGCCCGGCATGGGCACGACGGATACTTTTGAAAACTATCGTCTCCTCGGGCTCATCCTCTCCTCGGACGCCGGGGCCGTCTTCGTGAAAATGACCGGGCCAAAGGACCTCCTCAGCAAGAACGAGGCGGCCTTCGACCAGTTCACCCAGTCCATCGACGTGAATCTCAACTAATTTTCCACCCATGGCAAAAGCACCCATCGACTGGTCTCCTTCCAATTGGCCGCAACTCCTCTACCGCTTCTTCACCTCGTTCAGGCTCGCGACCGTGATCTTCGTCCTGATGACCGTAGTGACCCTGCTGGGCACGCTCGGTCAGGTCGACAACGGCCTCCACGCCGCCAAGGTGAAGTATTTCCACTCCTTCTTCTTCACGGAGAAGGTCTTCGGGATCCCGCTGTTGCTGCCGGGAGGATTACTCCTGATGATCTTCCTCTTCATCAACATGACCCTCGGGGCTCTCGTGAAAGTCCGGAAACGCTGGAAGGGCGCGGGCCTCCTAATCTCCCACTTCGGCATGCTCATGCTCCTCGCGGGCGGGTTCATCACCTGGGCTTTTTCGACCGACGGTTACATGGCCCTCTACCCCGGCATGTCGACGAACCGCGTCGAGAGCTACCGCGAGTGGCAGCTCGAAGTGATGCCGCTCTCGAAGGAAGGCGTCGCCGAGAAAGCCTGGATCTACCCGGCGGAGTATCTCGACACGATGCGCTCCGATGAGCAGCGTGTCATCAAGGCCGAGTCTCTGCCCTTCGACGTCGTCATCAACGGCTACTCGAAGAATGCGACACCGATCCCCGTCTCCGCTCCGATGGCCGTCGGCGTTACCGGCAAGGAACTCGAAGGGTTCAAACTCTCTCCGCAGAAGCCCTCGAAAGAGGCCGAGCAGAATCTGCCGGGCTGCTTCGTCGAATTCCGCCCGCGCGACGGCGGTGCCCCGATCGAGGCCATCCTCTGGGCGGGTTCCTATCGCTTCGATCCCCGCGAAAAGCCCATGCCTTTCACCTTCACGGTCAATGACGAGCTCTACGGAGCAATGCTCGTAAAGAAGTCGTGGACGGTGCCTTTCACCTTGCGTCTCGATGAGTTCATCTTCGAGCGTCACCCCGGCGTCATGACCGCGCGCAACTACGAGAGCCGCGTCACCCGCTTCGAGGACTCCGAGCCTGACAAGCCTCTCGAGATCAAAATGAACGAGCCGATGCGCCACGCCGGTTACACCTTTTTCCAGGAGTCCTTCGGTCCCTCCGGTTCACAGCCGGGCGACGAGATGTTCTCCCAGTTCGCCGTGGCGAACAATCCCGCCGATCAGTGGCCACTCTGGGCGCTGGTCATCAACGGGATCGGTCTCGGGATCCACTTTGTCATCATGCTCGTAAATTTCACGGTCCGTTCCCGCAACAAGAAACTCAGCCCTGCTGCCCTCTCATGAAACGATCCTCCCCCACCCTGCTCGCTCTCGCGATCCTAGCGTTTCTCCCACTCGCCCTCTCCGCCCGCGAGGCGCCTAAGTCTGCCTTGCAGAACTACGTCCCGTGGGAGGACGAAACGGTCCACACCTTTGAAAACATCCTCGTGCAGCAGGATGGCCGGGTGAAACCTCTCTACACCGTGGCCCGTTTCACCCTGCTGCAGTTCAGCGGCAAGTCGAATGTCTCGTTCCAGACGCAGGACGGCGAGACTCATAGCATCCACTACGCCGCGTGGCTCCTCGACGTGCTCTTTCGCGGCCAGATAGCGAAGGACATCCCCATCTTCATCGTCGATGACTCCGCTGCCGTAGTCCAGATTGGCGTCTCGCCCAAGTCGAAGCGCGACCGCTACTCCTACAACGAACTCGTCACCGGACGCGCCAAGCTCGCCGAGCTCGGCTCCCAGTATGCAGAGAAGCAGGATAAGCACGAGAAGAGCGAAAAAGACCCGCAGTACGAACTCGACCGCATCGAGGGCATGATCCTGACGCTCGGACGCAATATCAGCTCCTTCGAATACCTCGTTGGCCAGTTCGGCTTTGCCCGCCAGGGCGAGATGCTGGTGAACGAGAACATCCTGCCGCAGGAACTCACCGACCTCGCCAAGAAGCTCGACACCGTCGAGATGCTCGACAAGATGCCCGAAATGACGCTCGAGCAACTCGTCCAGACGATACGCCAGCAGCCGGGAGAGTCCGAGGACGAGCTCATGTTCTCCGGCGCGCTCCGGCTCTTTTTCTTCCACGCCAACTCCGCCCGCGGTCTCAATCTCTTCCCCCCGCAGCAGAAGGACAACGAAGTCTGGGTCTCGGGCGGGGACGTCCTCCTCGACGGCCTCGCTTCGAAAGCGGCTCGTCCCTGGGCCGCCGAGCAGCTCAGCAGCATCCGCAACCTCGTCATAGCGCAGAAGGAAGGGGAAGCCGCCTTCCACGAAGCGCTCACGGCCTTTTCCACCGCCCAGAATACCATCGCCGATGAGCGCGGTGAGGGGAAATATTCGGAGATGGAGGTCACCCTCTATCGCGGCAAGTGGTTCACCTATTCGCTCTACTGTTTTGTGATTGCCTTCGTCGTGATGGCCTTCAGCTGGCTCACCCCGGCGAGCCGGGTGGGCGGTGTCCTCATCCTCATCGCCAGCCTCCTCGCCCTGGTCGGGCTCGTCCTCGATGTCTACGGGATCACCCTGCGCTCCATCATCCGACAGCGCCCGCCGATCACGAACCTCTACGACACCGTCCTCTTTATCACCGGCACGGCCGTGCTCCTGGGACTGCTCATCGAGTACTTTACCCGGGTCGGCATCGGCACCCTCGTCGCCGTCGTCTCGGGCGTCATGGGCATGTTCCTCGCGATGAAGTACGAAGCCAAAGAGGCGACCGACACCATCACCCAGCTCGTCGCTGTGCTCGATACGAACTTCTGGCTCGCCACCCACGTCACGATCATCAACATCGGCTACGCCGCCGGGCTCGTCGCCGCAATCATCGGGATCATCTATCTCACGGGCCGCTTCGTGATGATGCTGATGGGCAAAACGAACAAAGAATTCTTCCAGTCGCTCACCCGCATGAACTACGGCGTGATCTGCTTTTGCCTCTTTTTCTCCCTCGTCGGCACCGTCCTCGGCGGCATCTGGGCAAACTACAGCTGGGGCCGCTTCTGGGGCTGGGACCCCAAGGAAAACGGCGCTCTCATGATCTGTCTCTGGACCCTCGTGATCCTCCACGGTCGCATGGGCGGCATGATCCGCGAGATCGGCCTGCACATGAACAGCCTCATCCTCGCTATGATCGTGACCTTCAGCTGGTGGGGCGTCAACAACCTCGGGGTCGGGCTGCACAGTTACGGCTTCACCGAAGGCGTCTGGGGCACTCTCTACGGATCATGGATGGTCATGGGGATCTTCCTGCTCATGGGCGTCATCGTCTGGTTCCGTGAGAGGAGCGCGAAATCCACCCGCGACAACCTTGCCACCGGGAAAAATCCCGTCACCGCCTGATCCCGGAACACGCCCGTGTCACGATCTTCGAATTGGCATTTTGTGAATCTGTGTCTACTATTTGCCCATGGAAATCTTCCTCGGACTCGTCATCGCTATTTTCTTCCTCCTCCTCGGTGTGCTCGCCTTCCAGTATCTCCTGAAAGGCGAAAATTGATCGGTGGGGCGGGAGCGGATCTCAGCCCGCTCTGCGTCACCCTTTGATTCCCCGTCTTGCGGGACACAGGGTCGCGTTAGCTTCAGCATCGCGATGCGACGTAAAACCAAAATTATCGCCACGCTTGGGCCCGCGACCCAGACCCCGACGGCGGTTCGGGATCTCCTCCTCGCCGGGGTGGACGTCTTCCGGCTCAACATGAGCCACGCTGCCCACGACTGGACGCGCGAGCTCGTCGGCACGATCCGGAGCGTCGCGAGTGAACTCGAGGTGGACGTCGCCACCCTCATCGACCTGCAGGGGCCCTCGATCCGCACCGGCGATCTCGCGGAAAACCTCGTCCTCACCCGCGGCGACATCCTCGAGTTCCGCAATGCCGGGCTCGCACCCGCGCTCCCCCTCTCCGTCACGACGAACTACGACAAACTCCACGAGGATGTCTCGGTGGACAATGTCATGCTCGTGGACAACGGCGAGATCCATGTCCGCATCCTCCGCATCGAGGAAGGACGACTCACCTGTGAAGTCCTCACCGACGGCACGATGGGCTCGCGCCGCCACATCAACCTTCCCGGCATCCGGGTGAATCTGCCCGTTCTGACGGAAAAAGACATGCGCGATATCGACCTCGCCGCCGAGCTCGCGGTCGACTTTGTCGCGATCAGCTTCGTGCGCGACGCCGAGCACGTCGGCTACTTGCGCGAGCAGCTCCTCGCCCGGGGCAGTAATGCCTACATCGTCTCCAAGATCGAGGATCAGGAGGCCGTGAAGCACCTCACCGGCATCATTCAGGAATCCGACGCCGTCATGGTCGCCCGGGGCGATCTCGGGATCGAGGTTCACATTGAAGAGCTGCCCATCGTGCAGCGCACCATCGTGAAAGAGTGCGCCCGCATCGGCCGCAAAGTCATCGTCGCGACGCACATGCTCGAGTCCATGATCAAGAATCCCGTGCCGACCCGGGCCGAGGTCACCGATGTCGCCAACGCCGTTTATGAACAGGCCGACGCCGTCATGGTGAGCGGAGAGACCTCGGTCGGCCAGTACCCGGTGAAGTGCATCGAGATCCTCGACCGTATCGCCCGCCGCATGGAGCGCGAGCCCGGGGCCGGCTTCGCCAAGGCGATCGAGCTCAGCAACGACAAGCAGCATACCGTGAACTCCGCCGTCGTCCTCGCGAACTCGCTGGAGCACGCCAGCCTCGTCATCTTCACCGCCCGCGGCATCCTCGCGAACTACGCCGCCCACCAGCGTCCCGAGCGTGCCGACATCTTTGCCTTTTGCCCCGACGAGACGGTGGTGCGCTCCCTCCTCATGAACCGGGCCGTGACGCCCTTCCAGATGGAGATGTCCGACCATCCCGAGGACAGCATCCGGCGCGCGATCGATTGCCTGAAGGAAAAAGGACTCGTCGTGCCGGGGAATCCGGTCGTGATTCTCAGCGACATCCTCAACCGGGACTTCGACACCGAAGCCATCCTCCTGCGCAAGGCCTGACCCGCTGCCACCTTTTCCCGCCGATGAAACTGAGCTCGTTTCAGACGATGGACCCGCTCCTGCTCCCCGGGCTGGTCAACACCGCCCTGAGGAATGACTGCGAAGATCTCGAGGATCTCGTCAGGACCCACGATCTCGACCGCGACGCGCTGGAGGCGAGAATGGAGACGCTCGGCTACCGCTACGTCTCGCAGTCGAATCAGTTCCGTCCGGTTCCGCCGGTAAAGGTGTAGCGCGTGCAAAAGAGTCGACCCCGGCCGAAGAATTCCAAGGAGGCGGGACACTCCTGTCCCGCATTTCGAGCGGCCTTTCACCCCTCGGCCCTGCTAGTCAGGCAACAAAAATGTCGCCCCTTCTTGGCATAGACGCTCCCACCTCAAAAAGCCCCCACTCGGGAAAACCCGATCACTTGTGCGCACCGACGATCGCCTCGATCTCAGTGCGCTTCACCCCGGCAGGGGCATTGACGTCGGCATACTTCGCCCGCGCCGCAGCCGACTGCTCCACGGTCACGGGAGGCGCGCTGTTGCCCCACTCGTTGCGGGTGTACGTCAGAACCGCAGCCATTTTCTGGTCATCGAGGCCGGCCGCGAGAGAGGCCATCATGCCCATGTAGTCCATGTTTTCCTTCGCGATGCCCTTGAGGGTCACGAGGAGAGACAAATCGGGATCACCGAGGAGAATTTTCGAACCGATCAGGCTCGGAGCCATGAGAAAAGTACCGACCTTGATCCCGGCCCCGTCAGGACCGTGGCAGGCGGCACACATGGCGTAGGACGCTTTGCCGAGAGCCATCACCTCGGGGTCGATGCCGGCAGCACTCCCACCGGCCGGGGCCGGGGCCGAGGCGACTTCCGTGCCGGTAGCAGCAGCCGGGGCCGCTCCTGGAGCAGGGGCCGCAGGACTGGCAGTTGCGGCAACAGGGGACGTGGCCTCCACTTTTTTGGTCCTCATCCCGCCGATGAAGGCCACTCCGACGATGCCCAGCATCACCACGAGGGAGACGGGAACGAGAATGAGAAAGGCGTTCCCGATCACAGAAAGGATCGGGCTTTTCGAGTCGGAGTTATCGGCGCTCATGATTGGGGTGGAAAAAAGCTCTATTTCGGAGGATGTCAATGTGAATGCTCCTCACAGACACTGAGCAATACGAGGAAACAAGGGCCGAAGGTACTGCCTGATCTTCGTTTTTCCACCGGGGATTGCCCCGATCCGCTCGATGATAGCCGCCCCTTCCCCGCCCCCTCTCCCTGTCGCGCTCGTTCCTGTTATAGTGAGCGAGGTCGGCCTCGTTCGCGCGATGGCGAACCGCATCTGGCCCCTCGCCTACGACGGCATCATCCCCGCGTCCCAGATCGACTACATGCTCGACCGGATGTATTCCGAAGAGACCTTGAGCGACGAGATCGGCGTCAAAAATGTCTCCTACCACTGGATCGTCGTCGCGGGCGAAAAAGTCGGCTTTCTCGCGGCCGGTCCGGTTGTCAATGGCGGTGTCTGCCCGCTTCACAAATTCTACCTCCTCCCCGAAGCGCAAGGCCGCGGAATCGGGAGCGCCGCGCTGGCAGCCTATATTTTGCTCGCGACCTCCGCCGGGGCCGGTGCCCTTGGGCTCCGCGTCAATCGTCACAACGCCCGCGCCATCGCCCTTTACCGAAAGGCCGGTTTCGCAATTTTTCAGGAGGACTGTCTCGAGATCGGAGCCGGTTTCGTGATGGATGACTACGTGATGCAACGCGCCATCCCGTGATAGACGCTCAATCCGCATCCGGCCAAAAGGTAGGGACGTCCGGCCCGGGCGTCCGCTTGAGCGCCCCGGGGGCAGTGAGCGTAGAATCCTCGTCAGGGACGGGCGCGACTACTTCAGTCGTCTCCCGGCTCCCTGAAGATTTCCATGGCCACCGGGCACGATCTCCACGAAACTGTCCTCCGTGGACAAAGTCACCGACAATCACCCCGACTCCATCGCAAGGCACGACCTCTCGGCCTCCGTCGATGAACTTTGCCGGATCGCGAGCCGCCTCTCCGTACTCTACGGCGCCAAAGGCGACATCATCAGCCGTGACTTGGATAATTTCAAAACAGAGGCACTCCTTTTCCAAAGCGAGATTCCGATCTGGTTCTTCAGCCCGCCCTCCACCGACCACGCCCGGGAGACCGAGCGCCTCCACTCCGCCCGACACGACGCCCGCAACCGGCTCAATCACCTCTTCGGCATCATCCAACTGATCCGCCTCGGGAAACCGCCCGTGACCCTGCTGCACCTCAGCTCCGAGGCGGTGCGCGCCCTCGAGGACTGCCTTGCGGCCATCACCGCGATGACCCCGGAGCAGAACCCCGAGCCCGACTTCCCCCCTCTCCAGGCGAATATCACCACACTCACCCCCGGCAGCGCCGGGCACCTCCTCATCGCCGATGACGACGCCGGGAATCGCGCCATCCTCGGCCGCCTCCTCGAACCCCACGGCTTTCGCCTCGCCTTCGCCGAGAACGGGGTCGAGGCGATCCGGCAGATGGCGACGCAGGACTTCGACGCCGTCCTCCTCGACATCCAGATGCCCGAGATGGACGGCTTCGAAGTACTCTCACGCCTCCGCGAGAGCGGCCAGCTCCGCAACACCCCCGTCATCGTCGTGACCGGCCTGCAAGAGGAGCAGGATGCCGTGCGCTGCATCGAGAACGGAGCCGAGGACTTCCTCTCCCGTCCCATCCGCCCCGCCCTGCTCATGGCCCGTCTCAGCGCCAGTCTCGAGAAAAAGCGGCTTCGGGAAAAAGTCTTCGAACAGCATTTCACCCGCGAACTTGCCCGCGAACTCGCCCGCAATCCCGATCCGATGAAGATGCAGGCCCGCCAGGCCGAGGTCTCCGTCATGTTCTGCGACATCCGCGGCTTCTCCGCCGTGAGCGAACGCCTCGGTCCCGCCCAGACGATAGCCTGGCTCAGCGGCGTGATGGGCGAGTTCTCCACCATCGTCATCGACCATGGTGGCGTGCTCGTCGACTACACCGGGGATGAGCTCCTCGCGATGTGGGGCGCGCCTAACGAACAGCCCAACCACGCCGAGCTCGCCTGCCGCGCCGCTCTCGAGATCCTGCGCTGTCTGCCCGAGCTCAGCGGGGTCTGGCGTCCCCTCGTCGGGGCCGAGACCGAGGTCGGCATCGGGATCAACTCGGGCGAGGCCCTCGTCGGCAATGTCGGCACTCATCGCAAATTCAAGTACGGCCCCCTCGGCACCGCCGTCAATCTCGCCAGCCGTGTTCAGGGTGCGACGAAGTTCCTCAAGACCTCTCTCCTCATCACCGGCGAGACCACCGCCAAGGTCCGCGGCACCTTCCCGACCCGACGACTCTGCCGGGTCCGCGTGCAGAACATCCTCGCGCCCGTTCACCTTCACGAACTCAAAGTCCCCGGCATCTACAGCGACTGGACTCGCTTTTCCTCGCTCTACGAGACCGCCCTCGACCTGTTTGAAAACGGCGATTTCGAGGGAGCGAGGCGCGACCTTCTTCGTTTTCTCGACGAGGTGCCCGCCGACGGACCGGCCAAAAGACTGCTCGATCGCATCGACGATGCGCTCCACCCCGATGCCCCCGCCTTTGATGCGATCTGGACCCTGCCGGGGAAATAAGGAGAGGCTCAGGCAGCCTCGCAACGGCAGATCGCGCCGATGCAGCCGCACTGACCGCAGAGGTCAAATCGGCCCCCGCACTTTGCCGGCAGACCGTTGAGGACGCGCTGAATCCGGCAATGGCAGGCCCGACAGCCCGTGCCGGCGCCCGTCACTTCCATGACCTGCTCGACCGAACTGACAAGCCCGAAAGCCACCGCCGAGCTCACCTCGGCCTCCACCACCTTCGCACAATGGCAAAGGAACCCCCCGGCCGACTCCGCAGTGGCGAAGCGACAGGTGGGGACAGTGGTGGCGGTTTCGGTCAGCATGAGTCCATGGGAAAAACGTGTTATTTCTCGGCTGCTTCGCCGAATTGCTGGGAAAGATAGCGCTCCAGACCGACGCGAGTGATGAGATCGAGCTGAGTCTCGGCCCAGTCGATGCTCTCCTCGGACTCGACCACCATGCGCTCCATGAGATCGCGGGTGCCGGCGTCGTTGAGTTCGATGCAGAGACGCACACCCTCGTTGTAAGTGACGACCCCGCGGCTCTCGAGCGTGTGGCTGTCTTTGATCTGCTGCTGCGGGCTGTCGCCCACGAGGATCTTGTCATACCGGGCGATCTCGGGTATACCGTCGAGATAGAGGATGCGGTCGATCACCTCTTCCGCGTGCTTCATCTCCTCGATGGACTCCGCGTAAAAGTGACCGGCCAGCTTGTTCAAACCCCAGTCCTTGCACATTTTGGCGCAGATGAAGTATTGATTGATAGCCGTGAGCTCAATAGTGAGTCCGGCGTTAAGAGCGTCGATGATTTCTTGATTACCTTTCATTACTGAACTGAGGCGTCATAAGCGAGACCGGTCAAGGAAGGTCTCCCGTCCTGCAATCGCCCGATATTGAGACTTACTCGCAATAGCAGCGGGAGGCAAGTCCTTTTTCCCGTCCGAATCGCGCCATCCCGCCACCACCCCGGAAGAAAATGCCGGAATGTGAGCCGGATCGCGGGCGTCCCGCCCGCCCCGATGCCACGCTATGGGGGGGCGTAAGGATTCGAAAATGCTCCATTCGTAGTTGAAAACAACAAGACACCGATCAGACGATCACCCGCCGCATGGGGATGGGAACCACGAATGGAACGAATTTGACGAATGGGAAGAGATTCGGTTCCCCGGCGGCTGGACTCCGAAATAAAGTAGCTTCGACTCTAGCCGAAAGTCATTGCCAGCGGAACCCGTGGCGGACTCCGTTCCCCGACTCCGTTTTCCGGCCACTTTGGCAAGCAGAACGAGGCGCCACTTCATCCGCGCGCGACTCGCAGAGGCCCGGACCGCTGAGAAACCCCTTATCCGATTCTGTCCCTTTGT
>JBDNIL010000057.1:0-46657 GCA_041688355.1 Verrucomicrobiales bacterium | reverse complement strand
CGTTCCGGCCTCGGAGAGGCCAGCTACAGGGCTGAGTTGCTGGATGCTGCGGCAGTCTCTCGCGAGTTTCGCTGCGGGGGGGGGAGGGAGGGGTCATGGGAGTTTAGCGGGGGTTTGCGGGAGTGGCTCGGGCTCGAAGTCGGTTTCATTGACCCAGCCGGCAGCGGATTTGTCGAGCTGTCCGTTGAGGTAACGCTCGTAGAAATTGCGGGTCGCGTCTGTGTGGATTTTGTACTCGTCAAAGAGATATCCTTTTCCAAACATGCGCGGGTCGCCCTGTTCTTCAAGGCGGGCGGTCATCTCGGCTTCGAGTCGGGCGATGCGCTCGGCCTGACCGTCGGCACCGGCGACGTTGACAGCCCCGTCGGGATCGGCTTTGAGGTCATAGAGTTCGACGGCGGGACGCATCCCGAAATTCATCTGCCAGTATTTGTCGTTTCTGTCCCGTCGTCCGGCTTCGAGAATGTTGGTCTTCGTGGCGCCGGCGTCGGTATCGAGGTAGCCGGTCTCGGGATTACCGGCGGGCCAGCGGTCGGGCTCGTAGTTGCGCAGGTAGAGGAAATCGTCGCGGATGATCCCGCGGATGGGATACCCCCAGTCGTAGGGACGCCCAATGTCGGTGCGCTCTTTCCCGACGAGGACATGGTCGCGCCACGCTTCGACTTGCCCGGAGCGATCGCTTTCGAGGATCCCGCGCCAGCTTTTGCCGGTAATGGCCGCCATACCGCTTTTTTCCTGCAGGATCCCGGCGAGGTCGAGGATGGTCGGGGCGATCTCGGTGAAGTTCACGAAATCATCGACGACCCGCCCCGGAGTGGCCATCCCGGTGGGCCAACGGATCGCAAGAGGGATGTGGTTGGAGTCGTGGTAGGCGTAGCCTTTTACCCTCGGGAAAGGCATGCCGTGATCGGCGGTGACGATGATGATGGTGCTATCGAGTTCGCCGCGACGCTCCAGTTCGGCAATCATGCGGACGAGGTGGTTGTCGGCATGCTCGACCTCGAGGGCGTAGTCGAGCATGTCGTGGCGGACGATCTCGTTGTCGGGCCAGTAGTCGGGGACGTGGTCGATGTCGGAGAGCTTTTTGCCGCCCTTGTTGACGCCGGACTGGTATTCGTAGCCCCGATGCGGCTCCGTCGAGCCATACCAGAAACACCAGGGCCGATCCGCCGGGGCGACCTCGAGGAAGTCGACGAAATTCGCCGCGTAGTCGTTCGCCGAGATCCCGGTGGTGAGGGGCTCGGCTTTGCGTTTGTTAAAAGGCGTCCCCGTGATCTGGCGAGGTTTGCCGGCGGCATCATTGGCGATGCCGGGCCCCCAGCCTTTGCCAGTGATGCCGACATGCCAGCCCTGTCGCATGAGGGTCTCGGGCCAGCTCTGGAACTTCGGCGGGAAAACGGCCATGTGATTGCCCGCCTCTTCGAGCTGCCAGGCGTGGCGTCCGGTCAGGACGATGGCACGCGAGGGAGCGCACTTCGCTACCGGGGTGTAGGCGCGGGTGAAGAGGACACCTTCCTTTGCGATGCGGTCAAAGCCGGGCGTCTTCACCCACGGTGTTCCATAGGCACCGGCGTGGGCTCCCCAGTCATCGGCGATCGCGAAGAGGATATTGGGCGGGCGTTTTTCGGGCTTGTCCTGAGCGTAAAGGGAGGGAACCGCAGTCGAGAGGAGGCAGAGAAGGGCGAGAGAGAGGGGGATTTTCATCGGAGGGCTTCAAAGAGTGACGGTTTTTGAGCGATTAGACAAGACCCGTAAGTCCGGATGGGGCTGAAAATGTCGTTTGTTCAGCCTAAAACGGACAAACTTGCCGAAACGTCGGCGTTGCTTTAGAATGTTCCCTATGGACTACCGCGAGATCATCACCATCGACCCCGGGAAGCGAAGCGGAAAACCCTGCATTCGGGATCTTCGCATCACCGTACAGGACCTCCTCGAGTATCTCGCAGGAGGAATGAGTGAAGAGGAAATCCTCGCTGATTTTTCCGAACTCACTCGTGACGACATTCGCGCGTGCCTTGCTTTCGCTGCTGACCGCGAGCGGCATCTCTTCACCGCAGCGGCATGAAGCTCCTTCTCGACGAGAATCTCTCGGACAGGACCATTCCACATATCATCGATATTTTCCCGGAATCCACTCATGTGAAGACTCTGGATCTTCACGAAACCGATGACGCCATCATTTGGACTTTTGCCGGAACGAGCGGATTTACAATTGTTTCGAAGGATTCCGACTTTCACCAACGAAGCTTGCTTTACGGTGCTCCTCCGAAATTTGTATTTCTGAAAGTTGGAAATTGCTCTTCGGACTATCTTATCAATCTGCTGCGAAGCGAAGAGATCAAAATCCGATCCTTCATCAAGGATGAGGAGAGCAGCATGCTAATCCTCGCCCCCTGAAGCACCGCCCCTACCCCACCCGGTTCTCCCCCCGATTCTCCTCCTGGTGAATCGTGAGCGGCCAGCCGGGGAATTGATTCCCGGGCTTGCCGTCGGTCGCATCGACGAGGAATTTAAAAGCCTCGCACAGATAGGTCTTCGCCTCGAGGTCTATCGTGACGAGGCCGAAGCCGCTCGCTTTCTGGTGTGCTCTGTCATAGCGATGCGGTGCGGTGCCGACCTCGGGATTACCGACGGCGAAAACGTAGTTTTTGTTGCCGAGACCATCGAGGTATTCACCGGTCTCGGGGAGACCGTGCGCAGGACGATTCTCGTGCGGCATGCCCAGCTCGTCGGGCCGCCACCACCGCGGATAGCCGACCGCGATCGCCGGAGTGCAGAAGGACCAGTTGCTGTCGCGCTGCCGATCCACGCCGTATTGCACGAGGGTCGTGAGGTGCTGGTCCCCATTAATGTGCAGCGCCATCGATTTCCGCAGGATGGAGACGGCCCGGTTGCGCGGCGTCTGCGGCCAGCCACCGGAATCGAGATCGGCCTTGAGGTAGCCATCCGCCTGCCCGTGATGAGTCGCGGCATTGGCAAAAAGAGTCTGGCTGAGGAGCACTTTCATCGTGTGGCCGCGCCAGTCGTCGCCCCAGGCTTCGAGGAATTTTTCCTGACGTTCCCCTAAAAGAACGAGCCCGGGTTTGTCGAGGGTGGCGGTATCGAAGTCCTGTCCGACGACATGATCGGCGCGGGGGCCGTCGACCGTGACGTGCTCGGGTCCGCTCTTGAACTGCCGGTCGCCGAGGATGGCGAAACCTACTCCGCCGTAGACCATGTCGCCGTAGTAGACGCTCATGCCCTGCTCGATTGCGGTCGGATCATAGATGTCCGGGTGGTGCGCGGTGTTCGTCTTATGCACGACGTTGACCATTTTCACCGGCTGGATGTAGCCGCCCTTGGACGAGGCGCCGCGGTCCTCTTCGGATCGGACCATGGCCTTGCCTCCTTCGCCCCAGTAGTTGCCCTGGAAGACATCGTGATCATCGGGAATGCAGATCGTCGGGGCGTTGCGCATCGCGTCGCGGAAGGCCCAGCCGTGCTGGTAGAACTTCCGCAGATAGTTCAGGATAGCCGGATCGGCGGGCGTGCGGATGACGCCGAACCCCCCGTGATTTTCGTAGAGCTGGTCGCCGGAGAAATAGAGCAGATCGGGGTCGAGCTTCACGAGATTCTCCGCGACGGGTCCGTAGGGAAAGGCGTAGTCGTTCTGGCAGGTCAGCGCCCCGATGCGGAGCGGGCGGCCCGCAGGGTTGGCTTTGATTTTGCCGGACCACTCATCGACGACCTCGCTCCCGTCGTTGAGCTTTTCCCGATAGATCACTTTGTAGGGCGTCTCCTTCTTTTCGTCCCAATTCGTGAGGCGAAAGGTCGCGACCCAGGCGTCGGTGTCGAGAGCGGCCGCGCCGAGGGACTGCCACGATCCGTCTTTTTCGACGAGGAGCTCGACATTTTCCCCGCCTCCCATCGCGAGCGGACCAGTGAGGGCACTCAGCTTCATCACAAAACCTTCGTCACTGCGGGAATCGCTCAGGGAATACATCGTCCAGAGGATGGGGCCAAAGCGCTGGTCGGGGTTGCTCACGAGGGCATCGCCCGAGGCGCGCCATTCGGTGAAGCGCCAGGAAGCGGACTCCTGACGACCCTTTGGCGGGGCTTGGAACTGACTCACGAGAGCAATATTGCCGGTTACGAATTGCTTTTGCGCGGCGAGTGCGACCGAGCCGAGGACTTCGCCTGCGGGTGTCTGAGCGGTGAGTTCAAGATCGTAGCGCTGTCCCTCACCCGGTTTCCCCTTGAGAATGAGGAGACATTCCCCCTCCGCATAGGGAACCGTTAGCGCACTCGACTCGCGGCCGAGGACGAGCTTCTCCCCGGTGATGCCCGCCACCAGACCGCTGGTAGCGAAGCAGTTGCTCTTCACCTCGTCGAGATCGCTGCGCGCACCGATCTTGAAGCCTGCACCGGACTCTTGGGAAAGTCCCGCCGACCGGGAGAGGCGCACAGAGAGAGTGAAAGTGCCTTCGACATTCCCGAGCTGATGGGTGAGCGAATGGATGCTGCGGCCGCCCGAGGTGACGAGGCACTCCGCCCAGCCATCGCGCAGCCTCCAGTCCTCCATCGGATTCGCCCAGAAGTCGCCACCGAGAAAGACACGGTCCCGAGTGTTGTCCCAGCGGTCGAGACGATCGGGCGGACCCTGAGCCTGTGCCTCCCGCTTTGGAAGGATGCCGAGGACGGCGAGCGAGGAAATAAACTTGAGGCTGAGGCGACGGGAGATTTTTCGGATCATGACGGGGAATAGGGAAGAGGATCAAAGCGGGCTTGGCAATAAGAAACCCCGTGAAGGAAGAATCGATGTCACGGGAATGTGGCTATCCGGTTGAAACGGGGGGCTAACCCAAGTTTCTTATCATTGTCCCCAAAAAGGCCGAAATTTGACTTTTTTTCGCCATTTAAAAATTATAACTCGTTGATAATCAACGTTAATATTTTCAAAAAGTCATTTGTAGGGCCTAATTGTAACTTGTCGGACTTGGCGAGCCTTCCCGCTTCGCCATCGCCGCCCTTGTGTATTTTCGGACCAAAATCATCAAAGGCACTCCCCTCGTGCAACTCGTCGAATCCTACCGCAACGCGGAGGGGCAGCCGCGTCAGCGGGTCGTCGCTTCCCTCGGGGACGCCGACATTCCCGAAGTCGAAAAACCCCTCATCGCCAGTGCCGTGGAGCGACGTCTCAAAGGCGAATCGAATTGGTTTGAACCCGAACTCTCCGCAGTGGCCTCCGAGTGGGTCGCCCGCATCGTGCAGCTCGCGGGACGCTCCCGCGGCACCCGAACTTCCATCAGAAGGAAGACCGGGTGGATGGTCACGTGTTTATCAGCGTGCTCGCTTATCGCCTCTTGAGCTGGGTGCGTCGTCGCCTCGAGGAGAATGGAGATCGGAGAGAATGGAAGACGATCCGTCGCATCCGGAGGAGCCACTCACTGGTCTCGACGCGGCTGCCGTTGGCGGACGGGCGAGTCATCATCGTGCGCAAACCGAGCGTGCCGGGCGCGGAACAGGCGCAGATCTTCCGCATCCTCGGAGTTGATTGGAAGGCGCTCTGCCCGGCGACGAAGACGGAAATCAAACAATGATCGATTTTGTAGTGCCTTTTGCGCGAAGATCGAGGGTTTACGGGCGATACACGGGCTGAATAAGAAACTTTAGTTAAGGTAGTTTTGCGGCAAATCGAAGGGTGTTTCTCTAACCTATGGGACATCCGACCCGCGCCGGAGCCCGACGCGGCTACCCTTCCACCACCCCTGTTCGCGCTCTGGCGGCAAGGCGGAAAAAATGCGACCGTCCCCAAGGATCCACCATGACGTCCCGCCCCCTCCAGCTCCTATGCTGCGCGCTTTCCCTCCTCCCCGCCACCTTCCGGGCAGCGGAACCGGGGCGCGAAGTGATCTTCTCCCGCGACATCCTCCCCATCCTGTCGGACTCGTGCTTCCAGTGCCACGGACCGGATGCGAAAAAAGGCCGCAAAGGCGACCTCCGGCTCGACGATGAGGCCGACGCGAAACGCGAGCGCGAGGGCGGGCATCGCGTCATCGCTGCAGGGGATACCGACGCGAGCGAACTGGTCCGGCGGCTTCTCAGCACCGATCCCGACGAACAGATGCCGCCGCCCGAACTCGGGCGTCCTCTCTCAGCAGCGCAGATCACGACCTTGCGCCAATGGGTCGCCGAAGGTGCGAAATGGGGGAAACACTGGGCCTTCGAGCGCATCGAGCGTCCGGCAGTGCCGGCGGGCCTCCATCCCGTCGATGCCCTCGTCCAACGGGGACTCGATGGCGCGGGGCTGAAGGCCAATTCCGAGGCCCCGCGCGAGACCCTGATCCGGCGCCTCTCGCTCGACCTCACCGGTCTGCCTCCTACACCGGAGGAGTTGAGCACCTTTCTCGCCGACACCACCCCGGACGCCTGGTCGCGCCTCGTCGATCGCCTCCTCGCCTCGCCCGCCTATGGTGAACGCATGGCCTGGGACTGGCTCGACGCGGCCCGCTACGCCGACTCGAACGGCTACCAGGGCGACAACGAAAGGACGATGTGGCCCTGGCGGGACTGGGTCGTGCAGGCATACAATGAGAACCTGCCCTACGATCAATTCACCCTGAACCAACTCGCTGGCGACCTCCTGCCCTCGGCGACGAAGGATCAAATCCTCGCGACCGGATTCAACCGCAATCACATGATCAACGGCGAGGGCGGCCGCATCGCCGAGGAAAACCGCGTCGATTACGTCATGGACATGGCCGAGACCATGGGCACGGTCTGGCTCGGACTTACCCTGAACTGCTGTCGCTGCCATGACCACAAATTCGATCCCCTGACCCAGGCCGACTACTACCGCTTCACCGCGTTTTTCAACCAGACCCCCGTGACCGGGGCCGGAGGAAACCCGCAGACCGCTCCCGTCCTCGAAGTCGCCCCTCCAGAAGCGATCGCCCCGCGTGACGCGGCGAGGAAAGTCGTGGCGGAGAAAAAGAAGCTCCTCGCAAAATCCTCAGAATCGGAAAAAGCCGCTCTGGAAAAAGAAGTCGCCGCCGCCGAGGCAATCCTGAAGCCGCTCGAGGAAGCCGTTCCGAAAGTCATGGTGATGGCCGATCAGAAGGAAAAACGCCCCACCTTCATCCTCGACCGCGGAATCTACACCGCCGTGGGAGAGACCGTGAGCGAGGGTGTCCCAGACACGATCCTGCCTCTTCCCGCCGGCACCGCACCGAACCGACTAACACTTGCTCAATGGCTCGTCTCCCGCGAGCATCCCCTCACCGCCCGCGTCGCCGTGAACCGTCTCTGGCAGATGCTCTTCGGGATCGGACTCGTGAAGACCGCCGAGGACTTCGGCGTACAGGCCGAGTACCCGCTGCAGCGCGAACTCATCGACTGGCTCGCGGCCGAATACATTGAATCGGGCTGGGATACGAAAGCCCTCGTGAAGACCATCGTCACAAGTGCGACCTACCGCCGCAACTCCGCGATCCTCTCGCCCACTGATCACGAGAACGATCCTGAAAACCGTCGCCTCGCCCGGGGCGCACGCTATCGCCTGCCGTCGTGGATGATACGCGACCAGGCTCTCGCGGCCTCTGGACTGCTCGTGCCCCGGGTCGGCGGCAAGCCGGTCTACCCCTATCAGCCCGGCGGGGTCTGGGACGAGGCGACCTTCGGCAAAAAGACCTACCCGGAGAGCACCGGACCCGGCCTCCACCGGCGCAGTCTCTACACCTTCTGGCGGCGCATCGTGGGGCCGACCGAGTTCTTCGACACCGCGAAGCGCCAGGTCTGCGAAGTCAATCCGCTGCGGACGAATACGCCCATGCATGCCCTCACCACCCTCAACAGCGTGACCTACGTCGAAGCCGCCCGCGTCCTCGCCGGCGAGGTGATGAAGAGCAGCGCCGATGAGTCGACGCGTTTTACCCTGACAGGACAACGTCTCCTCGGGAGAGATCCCCGCGCCGAAGAGATCGCGGTCTGGAAACGCAGTCTGGTGAGAGCGAGAGAAGCCTTTGCAAAAGAACCCGATGCCGCCGTGAAATTCCTCGCATCGGGGGCAGCTCCCAATCCTGCAGGACTTGATCCCGCAGAGCACGCGGCGTGGGCAGCGCTGTGCCTGAATCTTCTGAATCTTGATGAGACACTGACGAAGGAATGAGAAAAATGACGTCCAATCCTCCGGTAGGGACGTTTTGCCAAAACGTCCGCGTTAGACTTCGTTGCATCATGATTCCGGAGTTCAACGAGTCTTCCCAACCACGAGTGCCGTGGAAAAGTAGCATCGGCATCCTGCCGATGCCGCCGGGCATGACACCGAAGTCCCTTGAAGATTCATTCGCTTTCGCAGCTCCGTTCCTCCGCTTTTCACCAGTCAACGAGGCTACATTCGTTAATCGGCGGCTTTTCCGTCGAAGGCATGGGCTGGAAGCCCCATGCTACCTCACGATGACCTTTCGCCCCGCATGACCTCTTCCCACCTCCTCCGTCCCGACTCCCCCGCCCCGCTGCGGGATCACCAACTCGGGATCAATCGACGCCATTTCTTCGGTCGCGCCGCCTCCGGCATCGGCACGGCGGCGCTGGCATCCCTGCTCGGACGTGACAACCTGCTCGGGACGGACGCTTCTCCGGTCGGCGGTCCCGCCGGATTTCCCGGGATTGCCCCGAAGGCCAAAAGGGTCATCTATCTCTTCCAAAACGGCGGCCCCACCCATGTCGATCTCTTCGACTACAAACCGCGCCTGCATCAGCTCCACGGCAAGCCCGTCCCGGCGGAATACCTCGGTGGAAAGCGTTTCAGTACGATGACGGGCGACCCCGGCGGCAAGCTGATGCTCGAGCCGGTCGAGCCCTTTGCCCAATACGGCGAGAGCGGGGCCTGGGTGAGCAACTTCATGCCCCACACCGCAGGCATCGTTGATGATCTCTGCTTCCTCAAAAGCCTCCACACCGACGCGATCAATCACGCCCCCGCGATCTCGTTTCTCCTGAGCGGCGCGCAGATCCCGGGACGTCCCACGATGGGGGCATGGCTGAACTACGGGCTCGGCACCGCTGCGCAGGATCTGCCAGGGTTTGTCGTGATGACCTCGGTAAGCAAAGGGACCTCGTGCGGCCAGATTTTCTACGACTTTTACTGGGGCTCGGGCTTCCTCCCGACCCGGTTCCAGGGCGCCAAATTTCGCGGCAGCCGCGATCCGGTGCTCTATCTGAACAATCCCGAGGGTCTCTCTCCGCAACTGCGGCGCGGTCTCCTCGACGACCTCGCCGAGCTCAACGGGATGAAATTCCAGCAGAGTGGTGATCCCGAGATCGAGACCCGTATCGCCCAATACGAGATGGCCTACCGCATGCAGACGAGCGTGCCCGAGCTGACCGACTTTTCCGACGAACCCGAGCACATTCTCGACATGTATGGACCTCAGGTGCGGGAACCGGGGACTTTTGCCTATAATTGCCTCATGGCCCGGCGCCTCGCCGAGCGCGGGGTGAACTTCATCCAGTGCATGCACGCCGGCTGGGACCAGCACAACAGCCTCACGACCGAGCTCTACAACCAGTGCCGCGACACCGACCAGCCCAGTGCCGCACTCGTGCAGGACCTGAAAATGCGCGGTCTCCTCGACGACACCCTCGTGATCTGGGGCGGGGAATTCGGCCGCACCCCCTTCATCCAGGGCGATCTCGCCAATCGCGAGCGATGGGGGCGAGATCATCATCCCTACGCCTTCACTACCTGGATGGCCGGCGGCGGGGTGAAGCCGGGGATCACCTACGGCGCCTCGGACGATCTCGGATTCAATGCGGTGGAGAATCCGGTCCACGTCCATGATCTCCAGGCGACGATTTTGCACTTGTTAGGGATTGACCACGAGCGGCTCACCTATCGTTTCCAGGGACGCTACTTTCGTCTTACCGACGTACACGGACATGTCGTGAAAGACATCCTCGTGTGAGGGATCAAAGGGTGCCGGGTGGTCTCGCGGAGTGATCAAAGTTGATCTCATCGGGTGCGATCGCCCCGCCCGAGACAATGAAGGTCATGGCCTCGTCGAGAGTCCAGTTCGTCGAGATGAGATTCGCCACCGGCACGATCTCAAGGTAGCCTGAAGTCGGATTCGGCGTCGTCGGCACGTAGACAGCAGCGAGTTCGCGTCCGGTGTCCTTGTCCCGAAAGGTGCGGGTCACCAGCCCCACGGTCTTCATTTCCGAAGAGGGGAAATTGATGAGGACGACCCGCTGCACATCGCCCTTGGGTTTGTCTCCGAGCACGGAGATGAGCTTTTTCACCGATCCGTAAATGGTTTTCACGAAAGGGATGCGGTGGAAGACGCCTTCAAAGAACTGGAAAAGACGACGCCCGATGAAGTTCGTCGTGAACCAGCCTAGCAGGAAAAGGCTGGCCATCACGAGAATGACAGCGACGAGGGAGAGCGTCATCTCGGACTCAAACAGCTCAGCCACCTCGGGAAATCGGGGCGAGGCCTGCTTCCCGAGCCATTTCACGAGCGGAGACCCTATCCCCGAGAGCATATTGAAGAGGAAGGACAGCACGAGCCAGGTAATCCAGAGTGGAATGATAGAGATCAATCCGGTGATGAAATAGCGCTTCAGGGAGTTGTGCTGGCGGGGTTCTTCGGGCGGGCGGGAATCTTTCATTGGGGAGGCACATTACCTTCCCACAGCCCTTCACTCGCGACAAGGGTTCTCCGGCGAATACTACATACTCGGGAACGAAAATTTGATATATTTCATCTTGAAAGACAGAACTTTTTGCCGGTGTATCGTCGTGCGGTCCAGACGCGCATATGAGCGATACTCCTCCTCCCCTCAGTAATCTCCCCGACGGCATTCCCGCCCCTCCCCCGCCGCGTCCCGACCTCAAAGACATCAAGCACGAGGGGCCCACCTACGGGGCGGAAAAATCGTCGAAGAAGAAAAAAAAGGAACGCAACCACCCCACTGACCCCTACGACCCATTGAAAAAGAAAAAAGGCTGCGGATGCTGTGGCTGTCTCGGCGGAAGCCTTGTCGCAGTCGTTCTCCTTTTCATTGCTCTCATTGGAGCGGTAGCCTACTTCGGCCCCGGTCGTTTTGTCGCGGAAGGCTACACCGTCGTGAATCTTGAGGGTGCCGAGGCGACCGTAAGCACCGCGCCGGAAGTGCCGACGCTCTACATCGGTCAGGCCGTCACCTACAGTGCCCCCATCACGAGTGTTCCCGTAGCCATCGTCGCACGGGAGATCACTGTCAGTGGCGATTTCCTCAAGGAAGTCAGCCTCACCGGGGCCAAAGTCACCGGTCTCCCCGATGCCCGTTTCGCGGAAAATCTCGAGGTCTACGCCGCCGAATTCTTTGATCAGGGCATCACCCTCAATGGGGAACTGACCGGCCGGGTCATGAAAAGTCTGCAATAGAAAAAACTCATCATGGTAGAAATCAACGCCACTTACGAAGGCAAGCTCCGCACCTCGGCGCAACACGGCCCCTCCGGCTCCTGTATCGAAACGGATGCCCCCGTCGACAATCACGGACGCGGAGAACGCTTTTCCCCCACCGACCTGCTCGCCACCTCGCTGGGCACCTGCATGATGACGATCATGGGCATCTTCGCCGAGCGCAACGAGATCGATCTCACCGGCACGAAAGTGAAGGTCCTCAAAGAGATGACCCCCGAGCCTCCCCGCCGCATCGCGAAACTCACTGTGGAAATGACAATCCCGCTCCCCGCCGATCATCCGAAGGCCAGCGCGATCGAAAAAGTTGCCATGACCTGCCCCGTCTTCCTCAGTCTCCATCCGGAGATCGAGAAACCGGTGACTTTTAGGTGGGTCGGTGGGTCGGTGGGTCGGTGGGTCGGTGGGAAGGGGTTGAGGGGTTGAGGGGTTGAGGGGTTGAGGGGTTGAGGGGTTGAGGGGTTGAGAGATCAAAACCCGAATCCCTCAAAACCTTCTACGCCATCACCTCCCGGATCGGCTCCGCTCCCTCGACGCCGACGAGCTTGTGGTCGAGCCCGCCGAAGAAGAAGGTGAGTTCGTTCGGGTCGAGTCCCATGAGACTCAGAATGGTCGCGTGGAGATTTTTGACGTGAAAGCGGTTGTCGACCGCCATGGCGCCGAGTTCGTCGGTCTGACCGACTGAGATGCCCCCTTTGACGCCGCCACCTGCCATCCACATCGTGAACCCGTAGCTGTTGTGGTCGCGTCCGGTTCCCTCCGCATATTCGGCAGTGGGCTGACGCCCGAATTCTCCGCCCCAGACGACGAGGGTGTCCTCGAGCAAGCCGCGACGCTTCAGGTCTTTGAGCAATCCGGCGATGGGCTTGTCGGTCGCTCCAGCGTGGAGATTGTGATTGTCCTCCAGATCCCCGTGGGCATCCCAGTTGTGATCGTTGTGCGAACCACCCGAATAGATCTGGATGAAGCGTGTTCCCCGCTCGACGAGACGGCGGGCGAGCAGACATTTGCGGCCGAAGTCCTCGGTCTCCTTGCGATCCATCCCGTAGAGGGACTTGGTCTCCTCGCTCTCCTCTTCCACCGCGATGGCCTCGGGCGCGGTCGCCTGCATGCGATAGGCGAGTTCGTAGCTGGAGATGCGGGCCGAGAGATTGGTATTGTCAAAACGCGGCGACAAATGGCCGGCATTGAGATGATTGAGCGAATCAATGAGCATGCGCTGCTCTCCCGCTGCCATGCCCTCGACGTGTTGCAGATTCAAAATGGGATTCCCCTGCGACCGGAAGACGGTGCCCTGATAGCTCGCCGGCATGAAACCCGAGGTCCAGTTCTTCGCGCCCGAGACCGGGCCGCCGCTCTGGTCTAACATCACGACATAACCAGGCAGATTTTCGTTCACCGACCCGAGTCCGTAGTTCACCCACGATCCGAGCGAGGGATTCCCGCTGATGAGCGAGCCGCTGTTCATCATGAGCAGGGCCGAGCCGTGGATGGGCGAATCGGCCGTCATGGAGTGGAGGAAGGCGATGTCATCGACGCAGCTCCCGACATGGGGGAAGAGGTCCGAGACATACTTGCCGCATTGGCCGTATTGCTGGAACTTCCACTTCGGCTCGACGATGCGGCCCTCGTTCTTTTTCCCGCCGCGTCCGAAGGTCTTCACCTCGATCGTCTTCCCGTCCATGCCGTACATATTCGGCTTGTAGTCAAAAGTATCGATGTGGCTCGGTCCACCATACATGAAGAGGAAGATGACGCTCTTCGCTTTCCCCCGGATCATGGGCGGACGACTCGCGAGTGGATTTGCCGAAGCTGTCGTCGCGCCTTTCAACTCCTTGAAAAAGCCTTCGCTGCCAAGCAGGCCGGTGAGGGCGAGGGCGGGGAAACCTCCGCCGACGGTGTGGAGAAACTCGCGGCGATTCACGTTGCCGCAGAAGTCCGGTTTGGTGCGTCTTTTCATGGTCTTAGTCGAGGTAGATAAATTCGTTGAGATTCAGAGTCAGCAGGGCCACCCGGTCGAGAGCCTGGTCGGAAGTGAGGCCGGCCTCGCGCTGAAGAGTTTCGTAAAAAGTGACGAGGTGATCGAGCTCTTCGGGCTTTGCGGGGCGCTGCAGCGCGACTTGCAATCCTGCCGCGATCTGTCCCCGCAAGTCACCGCCCGCCTGCCGCATCCGGTCGGCGAAGATCGCGGCCTGCTCGTTGACGAAGGCCGAGTTCAGCATCGTGAGCGCCTGGGTCGGCACCGTCGTGGTGAAGCGCACTGCGCAGCTCGTGTCGGTGTCGGCCTGGTCAAAGTCGGCAAGCATCTGGTGGCGGAGACTGCGCTTCACATGGACGTAGAGCGAGCGGCGGAAGTGGTCTTCCGTGTTTTTGGAAACGGGCCACCCCGCACCGGGACGGGAAGCGGTCGCGAGGACTTCGGGCGGCAGGGGCGGGAAGACCCACTCGCCGTGCATTTTAAGACTGAGGTTGCCTGACACCGCCATAATCGAGTCGCGCAGCTCCTCGGCGGTGAGACGGCGCATCTCGACCCGCCAGAAGTTGAGATTGCGCGGGTCCTTCGCGAGATTGCCCGACTCGGGTTCGGAAGACATGCGGTAAGTGCGGCTGAGGAGGATGAGTCGGTGCATCGCCTTCATGTCCCAGCCACCGTCGCGGAACTGCGTGGCGAGCCAGTCGAGCAGCTCGGGATGGGTCGGCATTTCCCCGAGATGACCGAAGTCCGAGGTACTCGGCACGATGCCGCGCCCGAAGTGATGCTGCCAGAGCCGGTTCACCATGACCCGGGCAGTGAGCGGATTCGCCGGATCGACGATCCACTTCGCCAGCTCAAGACGGCGGCCCGAGGTGGTGCGTCCTTCGTGCTGGACTGGCGTCGTGTCCACAAAACGGGGATCCGATCCCGTGCTCGCAAGGACGGCGGGCAGGCCGGGTTCGACCACCTCGCCCCGGGCGTGGGCGCTGCCGCGCTGGTGGATGTGCATGGGCTCGGGGCGAGGTCCGGACTCAGTCACTGCGTTGATGGCGAGCCCCGGCGCAGCCTTGCGGGCGTTGGCGAGGCTCTCGTCGAGCTTTCGCAGGTCGGCAACGAGATCACGACCGGCCTCCTTTTTCACCTGTTCGATGAAACGCTTTGAACCCGGCCCGGTGAGGAGACTCTCGACCGATCCCGTAGTGCCGACCGCCGTCCGCAGGGAAAGATCGATGTACTGGCCACCGCCGCTCTGGCGGCAATAGACTGCGACCGAGTTACGACCGGTCTGGAGGACGTCGAGAGCGGACTTGGGGAGGACGATGGTCTGGTAGGAAGTCGTGTAGCCTTTCGCCTCGAAGATGCGGGTTCCGTTGAGATAGACTTCGACATCCTCGTCGTGATGGATATCGAGGACGAGGGACTCGGGCAGCGACTTCAGGCCGAAATTCGTGCGCATCCAGATCCCGGGCGTTTTCCATTCCGTCTTGATAACCGACCCGGGAGGATTGCCCTCGCCGAATCCTGACATGCCCTTAAACCACGACTTGTTGATGTAGCCGACGTCCCGCCAGTCGTCTTCCGGCTTCACCATGGTGTAGGACCACTCGGCTCCGGCACCGCGGGCATCATCGACGAGAGTCACGACCTCTGCCTCGGACTTCCTCCCGACCAGACCCGCCTTTTCCATCACACTGCGGATCTCTTCGACGAGACCGCCGCGCTCCCCCTCGAGTTTGGCGAGAGTGACGATTCTCTCCTTTTCAAAAGCGGCTTTCTCCTCCGGCGTGGCCCAGTTCAGAATCGTGCCCTCGGTCTTGTAGTGAGTCACTCCCCGGAAGAATGCCATGAAGGCGTAGTAGTCCTTGTGCGAGAGCGGATCGGCCTTGTGATCGTGGCAGCGAGCGCAGCCCAGGCCGGTCGCGAGAAAGGTCTCGCTCGTGATCTGGACATTGTCGGCGAGGACATCGTAGACATGCTGCTCGCGGTCGGCGGGTTCGTCGTCCCATTGCATGAGCCGGTGATAGCCGGTCGCGATGAGCGAATCCTTCGTCGGTGCGGCGATTTCGTCCCCGGCGAGTTGCTCGATGACGAACTGATCGTAGGGCTTGTTCGTGTTGAAGGCATCGACGACGTAGTCACGGTAGCGCCAGATGTGCGGCTTCGTATTGTCACGCTCGAAGCCGTTCGACTCGGCGTAGCGCACGAGGTCGAGCCAGTGACGCGCCCATTTCTCGCCATACTGGGGACGGGCGAGCAGGTCCTCGACGGCGCCGCGGTAGGCGGCCCAGGGATCCTGCGCCGAAGCGGTAACGAAGGCCTCGACCGCTTCGGACGTAGGCGGCAGACCGATGAGATCATAGTACAATCGACGAATCAGCACCTGCGGTGTGGCCGGAGGATTCGGCGTCAGTCCCTCGCGGTCGAGCTGCGCCCTGACAAACGCATCAATCCCATTCTCCCGCCAAGCCGCATCGGCGACTTCGGGCGGCGCGACCTCGGAGACAGGGCGGTAGGCCCACCAGGCGCGATCCTCTTCCGTGACGGAGAATCCGCGCCGCTCAATGGTCGCGCCCTTTATCTCCAGCGCCGGATCGTAAGGCGCACCCATCTCGATCCAGGTCGCGAGGATGGTGCGGGCCTCGTCGGAGAGCTTCCCTTTCGGCGGCATCTGGTGATCGGCGTCCTTGTAGCTGATCATCTCGAGGAGGACACTCGCGGCCGGATCATCGGCGTCGTAGGCGGATCCGTAGTGACCGCCATGGAGCAACCCGTCGCGGCTCGTAAGGCGGAAGTCGCCCTTCAGTTCACTCTCGCCACCGTGGCATTTGAAGCAATTCTCCTGAAGCAGCGGATAGACCGTTTCTTTGAAATAGGCCCGGCCAACCGCGTCATTCCCAGCCACGGTGAGGGTCGTTAGACTTACCCCGAGGAGGGCGGCGAGGGAGACTGGAGAGAGTTGAATCATCGGGCAAAGAGGGTTGGACGGGGATCCCTAACCACAGAAAGTCTAACCCATGATGCTGCGGCAGTATTGTCTCAACGGGGTCCGTTTTTGTAAAAATACGACATTTTAAAGTTCGACACGATGACGCGATCACGGGGCGGGGCCCGATTCGGTAGGCTCCTTCGCGATTTTCCAGGAGATCAGGCCGCGATGCAGATGGTAGACCGAGGTGAAGCCGGCCGCACGCAGGGACGGGAGCGAGCGCCGGCTGCGATAGCCTCCATCGCAATACACGAGGACGGGACTGTCACGGGCGATGCCGGCGAGAGCGGAGGTATCGAGAGTCGCCCCGACGAAGGGCGCATTGACCGCTCCGGGGAGATGCCCGGCGAGGTAGTCGGGAGCGGGTCGCACGTCGATGGGGAGGAGACCGTGCTCCCGCGAAAGAATCGCCGCCTTCCCGGCCCGGAGATTGGTCACGAAGTCTGAATCGGAGCGATGCCCGAAGAGACGGCGGTCCCAGTGATGCTCGTAGAAAAACCAGCCGCCGATGAGAAGAGCAACCGCAACGAGGATAACGAAGAGTAGAAACATCGCGACTACTCAACCAAAAAGACAGAGGCGGAGCAAGAGAATATCCCCTGCCCCGCCTGGATTCAGAGAACGACCGCCCGCAGCGGTCGGTGGATCAGTTGGTCGCGTCGTTGATCGCGTCCTTGATGTTTTCGCCGGTTTCCTTGACGGCTTCGCCCACTTCTTCAGCGGCGTCTTTTGCCTCTTCGTTCTCGCGGATATTGAGCCCGTCTTTGACCTTTTCAATGGGCTTGGGGCTTTTCTCACACGCATTGAAGAGGACGCTCGTCCCGGCAAGGGCAAGGAGAGCGACGGCGGCGGAGAGGTTCAGTTTCAGTGATTTCATGGTAGTGGTTTTTGGGATTGGCAGGTTTTTATAGTAAGTGCCAATCATTATGCAATGAGAGCGCCAAGGGGACTAAGTAAACTTTAACTAATTGACTATCAAATTGTTACCGTGATTTTAACGGGTTTAAGCACTTGAAAACAGACAGCCTGATCGGGCGATTTGCCTGACGCGGAGAAGCGACATTGCATTTTGCATTAGATCACTCTTCCCGGCTCAATGAAAATCGTGCGAAGCACCGCTCGGCAATTCGCCCGCCTCGAGGGCCTCGATGTGCTCGGCCATTAGGTGGGTCGTGCCCTCGGCGTGCTGGATCGTGCCAGTGATGACGAGAAAGGCCTCGGTCGTGATGGTGAGGCGGTATTCTTCAAAGATATTGCCGTAGACGATCGCATTGGAGAGACCGGTCTCGTCTTCCAGGGTGATAAAGACCACTCCCTTCGCGGTGCCGGGACGCTGGCGACAGATCACTGCGCCGGCAGTGGAGACGCGGGCACCGAAAGCCATCTTTTGCAAACTCGTCGCGGGCAGGATGTGGCCGGGCAAAGTCGCCCTCGCGAGTGCCATGGGATGTCTCCCCGTCGTCAGTCCCATTCCGGAAAAATCGGCCTGAACCCGTTCCGTGTAGGACATCTCGGGGAGCGGGCACTCGGCCACTTTCAGACTGGTCGTGTCCTTTCGCGCCGCGAACAAATCCCCCTGCTCCAGGACCGGAGCCTCGACCTGCCAGAGGGCGCGGCGCCTCGACTCGGCGAGCTTGGAAAGAGCCCCGACCGAGGCGAGGTGCCGCATCTGGGCCCGGTCGAAGCGCGTTCGCTGGCGGAAGTCCTCCAGCGAATGAAAGGGCTCGCGCCCGCGCTGCCGAAGCATCTCCGTAACGACCGCCTCCCGCAGGCCGAGCACATTGATGAGCCCGAGCCGTATCGTCGTGTCGTCGATCACTTCGCAGCGCCACCCCGACTCGACGACGCAGGGCGCGAGAAAGCGCAGCCCCCGGCGTTTCGCCTCCTGAATGAGCGTGGCCGGGGAGTAAAACCCCATCGGCTGATTGTTGAGGAGCCCGGTGTAAAATTCAGCGGCGCGATGCACCTTCAGGTAACTGCTCGCGTAGGCGAGGAGCCCGAAGCTGATCGCGTGCGACTCGGGGAAGCCGTAGAGGGCGAATGACCCTATCACTTTCACAATGCTCTCGATCGCCTGCTCGCTCACGCCGCGCTCTTCGAGGGCCCTGCGCAGTTTCACCTCGACCTTGCGCATGCGCTCGTGGGAACGGTGAAAGCTGAGGGCGCGGCGCAGCTCCTCGGCCTCGCTCCCGGTGAAGTCGGCCATGACCATCGCCATTTTCAGGACCTGCTCCTGGAACATGGGCACGCCGAGAGTGCGCTCGAGGGTGGGTCGCAGCTTCTCATCGATGTAATCAATGGGCTGGAGCCCCGCCCGGCGCTCCAGATACGGATGCGCGAGACCACCAGCAATGGGACCGGGTCGCACGATCGCGACCTCGATGACGACGTCGTAAAAACAACGAGGCTGCATGCGGCGGAGGGTATTCATCTGCGCCCGGCTCTCGATCTGGAAGACGCCGATGGTGTCGGCCGAGCACATCAGGTCGTAGGTCGCGACGTCGTCTTTGGGGATCTGAGCGAGATCGACGGGACGTCCGCGTTCCCCGGAGAGAAGAATGGTTTCCTGCAGCACCGCCATCATCCCCAGCCCTAACAGATCCACTTTAATGATCCCCATGTCCTGACAGTCGTTTTTATCCCACTGCGCCACGGTGCGACCGGACATGCTCGCGTTTTCCAGAGGCATCACCGCATCGAGGGCCCCCTGACAAATGATCATGCCGCCAGAGTGCTGGCCGAGATGTCTTGGCAGACCATAGATCTGCTCGTAGAGCGAGGCCAGCGCCGCCGCGCGCGGGTGATCGGCGGTGATCCCCGACTGGGCGACCTGATCGGAGAACGCGAGCGTATGCCGGTAGTCCCCGCTCGCGTAGAGATCGGAAAAACGGCCGAGCATTTCCTCGGGAAACTCGAGCACCTTGCCGATCTCGCGCACCGCGCTGCGCCCCCGGTAGGTGATGACATTGGCGGTCATCGCGGCCCCGTGCCGGCCATAGCGGCGGTAGACTTCCTGGATGACCTGCTCGCGCCGGTCCCCGCTCGGGAGATCGAGATCGATGTCGGGCCACGACTTGCGGCCTTCGCTCAGAAAGCGCTCGAAGAGCAGCTTCGCCCCGACCGGATCGACCGGGGTGATCCCGAGACAAAAGCAGACTGCGCTGTTCGCCGCACTGCCCCGCCCCTGCACCATGATCCCGTTTTCCCCGCAGTAACAGACGAGGCTCCAGACGATGAGGAAATACCCACTGAACCCGAGACGAGTGATGAGATCGAGCTCTTTCGTGATCTGGGCTTTCACGGCGGCGGAGGGTTTGCGGTAGCGTTCCTTCATCCCTCGCCACGTCATCTCGGCGAGGTAGCTGTCCATCGAATGCCCCGGCGGCACCTCGTAGGAGGGAAATTCGTAACCGAGATTCTCCAGGGAAAAATCGATCTCTTCGGCGAGACGGCGGGTGTTGCGGATCGCCTCGGGATGATCGTGAAAAAGCGCCGCCATCTCCGCCGCCGTTTTGAGGTGGCGTTCCCCGTTGATCGCAAGTTGGCGTCCGGCCGCGTCGAGAGTGGTGTGGTTCCGCAGGCAGGTGAAGACATCCTGGATCTGCCGGTTTTTCGCGAGCGCGTAGGTGACGCCGTTCGTCGCGAGGAGCGGGAGGCGGTAGGCGGCGGCGAGGTCGGCCTTGGCACGGAGGAGCGGCTCCTCCCCCCGGATCGCGTGGCGCTGGATCTCGAGCTGGAGATTGCGCTCGGGCACGTGGCAGAGCAGCGTCTTCAGGGCCGTCTCCATGCCGCGCCGACCATCCTCGCGCCAGCCGCGCTCGAGAGGACCCTCGGCGTCACCACTGAGGACGGCGAGGTCGTCGCTGACCTCGGCTAGCTCGGACCACTCGAGAGAGCACTCGCCTTTGGCAGAGCGCAACTGTGCCCGGGTGAGGAGCCGCGAGACGGCGCGGTAGGCGTTGCGGTTCTTGATGAGCACCGGCACGACCGAGCCGTCGGTCATCGTCAGCTCCGTCCCGACGAGGGCGCGGAATCCATTTTCCTTCGCCCGCTGGTGAAACCTGACCGAGCCATAAAACCCGTCACGATCACAGAGCGCGGCGCCGGGAAGATCGAGCGCCCCGGCCCGATCGGCGAGAAACTCGGGCGCCGAAGCCCCGCGCAGGAAGCTGAAGGCGCTGCGCGCATGCAGTTCGTGGTAGTCGGACTTCATTGCTTAGTCCCCGGTAGCATGGGCATCCTGCCCATGCCTTCGATGGGATCGACGTGGCAGAGCGGATGGAGCCGATTCGCTCACGCCCCTCAAAGGCCGGTGCATGGGCAGGATGCCCATGCTACAATCGGGCTCAATCATAATACCCCTCCAGCATCCAACCCGTCCCCGTCTCGACGAGGCGGAAGACTCCTTGATTGAGCAGTTCGACATCCCACTCGCGCCGCTCCCACTCCCGACCGTGGTGCCACCAGTCGCCGCTGATTTTCCAGGGTCCGGCGCAGGCGGTGACGACGCCTGAAATACGGGAGGACTCGACCCGCAGGGGAATGCCGTCACGGAGTTGCACACTGGTGCGGAAGCCGAGGGGGTAGCGTCGGAGGGTTGCACCGGTCACCGGAGGTCCGGTCACCGGTGGACCGCCACTGATTTTGCCGGGCAGGGTGGAGCGGGCGGGACGCCCGCGGTCCCGGGGGATGGTCCGGGGGATGTCGGGTAGTTCGGCCGGGAGAGGGGCTTTTTCAAACAGACCGGGGCGGTGACTGTCGACCGGACGCGGCGAGCCGATACGGTCGCTGCCGACGATTTTGCGGAGGCGCTTGAGGGTTTCTTCATACTGATGCCGGTTCTTCAGCCCCGCCCCGAAGAGGGTCTTTTGCGAGGCGACGGGATCCGAGGGCTCAAAGCGCAGCCGCAGGGCGACGACGGCGGCCTTCATTTCAAAGGCATCGAGATGCCCGCTGACGAGACGGAAGAGCGGTTCGGGATCGAGGGTCGGCTCGGGCAGAGGGAGGCGTTTCGCATGGCACGAGCCGTCGCCAAAGGTGAGGAGAAAATGCACCGCCGTCGCGGCCCGGCCCGTTTGCGCGACACGCCCGACGAGCTGGCCGAGGAAACGCTGCACGACAAAGAGGAGCGGCTCGCGCTCGCTGACCTCATACTCGAAATCATGATGTTCCTCGAAGAGTTGCTCCAGCCCGGCGAGCCGCAGCGGGCGACGAATCCGCCCGGTGAGGCGCAGCCACAACTCGACACCCTCGTCCCCGAGCCGCGCGGCCACCTCTTCACGGCGCAGCCGGGCAAAGGCACCGAGCGTTTGCAGGCCCCAGAGGCGGAGTTTTTCATTCAGACCGGCTCCGGTCTCGGCGATGATGAGGGGGAGCTGATCCAGTTTCTCGAGCCGCTCCTCGCGTCGCAGATGCCAGACCTCGACCTCGCCGTGGAGCGCGGCCTGGGCGGCGAGGCGGGCGAGGGCGGGCGTCTCCCCGAGGCCGATCACGACCTCGAGCCCGAGCGAAGCGAGGCGATCCCGCAGGGAAAAAGCACTCTCCTGCCACTGTGCGGGCGCTTGCGTGGCGAGGTCGAGGGTGAGAATGCCGGGCCCCGTCTCTTCGATCCCGGGAACCCAGCCGAGGGCCGTCTCGAGGAGCATCCGCCCCGCCGCCAGCTCGGCAGCCCCGGACGGACGATCCACTTGTAAAAGCGGACACCGCGCGAGCGCCTGCACCGTAGGAATCCCGGGCACGACTCCGCTGCGGGCGGCGAGGGCATTGCAACAGAGCACGACAGACTGCCGCTGCGTGTCGTCAACGAGGGCGGCAGGCACGCCACGGCCACTGCGACGCTTCACCGCCTGGAGACGGAAGTCGCGACACCACACGACGGCGTAACCTGACAGGGTACTGTCCCTCACCTGACCGTTTTTAGTCTTCATCCGACCCGAAGCTCCCCTGCCCGCTCCTCCGTGAATTGCCGCCCCGGGCGGATCTCCGTGCGGCTCAGAATGGCGTCCCTTTCCTGATGGAGATCGTCGAGGACGAGACGCGAGACCAGCTCGAGACGATGCTTCGTCGCACTGGTCACTTCGCTGCGGGCGAAGAGGACCGCCGCCGCCTCGCGCTGGCGCAACTGATTGAGGATGCGATACCACTGCTGCGCGCGGACCGACTTCCAGTCCGACGGCTCGCAGTCCCGGCCGTCGAGGAGGAAAAGGGGGAAATTCTCATCCCGCGTCGCGACATCGAGAGCCTCGACTGCCTGCATCGCGGAATCGCAGCCGACCCAGAGGAGCGACTCGAGATCCCGTTCCGGAAAACTCCCGATCGAAAAGCCCGCCCCGATATCAAGGAGCATGACGTAGCGACCTTCGCTGCGCGCGCGGGCGAGCAGGGCGGCCATGATGACTCCCCCGCCCCGCGACGGACCGCGCCCGATGATCTCGGTGAGCTGCCCCTGCGGCAGACCGCCGCCGAGCGCGGCATTGAGCCCCCCGGCCCCGGTGACGAGATGGAGGGGCTTTTGCTCACGCTCCTCAAGAAGCTCGGTCCCGGACTTGATCTGTCGGCCCAATTGCTTGCGCAGAGCCTGGATTGCGTCGATTTTAGTGGTTCCGATGGAGGGCATGGGCAAAAAGATGTTTTCGTGAACAGTATTTTAAAAATCTCTTCCCCGCAAGGAGATCCTCAAAAATCGAAATTTTTCGTGCCCCGCTTGCGCCAGTCATATCTGCTTGACGCGCTACGCCTCCGCCCTTCATCCTTTGCGTCAACTCCCTCCCTCACCCCCGCCCATGAAATATCGCGCCACCCTTTCCACCCTCACGCTGCTGACTCTCCTGCTCTGCCTCTGCCCGATCCGGAGCGAGGCCGCACCGCCGAACGTCGTCATCTTCCTCGCCGACGACGCAGGCTGGGGAGATTATTCCTTCTCCGGCAACGAACAGGTCTCCACCCCTAACATCGACACCATCGCCCGCGAAGGCGTCTCGATGGATCGCTTTTACGTGTGCCCGGTGTGCTCTCCGACTCGCGCCGAGTTTCTCACCGGCCGCTACCATCCCCGCACGGGCGTCCGCGGAGTCTCCACCGGACAGGAGCGTCTTAATCTCGACGAAAAGACGATCGCCGACGCCTACAAAGCCGCCGGCTACGCCACCGGCGCTTTCGGAAAATGGCACAACGGGAGCCAATGGCCCTATCACCCCATGGCGCGGGGATTCGACACCTACTTCGGCCATTCCTCGGGGCACTGGGGCGAGTACTTTGACGCCCCCCTCGAGGAAGACGGCCGCATGGTGAAAACCGAGGGCTACATCGTCGATGTCTGCACTGACAAGGCTCTCAGCTTCATCGAGAAAAACAAAGACAAACCCTTCTTCTGCTACGTGCCCTTCACCACCCCGCATTCCCCCTGGGCCGCGCCGGAAAAAGACTGGGCCCGCTTCAAAGACAAGCTCATCACCCAGCGCGCCACCGATTCCGAAAAAGAAGTCGACGACGAAACCCGCTGCGCCCTCGCGATGGTGGAGAATCAGGATAGTAACGTGGGCCGCATCCTGACAAAACTACAGGAACTCGGACTCGAGGAAAACACCCTCGTTCTCTATTTTTCCGACAACGGCCCCAACTCGCTACGCTGGACCGGCGGCATGAAGGGGCGCAAGGGCCAGACCGATGAGGGCGGAGTGCGCTCGGTCTGCTATCTGCGATGGCCCGCGAAGCTGCCCGCCGGGCACGTCGTGAAGGAGATCAGCGGCGCGATCGATCTCATGCCCACACTCACCTCCCTCACGGGCGTGGCGCGGGTCGGCGACAAGCCGCTCGACGGACTCGATCTCTCCCCGCTGCTCATGAAGGAAAAGACGACCCTGCCCGATCGCATGATCTTCTCGACCTGGGCATCGAACATCAGTGTGCGCACGCAGACCCATCGCCTCGACAACACCGGTCAGCTCTACAACATGATCACTGATCCCGGCCAGACGACGCCGGTCAACGCCGAGGAGCCGGCCCTCGCGATCTCTTTGAGCGATGCGGTCACCGCCTGGCGACGGGAAATGTACGGCCCCGCTGCCGATCCGCCGTCGAAGGGCAAGGCAAAAGGTGCCGCCAAAGGACCGGGCAACGCCGTCGATCCGCGGCCCATCCCCGTCGGCTACCGCGAATTCCCCATCACGATGCTGCCCGCCCGCGACGGAGAGCCACTCGGCACCGTCGAGCGCAGCAGCAGGGCACCGAACTGCTCTTATTTTGTGAACTGGACGAGCAAAGAGGACAGCCTCGTCTGGAATCTCGAAGTCGTCACCACAGGACGCTACGAGGTCACGATCGACTACACCTGCCCCCTCCCCGACGCCGGATCGACGGTGGAGCTCAGCTTCGGCGAGGCCCGCCTCTCCGGCAAGGTTGCGCCGGGCTGGGATCCGCCACTTCACACCAACCAGGACACCCTCCCGCGCCCCCACGGCGAGAGCACGATGAAAGACTTCAAGACCCTCGTCCTCGGCGAGGTCGATCTGACCGCCGGCAAAGGTCCGCTCACTCTCCGCGCCCTCGAGATACCGGGCAAGTCGGTGATGGATCTGCGCCGCGTTACCCTGACATTAAAATAATACGACCCGCGAGGCTTCCCGATCTCCTTATCCCGGCTCCAGGCCGGTCAGGCTGCCGTGACCGCTCGCAAAGGTATCGGTCTCCACGCCCAGATTACCTAGCATCGAAACAAATAGATTGCAGAGCGGCGTATCCCTGATCCCGTCACGCGCCAGGTGCTGACCGTGCCTGAATCCTCCCCCGGCGAGAAGGATGGGCAGGTTATTCGTGTTGTGTACATTCGCATCGCCAAGATTACTCCCGTAGAGCACCATGGTATGGTCAAGAAGGCGACCGCCCTGTTCGGCTCGTCCCGCGAGGCGCTCGAAGTGGGTTCGCAGCACTTCCATCTGCCGACGATCAACCCGCTCGAGCTGGGCGATTTTTTCCTTCGATTGCCCGTGATGACTGAGGTTGTGATAGTCGTTCAGCGATTTCTCCCCTTCACTGATCTGGAAGGCCGGGGTCGCGAACCCATCGACCATCAGGGTGACGATGCGGGTCGAGTCACTCTCGAAGGCGAGGCGCGCCATCTCGAGCATCAGGGAAAATTTATCGAAGAAGCGGGCAGGATCGGCGATGTCCTCGGGAGCCGTTTCGGCGGTGACTGGCTTCGGCTTCCGCTCCCACTCACCCGCGAGATGGAGACGCTCTTCCAGCTCCCTGACAGACGTCAAATACTGATCGAGTCGCGAGCGGTCGCCGGACCCGAGTTGCTTTTGAAAACCCTTCATGTCCCCGCTGACCGCGTCGAGGATGCTCCCCCGCTCCTGCAATTGCCGCATCCGTCCCTCGACCTCGGCGGCGGTCCCCTGCACGAACATGCGCCGGAAGAGCGCCGAGGGTTTGTCCTCGGCGGGGAGCAGGACCCCGTCGCGGGTCCACGAGAGACTGCGGTTCGCCTTGTCGATGTTGACCCCGAGATTCAGCGAGGGAAAACGAGTCTGCTGTCCGAGCCGCTCGACCGCGAACTGATCGAGCGAGATCGTGTTGCGAAAGCCGCTCCCGGTCGGGTCCATCGCCGCCGTGAGGAAACAGTTTTCCGTCGAGTGACCGCCGGTCACATTCGGATGGGAGAGTCCGCTGAAGACGGTGAAGTCTTTTCGAAAGGGCGCGAGGATTTCGAGGTAGGGTGAGGCGGCGTAGTCCTCTCCGGCGCCTTTTGGAAAGAAATGCCAGGGCAGCACGCCGAGATTGTTCGAGATCAGGAGCATGCGCCTCGGTGGATCAATCTTCTCCTTCGCAAAAAGCGAAGTCATGCCATCGAGCCAGGGAAGAGCGAGAGTCACTCCCGCCCCGCGCAGGAAGCGGCGACGATCAATGGCAGTAGTGGCTAGATGAGGCGCTTTCATGAGATTCATTTTTCGGGTGGCAGTCCGGTGAACACCTCGCTGACGACGAGTTCCTCGAGGAGATCGCGCACCCGGTAGCCTTTGTCCGAAGCGCGATCGAGGATGGACTCCAACTCCGGTCGGTCTGCGAAGCGCACCGGTGTTCCGGTGGCATAGAGCGTGAGGTGATAGAGCAGGTTGCGCGCGAGGAGGCGGGGATTCTCCGAGAGGATCGCTTTCAACTCCCTGACATTACCAAACTTTTCCCCGTCGAGTAGCTCACCCGACGGATCGACCGGCTGGGCGATAAAATAGGTGAAAGGATGTCCCGCCCGATCAATCCCCGTGATCTTTTCCCCCGTCTCCATGCCCCGGTAGCGATCGCGCCAGGCGCCCATGATGTCGAAGTTCTCGAGCGCAAAACCGACCGGGTCAAAATGCTCATGACAGGCCGCGCACGACTTCACCGCCGTATGTTTGGCGAGCAGTTCCCGCACCGTCGTCGCGCCGCGGATGTCGGGCTCGATCGCGGGAATGGATTTCGGCGGCGGTGGCGGCGGGCTGCCGAGGATCTTCTCCATCGTCCAGACGCCCCGCACCACCGGAGACGTGGTCGTACCGTTCGAGGTGATCTTGAGGACCGCCGCCTGCGTCATGATACCGCCATAGGGGCTCCCGTCGGGCAACTCGACGCGACGCATCGCCGCGCCCGAAACCCGGGGCAGCCCGTAGTGCCGGGCGAGACGATCATTTACGAAGGTGAAGTCCGACGCGACGAGGGTCGTTACCGGTAGATTCTCCCGCAGCATTGCGGTGAAAAATGCCCGCGTTTCATCCTCCATCGAATCGACGAGGTAGTCGTCTTTTCGATACTCGGGATAGAGCCGGTCGTCGGACTGGTCGCGGCGGAGTTTGCGCAGGTTGAGCCACTGGTCAGTGAAATCGACGACAAAACGATCAAAGTGCGGATCGGCAATCAGACGCGCGGTCTCAGCCCGCAGGACCGCCCTGTCCCGCAGTTTGTCCTCATCGGCGAGACGGCGCAGCGTCTCATCGGGGGCCGAGCCGGACAGAAAATGGGAGAGCCTGGAAGCGATTCCGTATGACTCTCCATGGGGTTCTGTCAGGAAGACAAAATGCCCCGAGCAGAGGAAGGCCTGGTATCCTTTGCGCATCGCCGCAGCAAAGAACTGCCCCGCTGCAAGTTGCTCGTGAATGAGCGCCTCGTAGTCCGCCAGAGCGTCTGCGGGAATCGGCCCCGTCGCCGCGCGCCGGGCAAACCGTCGCAACAGTCGCGGAACATCAGCAGCGGGATCATTCGACACCACGCCCGCCTCCGTGAGCGGCAGATCATCGAAGAGAACCCGATGAGAAGCCGGAGGCCACTCGCCCTCGACGACCGGACCCTCGACCTCGAGCCACTGGATCGCGACTCCAGGATGGCCCTCGGGCGGCATCGGCGGGAATTTGTAGAAAAATCCGCCGTCGGTGCGGATAAAGGGCACCGGCAAGCCGAGCGGACTGTATTCAAAAGTCTCGCCCTTCTTAAGCCGAATCGTCGTTTCGAAGACTTTTGCCTCGGGCATCAGGTCCATCCAGCCTCCCGTCTCGCGCACGTCCCCAGAGACATCGGGGCCCGAAGGCTGGCGAGCCCGGAAACTCATCGCCACCGAATCGAGCGCCGGGACGAGATGAAATCCGCTCCTCTGTCGCACCGCCCGCCCGGAAAAGCGGACCCGATACGCTCCGTCGTGCGGGGCCCGAAAGCCGCGCGGATACCCGAAGTAAGGCCATGTCGCGGAGCGGAAAAGCGCCATCTCCAACTCCGGGTCGCGGCGCTCTTCGGGGGTCATCTCTTTGAAACGCTTCCCGTCGATGGGCACCATTTTTCCCTCTTTTGCAAAAAACATCGCCTCGCGTTCGCCGAAAGTATTTAGCCCGGGAAAGAGGTCCGTCCCGGTGAAGCGCCACGAGGTCGAGGGCGTTGCTGCCGGTCCCGCCGCGCTGGCCGCCAGCAGGGCGGCATCGGCGGCCTCGAGCCAGGCCTCGAGCTGCACGCGGGAAAGATCGAGGAGCCGCGAGACCTTCGTGAAGCCGTGGACATCACGGTCCTCGGGCAGTTTGTCGCGGATGTCGAGATGCGGCATCGCAAGGAGATCACGGAGCCGGTTCTCATACTCCACCCGCGTGAGGCGACGCAGCGGCCCACGCCCGTTCGCCTCGATCTCCTTGCGATCAACGGCGAGAAGACTCTTCCCTACCATTTCCACAAATTCTTTCCGATCCCCGACAGCAAGTCCTTCCGCTTTCTCCGGCGGCGGCATCTCCCCCTTGGTGACTCGATCATGAATACGAATCCACCGCGCCCGGTTCGCCGCATCGTCCGGGGCGTAGGCGAGGTCGAGGAGATTGAGATCCCCCTCGCTCGTCTGCTCGTCGTGGCATTCCACACAATGACGATCGAGAAAGGCTACGATTCCACTCTCCTCCCCCATCGCGCGAGGTAACCCGCAGATCGAAAGCATGACCGCCAGCCATCTCATCGCAGCACCTCCCCGCGCAGCGCCGAAGAGGCGAGACGCCCGGCTTCTCTCATGACGGGTGCGAGGTCACCGATGCGCCCTTCGTCGAGTCGCTGCGACGGCCCCGTGATCCAGAGTGACGCGACCGCCCGACCGTTTCGATCAAGGATAGGCGCGCCGAGACAATGATGCCCCTCCAGATGCTCACCGAGATCGGTCGCAAAGCCGGCCTGCCGCACCCCATCGAGGCAGGCGAGAAAATCGGTCGCATTCGAGATCGTCCATGGATGAAATGCCTCGAAAGAAAGCGCCGCGACCGCCGCCGCGCGTTCCACGTCCGGGGTGAACGCGAGGATGCATTTCCCCGGCGCACTCGTATGCACCGGAAAACGGGTTCCCCGCTCCACGTAAAATTTGATCGGCGCCGTCCCGATAACCCGCTCGAGCACGAGCCCCTCGGTCCCCGTGAGAATGCCGAGATGGGAGGCCTCGCCCGTCTCCCCGCTGAGCCACCGCATCGCCGGCAGAGCCGCTTCGGCGAGAGGCACGTCATCGAGGACAGGCTGGCTCAGTTGCAGGAGCTTACCACTGAGGCGCAGCCGCTTTTCCGCATCGCGGGTGAGGTATCCGTGCGCCGTAAGCGCCTGCGTGGTGCGGTAGACGAAGTTCGCAGTCAGTCCGAGTTCCGATGCGATCTCCGACTGAGTGAGACCTCCCGAGCGCTTCGCGAGGCACTCGAGCACCGCCAGAGCCCGGTCGAGCCCCGGAGTGCTGTAACCGGAATCGCTAATTTCTCCCTCGCCAATCATTTCTACACCTGAAGTCATTCACAGGGATAGAAACGCAAAGCATGATTGTATGCAATGCCGCATTCGCCCGCGATAGCGTATCTGAATCCCACGACGGATCAGCCTCCCGCTTTTTTCCATCGGAAACGGGTGTAAACTCCTCCCATGAACCGCATTCTCGTGACCGGCGCGGCCGGCTTCATTGGCTCCGCCCTCGTGCGGGAGCTGCTGGAGTCCGATACCAATGAGGTCATTGCCGTCGATAAGCTCACTTATGCGGGGAACCTGCAGTCCCTCAGCGAGGTCACCGATCATCCTCGCCTTCGTTTCGTCAAAGCCGACATCACCGACCGCGCTGCGATGGCCGGGATCTTCGCTAGCTCCCGTCCGCACGGGATCGTCCATCTCGCGGCCGAGTCGCACGTGGACCGGTCGATCGACGGCCCGGCCGATTTCATCTCGACGAACATCATCGGGACTTTCACCCTACTCGAAGTCGCGCGTGACTACCTCGCCATGCTCGATGCGACCGCACGCGACACCTTCCGCTTCCACCATGTCTCGACCGACGAGGTCTACGGCGATCTCGATCCCCTCGCCCCGCCCGCGACGGAGGAGACACCCTACCGACCCGGTTCCCCCTATTCCGCCAGCAAAGCGTCCGCCGACCACCTCGTGCGGGCATGGTCGCGCACCTACGGACTACCCGTCCTCATCAGCACCTCGCCGAACAATTGCGGCCCCCGCCAGTTCCCTGAAAAGCTCATCCCGCATCTCATCCTCAACGCCCTCGGCGGTAGACCGCTCCCGCTCTACGGCGACGGTCAGCAGATCCGCGACTGGCTCTACGTAGAAGATCACGCTACCGCCCTCATGACTATCTATCAGCATGGCAAGCCCGGCGAGACCTATCATGTCGGTGGTGGGAATGAGCGGAGAAATATTGAAATCGCCACGACGATCTGTGATCTCCTGGAAGCCCACGCGGCAAATCGCAAACCCGCCGGCGTCGATTCCTACCGGGATCTCATCACCTATGTGAAAGACCGCCCCGGCCACGATCTCCGCTATGCCATTGACGGGACCAAACTGCACGAGTCTCTCGGCTGGACACCGCGGGAGACCTTCGCCTCGGCGATGGAAAAGACCGTTCTCTGGTATCTCGACAATGAAAGCTGGTGGCGGGAGATTCTCTCAGGTGACTACCAGTTGGAGCGTCGTGGATAAAAACGCCTCAGCGTCGCTCTATCTCTCCATCTGCGATTATTGGTCCTGCCATCAGGCAGACGGTGTGAACCATTCCGTCTTCACGGTTCGAGAATTCGCAGCCGCAAACCGTGTCGTTCGAACCGGCGGAAGTCAGTATCACGGGTCACCCATTCTACGGCGTGCTCGATGGCCACTGCCGCGTGCTGGGCGTCGGCGACCTGCTTTCCCGAAGTGCCAGAATGCTCGCACAACCCGCGAGTCAGCTCCCAGTTTTTCTTGCCGGGAAGGAGCCAGTGACAATGTTCGAGTTGGACAAGACTTTCGATCACAGAAATCGCCTGCGGAAGTGGAGTGGGTCCATTCGGAAAGTTGGAATGGGTGACGATCCGCACGAATCCGACGGCAGTAAGGATCGAAAGGCCAAAGTATCGTGATCCGTCGATCAGGCTCTCAAGGTAGGCTCGGTAGAAGGAATGGTGAAGTTGATCCGAACGATGCGCATAGATCAGGATATTGACGTCAAACGCAGTCATGAACGGAAAGCGTTGACTTCTTCGTCTTCAGCCAGACTCCGGAAGTCCCCGGGCGAGGTGTCGGCGCGTCGACCGGATTCACCCTCGTAGACAGGTATCCGGAACGGAGAACGCGGGGCGGATCGCTCGCCTTTTTCAAATAGGGTTCGGAGCGCTTCTCCAACAACCGCGCTTAGTGAGCATCCACGCTCCGCCGCCAACTTCTTGGCGGAGACGACGAGTTCGTCGTCAATCAGTAGTGTCGTTCGCATGCATCAATATGCGGCATAGATATGCGACAATCAAGTCTTGTTCGAACGATGCCCCCTTCTCACCCGCGCATGCCACGCGAAGAGGTGATGCTTCACTGAATGGAAGAGCGCACCGAAGAGTAGATAAACCGAGGCGATAACAAAGGCCGCCCTATCCCCGGTCGCGGAGTCGATCGCGATGCCAACGAACCCTCCGGCGAGGAAAGAGGCGAAAAGGTAGAAATAACCTACCTCAGCCTCTCCCCGATATCATCCGCGTAGCCCGTCATCTCGAGATAGGCCCGGCCCACGACTTCGCCCGACTGCTCGTCACGCACGTCGCAGGCGCCCTCCCAGTAGCTCACGCCGCCGGCCGCGCCGACCATCTCCTGCTCGAGCATTAGCGGCACGAGACGATATTGTTTTTCCACGCCACTCGCCGGGTCCTTCGTAAGAATCAGCGGCGAGACAGGATAGGTCGCCCCCGTCACCGGACTCGTCCAACTGCCCTCGTGCCGCCATTCGTAGTCGCCGTGCCGGACGTGGGTGAGAGTGCCGTCCTGCGCGATCCAGACCAGCTTCGAGTAGTCGGACGGCTTGCCCTCATCCGTCCGCAGCACGTAGCCCATGATCTCGCGTCCGTCGAAGAACTGGAGACAGGCCCAGTCCCAGCCGATCTGATTGCGGTCGAGCTGGCTACTGGAGATCTCGTGATCCATCCACGCTTCCCCCTTCACCTCGACCTCCTCGCCGCCGATCATGACCGTGCCCTCCGCGATGAGCCTGGGAAAAGTAATGTAGTAACTCGCCGCCGTGCCCTCGGGACCTTTTCGCGAGATGCCGTCTTCGCCGAAAATGACATGGCCCTTCTTTGGCGAAAGTTTGAGGGAGATCGCGGCCTCGGTGAGGATCGTGCCCTCGAGAGCCATGCCCGACTCGGTGCGTTGCAGGCTCCAGTTGCCGTTGTGGACGTCGAGGTCGCCCACCCTGGCCCCGGCATCCCAGCCGCCCCGATTGAGCCGCTCCTCGTGGAGAAATGCCCCCGTCGCGGGATCGCTCAGGCCCATGTGGGCGAGGTAAAGCTGCTCTGTCCCGAAGTCCTCCCCGGCCGCCACCTCGACCGGCTCCTGCCCGAGCCGGAAGAAAGTCGCCTGGAATCCGAAGCGGCGCTCGCCCGCAAAAAGATGCCCGGTGAGATACCACCATTCGATCTTAAAATCGGGATGGCTGCCGTGGTCGCGGGGAAAGGTGAGGAGATGCCCGGCCCTCGGGACATTCCAGTCCGCCGCCCACAAGCCGCCGCCGGGCAGCGCGCAGAGCAGCAGGATCGCGAGAAAGCGATGTGGCATTGTCAGGCTTCGTTTTGTCATCTTACTCCTCCCGATCCGATTTCAAGTTCGCATTCCGATAGCCCACCGACCACGAGACCAGCGCCGCCGTCGCCAGCGTGATGATCGCCAGCGCGGCAAAGGAAAACCACGGCACCCGGTAGCTCAGCGTCCAGCCGAAGCTCTGGGGATTGATCACGTGGATGAGAACCCAGCCGAGGAAAAAGCTCAGGACATACCCGCCCGCGAGCCCGACGAGGGCCAGCCCGAGCCCTTCCCACATCGAGGCCAGGGCGATGCCGCGCCGCGTCGCCCCCAGCGCGCGCAGGGTCGCGAGCTCATTGCGTCGCTCCAGCAAGAGCCCCGCGAGGGCAAGCCCCAGCCCTGTCACCGCGATTATCACCGCGATCGCCTCGAGCGCGTAGGTCACGGCAAAGGTCTGGTGAAAAATGCGGATCGATTCCGAGCGCAGTTTTTCATTCGTGCGGGCGACGAGACCGGCTGACTGCCCCTCGATCGCCTCCAGGACGATCTCGGGATCGGCACCCGCCTCGGTATAAATTGCCATCTGCGAGATGCGGTCATCGTTGAACCAGCGGGACGTGAACTCGCGCCCGACGAGGATCGTTCCGGTCTCGTTGCCGTATTCGGCGTAGATGCCGGTTACCTCGACCACCTCCGTTCCCGACTCGACCGGGAGGGTGAGGACATCTCCTTTCCCATACCCGAAACGACGGGAAAACGACTCACTGACCCAGGCCGGGGGGATCTCGCGGCCGACTCCCGAGAGCGCGCCGGGGCCTTTCTCCGCCGGCGGATCGATCCAGATGAGCTGGAGGAATCGCGACTCGTCCTTGTTGTAGTCCGCCCCGCCGAGGAAGACATCCTTGCCCTCCAGACTGATCGTGTAGCGCTGCAACTTGTCCGCCCCCGCGACTCCGTCCACCTCGAGGATGCGCTTCCAGGTGACCGGCGAGAGGGAGTTCTCGTTCGTGACCGAGCTCGCCCCCGCTGCCGCGACATAGAGATCCGCTTTCAACAATTGGCTGATCCACGAGGTCAGGGTCGTCTCAAAGCTCGCCACGAGGATGCCCATCGCCGCCGACATCCCGATCGCGACGGCGAGACCGGCGGCAGTGAGCCGGTGTCTCCCCTCGGGCCGCCGCAATTGACTCGCCGCATAGCGACGCATCGCCTCACCCCGCCCCAATCCGAGCACCGCCGCTGCCGGTCGAAAAAGCAGCCCGATGAGAATGCTCGCGGCGAAGACGAGCATCATCGCCGCGAGATAACCGCCCAGAGGCACGACCGTGCCGCTCGCCATGCGCAGAGGCGGCAGCATCGCGCAGCCAAATGCGACGAGCAGAAAGACCAGTCCGATCGGCCAGCGACGCAGCAGAGTGAGCCCGCCGCCCTGCATGCCCTGGCGCATCGCCTGGGCCGGGGGCGTCATCGCCGCATCGCGGGCCGGCACCAATCCGGCGAGGACACTGGCGACCACGCCGAAGACGAGAGAAAAGAGCAGCTCACCGATCTCGAGCGTCACCGCCGAGCTCGTCGTTTCGTAGTAGATCGTGTTCACCGTCTTCCCGATCGCCCCGACCAGCCCCACCGCGAGGAGCCGCCCGAGGACGACCCCGGCGAGACTGCCTACCAGCCCGAGGATGAATCCCTCGACGAGCCAGGCGCGACGGATTTGTTGAGGCGTGACTCCGAGAGATCTCAGGACTGCGATCTCGCCGCGCCGTTTCACCACCGCCGCCTCCATCGCCTGCATGATGAGGTAGATACCCACGAGTAAAGCCAGGCCCGAGAGAATCGTTAGATTCAGGCGAAAGGCCGCGCTCATCTGCGTCACCGACGACTTGCGCTCGCCCGGCGTTTCGAGGATGAGTCCCCTCTCCGAGGCAAAAGCGGCAAAGTGCGCCGCCATTTCCTCCCGGACTTTCCCGGCCGTCGCGCCCGGCGGGATGCGCAGCTCCACCCGACTGAGACGCCCCTGCCGACCCGCGAGCGCCTGCAGCCCCGGCAGATCGATGAGAATGAGATTCTCCGGCACCGAGGCGCGGTTCGGGTCGTCGGGGAGGATGCCGCCGAGAGTCAGCACGGCGCGGACATCGTTGACGATCACCTCGACCTCGTCGCCGGTCGCCACTCCGCGCGCCCTCGCGAATGCCTCGCCCACATAGACGACCCTGCTCACTCCCAGCGGGCTTGCCTGTCCCTCCGGTCCTTCCGACGGGGCAAAAGAGATCGCCTGCCCGCCGCCACTCGTCTTCTCGGCGAAGTTCGCCGCGTTGCGCAGGGCCACGAGATCCGTCCCGACAAAGCGCAGCAAGCCGCCCTCGACCTCGTCAGCAAAAACGCCCGAGGTCTCCAGCACCGGAAAAATCCCCAGCGGGGCGCGCCCTGACAGATCCCTCAGCTCGCGTAAGATTGCGGCATCGAGCAAACCCGCCTTTGGCCGCAGTAAAAAATCACTCTCCCCCGAGACCGACTCGGTGAACATGCCAAAGCCCGTAACCGCCGCCTTGTTCGCGAGCCGCACGGCCAGAAAGACCGCCACCCCGAGCGCGAGGATGCCTACCAGCATCAGCGTCAGGGCCGGCTCGCGGCGCCAGTGCCGCCAGATGAATCGTGTCCAGAGGAGACGCCCCACGGCGGCGGATGACTTCGCGTCCCTCATCCCTCCGCATCCTGCCCGAGGATGATGCCGTCTTTCATCTCAAAGGTCCGCCCGCAGATCCTCGTGACACGGGGACTATGCGTCACCACCAGCATCGCGATGCCGTGCCGCTCACTGACCGACTCGAGCAGATCGAGAATGGCCTCGCCCGTCGTCGAGTCGAGATTGCCGGTCGGTTCGTCCGCGAGGATGAGGCGCGGACGGATCGCGAGAGCGCGGGCGATCGCGACCCGCTGCATCTCCCCGCCGCTCAGCTCGTGCGGCATCGCCCCGGCGCGATGGGCGAGCCCCACCTCGTCGATGAGCGCCTGGACCCGCTCGGCTCGCTCCGACGCTGCGATCCCCGTCAGTTGCATGGGAAACTCCACATTCTCCCGCGCCGAGAGCGTTGGGAGGAGGTGAAAAAACTGAAAGACCGTGCTCACCGTCTCGCGCCGCAGGCGGCAGAGCCCGTCCTCATCGAGAGCCCCGAGCGACTGGCCCGCGATCTCGATGACACCCTCGTTCGGTCGGTCGATCCCGCCGATGCAGTTCAGCAGCGTGCTCTTGCCCGAGCCCGACGGCCCCATCAAGGCGGCCCTCTCCCCGGGGGCGAGGGTCAAAGAGACGCCCCGCAGGACCGGATCGGACCCGTAGGATTTTGTTACTCTGGAAACTTGCAGCGCTTTCATTTTTCTCCACCGTAGGCAGATTACGCGGTCCATGCTAACCCGGACCCCATTCCTTCGCGAATTTCGAGTGAGATCCTGCCTTTTCCCTGCTAACCTGACGAAACCCCTCTTTTTTACGCCGATGCCCCGTTTCCCCATCAAAATGCCACAACTCGGCGAGTCGATCGCGGAGGCGACGATACGCGAGATCCTCATCGCGCAAGGTGACGAGGTCAAAGCCGATCAGAATATCTTCGAGGTCGAGACTGACAAGGCCATGATGGAGGTCACGACGCCTTGCAGCGGCACCATCGTCGAGATCACCGCGATCGTCGGGACGAGCTACCCGGTCGGCTCACAGATCGCCTTTATCGAGGCCACCGAGGAAGAAGCGACCAAAGCCGGGCTCATCAAACCCGGCGCTGCCAAAGACGCCGCCTCCTCCGCGCACGCCACCGCGAACGAGGGCAATCTCCACTTTGCCGTCGCCGAGAGAGACATCATCGATCACAGCAAACCCGCCCCGGTGAAACCGACGATCGAGGGTGGCTTGCCCGTGCCGGTGCGCTCCAGCGTTTACCTCAGTCCCCGTCTCCGAGCCCGCATGGACGAACTCGGGCTGAACTCCGCCGACCTCGCCGGCCTCCCCGGGAGCGGCGCCGGCGGTCGCGTCACCGTCGAGGACTTTGAGAAATTCATCAACGCCCTCGAGGAAAATCGCATGACCGATGCCTCGCCCATGCGCATCGCCGTGGCCGACTCGATGCGCCGCAGTTGGACGCGTCCCCTCGCCAGCGTGACCGTGCCCATCATCATGGACGCCGTCCTCGCCCACCGCAAAAGCCTCACCGCCAAGCCCGGCGTCACCCTCTACGCGATGCGCGCCCTCGCCATCGCCATTTCTGAAAACACCGCCGTGGCCGGGCGACTCATCGGGACTCGCATTGTGCATCCCAACGCCATCGACATCGGCTTCGCGGTCGAGGCCGACGACGGCGTCCTCGTCCCCGTGATTCGCAACGTCGATCAGAAGACCCTCTCCGAGATGCAGCAGCCCTACGAAGAGCTCGTCAAACGCGCCCGCGAGCGCCGCGTCCCCATCTCCGCGACCGGGGCCGGCATCGCCACGATTACCAACGTGGGGCCCTTCGGCATCACCGCCGCCAGCCCAATCCCCCTGCCCGAGCAGAACCTCGTCCTCGGGCTCATGGCCGGACGCAAGGCCCCCGTCTGGGACGAGGAAAAAGGCGAGTTCATCCCCCGCATGGAGTCCAAATTTGTCCTCAGCTTCGACCACCGCATCCTCGACGGCGGCGCCGCCGGGAGACTGCTGCAACGGATCGGGCAATTGCTCCAGGAGCCCGCGAAGCTGTAGGTGGCAGGTGGTGGTAGGGACGCTTCGAGGAAGCGTCCGCCGAGGAAACGTCCGCCGATGAAGCATGAACGCCCAATGCGGGCGCCCCTGCGGTGCGTCCCTACCGGAACAAATTCCCGTTTCCGGAGATTTCGGTTTGATCGAGCAGGGTCAAGCCGCTGACCTGACAGGGTTGATTGGCGCGGTGCCCTCCTCACTTTGGTGCGGGCGGCTCGAGTTCACCGAGGATGTATTTTTTCCACATCGTCGCCACGTCCCCGTTGGGGATAAAGGTTTCGTCGGGACCGAGGTCGGCGGCGGGATCGGTGATCTTGACGACCTCGCCAGTCTTGATATTGCCGACCGAGCCTTTTGACCGGTCCAGTTCGACCGGCTCGGGCACTTCGGGGACCGGAGGCGGCTCGGGTTTCGTCTCTGCAGCGGGCGCTCCCTCCGCCGGAGCCGCCGCCGGATCGGGCGCAGGCTCGACAGGCGCGGGAGCCGGTTTTTCCTCGGGCATTCTTCCGGGGATGACCTTCAGCAGGTATTGTTTCGCCATGTACTCGACCACCTGATTCTGCTCGTCGCGTCCACGGACCTCGCGTGCGTTCGTCCAGTTCGGTTTCATTGCGGCATATTTCACGAGGATGGGTTCCGCACTGTTCTCGGATTTCCAGAGCTGGGCGTTCGTGCAGTATTGCCCCCAGATGAAGAGCATCGGCACTTTCGCGGACGCTTCGGTCGGTTCAGCGTCGTAAAAGGCGCCCTTACTCACGACGGCAGCGAGGACGCGCTCCGGATATGCCTGGACGAAATTATAGACAAAAGCAGCCCCGGTCCGTCCTGCACCATAGAGAGCGATGGGGAGATCGCCAAACCCGGGCTCTTTGATCCTCGTCGCGAAGTTCTTCAGCGCGGTGAGCAATGTTTTGCCGCTGCCTTTGTGAGCAAAAACGAAGCTATCGAGCTTTGAAGGATCCTGGTTTCCCGTTCCGAGGCTGTAGGAAAGAAGCGCCAAATCGTGTTTGTTCTGGAAATCGCTCCAGGCACCATTGCCCTTCTCGTGCCCCATCACGTAGCGGAAGGAATCACCGAAGTCATCAAGCGAGATCACGAGAATGCCGCGCGGTTTGGCCGCCGGCATCTGAAGCATGAACTCGACCGTCCCGACCTTCGTATCCATCCAGCCCATGAATCGCTCCTGCGGAGGCGGGGGCGGGCTCGCCGGGTCAGCAGGTTTTTCCGCCATCGCTTCAGCCAGATTCAGATCGATCGTTTCGCCCTCCTTCGTGCGCAGGTAGGCTTCGTAGATTGCTCTCTGATCCGTCTCCAGTGCAACCAAATCAAGCTTTTCCCAGGGGATCCCGAGGACGGGACCATCGGGCGCCATCTGGGCAGTGATCCCTTTCGGGGTCGCTGATTTGATGGAATGAAACTCAACCGCGCGCCCGTTCGATCCCTTCAGCGTGATCGCGGAAGCGGTGCAGACGGGCAGCAGGGAGCAGACGACCAGGAGAAGAGGAAGCACTCGACGCAGGGCGGGAGAAAGAGTCGTTATCGTGGCTGGCTTTTTCATGGAATGGCAAGGCGTGGGAGACGAAACATTGACGCAACATTCTTTTTACAAAGTCCGGACCAAGGCGACAAGCGAAAAGGCTGCGGATATACCGCCGGTCTGACCGGGGAGTCACAAAAATCACGTGTTCATACAAGCACTTTTCCCTGCGATTGGAAATCCGTATCTCCCAGCTTTCACCCGCTCCGTCATCGCTTCGCCACCCACCTTCTCGAGCAGGGCGTCGATATCCGCGCGGTGCAGGAGGGTGTGGGACACTCCGATGTCTCGACCACGATGATTTATCTTCATGTGATGAAGCGCCCGGGCGCAGGAGCGCCCAGCCCCCTGGGTTACGACGGCAACGGTTAGAGAAACACAAGCAAAGCCGCCGATCCAGTCGCGGATGAAGCCAGACGTGTGCCTCGTCCCGGGCTCCCTGAGAGGAGGCCGGACCGCGACTTCCGGACCGGCGCAGGAGCCTTTGCCGCCAGAGATCGCAGAGGCGTCAGATGCGGCGGCTGGAGAGCGAACGACGAGGCCGAGAACAAAACGGCGATGGACAACCTGATACCCGCACTGAGTCCACTTTTCTCAAGCGGTGACTGCCTCTGCCGCCCCGGTCACTCTTCCCCCACAGTCCCGTATTTCTCCATCACCCAGACGAGGGCCACGCCCAGGGCCATGATGCCGAGGGCGATGAAGGTGCCTGCCTCGAGCCCGGGAAGGAACCAATCGTAGCCGATGACTTTTTCTTTGGCCACGCCGCCAACCTCAAAATTAGCAACGACGGCCTCTTTCCAGGGCCAGATCACGAGGAGAGATCCGGCGACAAATCCGGTGAGCAGAGACACGGCATGATTGTGAAAACGCCGAAAGATCCAGGAGAGGAAATGACTCAGACCGATCATGCCGACGACGGCGCCGACGCCGACGGGAATGAGGATGGTAAAGGCCTCGGGGTCGAGCGTCTTGAGCTTGGAGACCGACTCTATCATGATGAGCTGGTAGTTCCCGAGGAGGAGGAGGACGAAGGAGCCGGAGATCCCCGGAATGATCATGCTGGCCATCGCGATAATGCCGCACACGAAAAGGTAGGCGATATTGTCATTCTCCGAAGCGGGCTTCAGCAGGGCGACACCCAAGGCGATTCCCGCGCCGACGAGGAGCGCGAAGACGGTCCCGGGCGACCAGAGTTTCACCTGTTTTCCCACAAAGTAGACCGAGGCGACGATGAGCCCGAAGAAGAAGGACCAGACGTAGACGGCGTGGTGGGCGAAGAGATACTTGAGGACCTCTGCGAAGGTAAGGATGCTGGCGACGACCCCGAGCCCGAGCGCGGCGAGGAAGGGAAAGTCGATCTTCGCTGAAAGTTCCCGGAAGTGCCCCGTGAAGAGGAGTTTCAACGACGCCCCGTCGAGATTTTTCAGGGCGTTGATGAGCCGTTCGTAGATGCCGGTGATGAAGGCGACGGTGCCGCCGGAGACTCCGGGGATGACATTCGCCGCGCCCATCGCGGCGCCCTTGAGGAAGATGGCAAAGAGTGCTTTCATGAAAATTCGGAGAGTTGGCTCAGCCGTATTGCTCCTGCATTTCCTTGAGCTGGCGACGGATCGCGAGCTTGCGAGCGGAGCTCATGCGATCAATGAAGAGCTTGCCGAAAAGGTGATCGACCTCGTGCTGGATCGCCCTGGCAAAAAGCCCGTCGGTCTCGATCACGAGAGTCTCGCCCTCGAGGGTCTGCACGGTCGCCTTCACCTCGTAGGGGCGCGCGATATCTCCACGGAGGTCGGGAAAGGAGAGGCAGCCCTCGGTGTCGATATCTTTGTCGCCGCGGGTCTCGACTTCAGGATTCATGAAGACGAGGGGGCAGATGTCTTTGATGGCCGTGTCGGTTCCATTGACCCGCAGGTAGGAGACGCACTCTTCGTCGTGCGAGACGTCGATGACGGCGAGTTGGAGAGAGATTCCGATCTGGTGAGCGGCAAGCCCGACACCATGGGCATCGTACATGGTCTCGATCATGTCGGCCGCGAGTTCACGGATCTCGGGGGTTACTTCGACGACGAGGTCGCCGGTTTTTCGGAGGACGGGATCGGGATAAAATACGATGTCTCGGATCATGAAGAAGCGAGGAGTTTATCACAGTTTTTGCAGGATTCCTGCGGATTCTCACTCGGCGAGGAGGATGCGCAGGGGCAGGTCGCCGATCTCGAGTCCGGCCCTCGTCGCGGCGTCCCAGACTTTGACCATGAGACCGAGCGGGGCGCCCTCGTCGGCCTTAAGTTCAAGCTTCTCCCCGGGGCGGGTGGTTTTAAAATCGCGCAGGGCCCCGGCGAGGGAGTCGATCGGCACGATGGTGGAACCGAGGGAGACCTGACCGTCTTTGCCGAGGGCGAGCGGGACACGACGCTCGCGATCTTCGCCTGAGGCGAGCTCGGCGGAGCGGGGCAGGTTGACCTTCACGAGAGATTCGTTCTTTTTGAAGGTCGTCGTGACGATAAAGAAGATCAGCAGGATCGCGAGGATGTCGATCAGGGTCACGATGGGCACCACGGGGCGCTGCCGTCTTTTCCGGTAAATGTTCACGAGAGGAAGTCGCTGCAGCCGGGGGCACGCTCGCCCGTGGCTGGTTTCGAGAGCTCTGTCTCGACGGGGCCGGAAACGGTGAGGGAGTCGAGGGCGGCGGTATAGAGGGAGGGGCCGCCGTGCTTGTAGAATTCGTGCAGGAGGTGACCCGCGATGACTTCGAGCCTGGCGGCGATGCGCTCGAGGCGGCGGGTGAAGTAGGAATGGCAGATGACCATGATAACCGCCACGACGAGTCCGGCGATGGTGGTGTTGAGCGCCACCGCGATGCCCGCGGCGATGAGGGTGGGATCGGAGTTGTCCCCCGCCTCGCCCAGGGTGGCGAAGACACTGACAAGTCCACTCACAGTACCAAGAAGCCCGAGGAGTGGAGCGATCGTGATGACGACTTCGAGCACGCCCATGCCGTTTTCGAGTTTGACCATCTGCTCCCGGGCGGTGGCCTCGACGGCATTGTAGGCCTCGTCGCGATTTGAGAACTCGGAAGAGAGGGCGACCCGCCCTACTTTGCCGACGGAGCTGTCGCTGCGTTTCAGGTCGAGATACAATTTCGATGCCCGCCCCTCCCGGAAGCCCTCGCCACAGCGGGCGAGGTCGCCGCGCAGTTCGGGCGGAATGACGGAGTTCCACCGCAGAGTAAGGGCGCGGTGGATGCAGACGGCGATGCCGACGAAAGAGCAGAGGGCGATGAAGGCCATGAAGACTCCGCCCGAAAGGAGGAAGTCCCAGACTTTGGCGTTGATGGAGGGGTCTAGCATGGGATGAAGGTCCGGGGCCGGGCGGATCAGTAAATGATGATGTCGTATTGGATGACGAGACCCTGCGCGCCGACCGACTCTGCGACATCGGCTGGCATGGCCGGCAGTTTCGCTTCGCGGATAGCCTTGAGCGAGAACTCTACCAGGATGGCATTGGCCTCGTTTTTAGTGATTTGCAAGTTATTCACCCGCCCGTTGCGATCCACACTGAATTGCAGCTTGAGGATGCCCCAGGTGACGAAGTCGGCGTTGTCCTGCTTGTAGCGGTGCCACTTCACGGCGATGGCGTCACGCACCGATTTTTTGTATTTCCCGAGGGCGGTCTCGTCGGCATCGACGGCATCGTGACCGGCCCGGCTGAGGCTGCCGTTGAGCACATTCTGACGTTCTTCGGGGCTGAAGTTGTCGGAGAAAAGGCCTTCGTCGGCAGGCTTCATCGCCGATATTTCTCCGGTCTCCGCCGCAGATTCGGACCGCATTTTTTCTTTTGCCTGATCGGTGGACTCTCCGGTTTCGGCTAGAGTACCTCCGCCGCTCGAGTGGCGATCCTCTTCTGTCGTCATCGGGCCGAGGTCGGGTGCCCCGGGGCCGGCATCGGGATCGACAAAGCTCTTTCGTGTATTTGATGTAGCCTCTTCTTCGGGACTATCGAGCGCAGCTTCGTTGGATCCCGAGGATTCTTCCACAGCAGCGAGTCCCGCCGGTCGCCGCATGCGATCCGCGACGGATTCGACGGGGTCGAGGGGAGCGCCCTCGAGATCCTCGTCATCCGATCCGTCGCGCCCAACCGGGGTCGAGGAGGCAGTCGATGAAGGTGACGCGGCGGGCGGATTCGGCATCGCGACGGCAGTAGCGGCACCGGCAGAGGGCTGGTCGCCTTCTTTGTAGTCGCGGTTGGCGAGGGTGAGATGGGGCAGCGGATTCGTCCCGGCGAGGGTGGGGCCGTCCTCCTGCGGCAGGGTCTCGTCAGGCCGCAGGGCGCTCGCGGCGGACGTGTTGCGATCAGACTCGAAGCGGGCCTCGGGCGGGGCCTCGGCCTCGGGGGTATTGAGATCGGTGGTGACGAACCGGGGTGCTGGTGGCGGTGGCGGTTCAACCTGAATCTGCTCCATAAGCTCGCCCATGAGCACGGTGACCTCGCGGGGTTTTTCTTCGGCGAGAGGGCGGTCCGCTCGGGTGCGGGAGGAGGAATTGGCACTGCGGGTGCTGAGAAAACCGAAGATCAACAGGAAGAAGATCAGGTGGGCGACGAGGGCCCCTGAGAGACTGGCAAAGAGCTTTTGCTGTTCTGACATCGCAGTGGCTCAGTAGATTAAAGCGTTTTCCTCGCGAAATGAAAGAGGTATTGCTGCGCGTAGCCGGCGTTGGGGCCGAAGTGTTTCACGGCCCATTGCTGGAGCTTTGCTCCCTTGACCCGCTTGCGGTAGTGCTCGCGCAGGATGCGCTCAATCCAGACGTCGATGGGAAAGGCACCCCATTGCCCGGCGCTGAAGAGCAGGGCGCAGTTGGCGATTTTCTCCCCTACCCCGTGCAGTTGCATCAGTCCCTCTCGCGCTCTGGCGAGGGAGGGTTCGTGCTCGATCGCGGTGAGATCGACCGTCCCGTCAGTGATCGCACAGGCGGCGAGGTGGAGGGACTTGGCACGGTAACCGAGTGAGCACTGGCGCAGCGCTTCTTCCCCCGCGGCGGCGAGGGCGGCCGGTTCAGGGTAGGTGTAAAGGGTGCGCCCCCCGAGCGCATGAGCGACTCCATACCGCTGCCGCAGGGTCATGGAGATGGCGCGGATGTGGGTGACCTGCTTCAACGACGAGGTGATGAAGGTGGCGAGACATTCCCAGGCCGGCTGCCGGGCGATGCGGATACCGGGGCAGTAGGCCATCGCGGCCGCGAGGACGGGATCGTTGACGGGAAAAGTGGAGTGAATCTCCCCGAGCCGGTGATCGAGCCCGAAGTAGCGAGCGACCTGCTCGCGGTCACTTGAAAAGGTGAGGACTTCGCCGCTTGCGAGCTGGGTGATGAACGAGGGCGGCGCGTCACCGATGCAGCCGGCGAACCCGTCGAGGCCATCGAGAGTGAGACTCTCCCAGTGAAAGAGCTGTCCCGATTTGAGCGTGTCGTGCAGGGAGAAACCTCCCTCGAACGGCACTGCGACGAGAGGACCGCCGGCGATTGCCCGGGGCACGGATTTCAACTCACGAAGAAGCTGAGGCTGCCTAGCTCTGCCGCGAGATCGACGTGATTAACGACGACTTCGTCGGGCACGGAAAGCACGGTAGGGGAAAAGTTGAGGATGGCCTGCACGCCGGAGGCGACGAGGATATCGGCGACCAGCTGCCCGGCCGATTCCGGAACTGCGATGATGGCCATGCGGACGCCGTGGGCGCTCACATAGCGCCCCATGTCTTTCGCATCGTAAACGGGGACGCCCATCTGATCGGTAGTGGCCTTGACATTGGCCGGCTCGGCGTCGAAGGCGGCGATGATCTCAAAGCCCTCTTTGCGGAAGCCGCTGTAGCGGAGCAGTGCGGAACCAAGGTTCCCCACCCCGACCATGACGACGGGTTGCAGCATCGTGAGCCCCATCACCCCGGAGATAGCACCGGACAAGGTCGTGACACTGTAGCCGAGTCCGCGGGTTCCGAACTGCCCGACGTGGCCGAGGTCTTTGCGAAGCTGGGTGGGCTTCACCCCGGCGGCCCTGGCGAGGTCTTCCGAAGAAACTGTTTCGACATTTTGATCGCGAAACTTTAGAAGACATCTCTGGTAGAGAGAGAGTCGGTAAACCGTTTTTCGGGGGATGTCGATTTTTTCCAAAGCAGCTTCGGGTTCACTAGTTATAACCGAATCACGGGCAAGCGTCACCACTAAGACGCACGTATCTGCGCTTTGTTGTGATTTTTCGCGGTTTTTTCTGATTTTTCAGACCAAACCCGACCTAAGCCGCCTCACAAGTCTCTCCCGGAGAGCTCCCCCCGGGCGATGTGGCCGGTCCGCACGACGGTGCGATGGAGCACAGCACCGGCCGCGACGACGGCCCCGGGCCAGATCACGGACTCACGAATGACTGCGCCTTTTTCCAGAATCGCCCCCGCTCCGACGGTGGAGAGCGCATCGATCACGGCTCCGGCTCCGATCTGCGCGGATGGTGAAATGCGCTCGAGCGGTGTCCCGGCATAGCGGGGAAATCCGCGCTCCGGCAGGGTAAGGGCGTCGAGGTAGGCGTCGCGCTCCCCGAGATCACCCCATTCCCCCTCGTCGATAACGATACCGCCGACCTGTCCGCCGGCGCGGATCGCCTCGAGCATGGGCAGCACGACGGACTCGATTTTCCCCGGTTTTAGAAAGGGATAAAAAGCGGGCGAGACGAGGTAGATACCGGTGAATTGGTAGCGGTGCGGCCAATCGGGGAGGAGAGCTCCGCGCATATCGACGACCTTGCCGGTCCCGGCATCGTAGCCGACCCGCAGTTCGTCCCCCCGGCTGCGCAGGATGAGGGTAACAGCGTCGCCGGTGCGGAGATGCTGATCGAGGGCGGGCGCGAGGGGCAGGTCGGTGAGGATGTCGCCATTATAAACTAGGAAGGACTCGCTCTGCGGAAGCCAGTCACGCAGATTGGCTATCCCTCCCGCGGTGTCGAGGAGGACGGGCTCGTGGCGAAAATGGAGGGAACTACCACCCTCGCGATGATCTGGAAAGGCGGCATCGTAGGCCGCGGGACAATGGTGGGTGTTCACCGCGAACTCCCCCACCCCTAGATCGTGGCGGAGATGGGCGAAGGCGTAGGTGATGAGGGGTCGGTTGAACACCGGGACGAGCGGCTTGGGAAGCTCGTCGGTGAGCGGACGCAGACGAGTGCCGAGTCCGGCCCCTAAGATGAATCCTTTGCTGATTGTCCCCATGTTGCGGCCAAAGTCCCCGCAATCGACGGCGAATCAAGTGCCATCGTCCGGTGCTCGGGGCGGCGGGGCGGTCGTCGCTCCGTGTTCCCGCCCGTGCCTTTTCACCGGCGGCGTTTGCGGGATGCGGAAATCTGCGCCACCTTCGACGATGGCCTTCATCATCAACGGCAAGCATATCGGAGACGAGGTTCTCGAAGACGAGTTCGAATCCATCAAGGAACACTACCAGAGCCTGGG
>JBDNIL010000012.1:0-10424 GCA_041688355.1 Verrucomicrobiales bacterium | reverse complement strand
TCGCTCCGGATCGATTTGTCGCCACCGCCGCCTACGGAGACGGAGGGACCTGGTACATCCCGACAAAGGAAGCCTTTCCGCAGGGCGGCTACGAAGTGAGCGTGGCGAATAGCGCTCCCGAGACAGACGACGCGATGAGCGAGGGGATTCGGGAGCTGCTTGGGCGGGGATGAGGGGGGAATTCACCACAGTGGTCACAGAGGATCACGGAACCAGGATGCACCATCCACCATTTGAGTTGTCTCTGTGCTCTCTGTGCTAGCCCAAGTTTCTTATTCAGCCCGTGTATCGCCCGTAAACCCTCGATCTTCGCGCAAAAGGCACTACAAAATCGATCACGGTTTGATTTCCGTCTTTGTCGCCGGGCAGAGCGCCGTCCAATCAACGCCGAGGATGCGGAGGATCTGCGCCTGTTCCGCGTCCGGCACGCTCGGTTTGCGCACGATGATGACTCGCCCGTCCGCCAACGGCAGGCGCGTCGAGACCAGTGAGTGGGTCCTCAGGATGCGACGGATCGTCTTCCATTCTCTCCGATCTCCATTCTCCTCAAGGCGACGACGCACCCAGCTCAAGAGGTGATAAGCGAGCACGCTGATAAAAACGTGACCATCCACCCGGTCTTCCTTCTGTTGAAAAACACGGGTGCCGCGGGAGCGTCCCGCAAGCTGCACGATGCGGGCGACCCACCCCGAAGCCACTGCGTAGAGTTCGGGTTCAAACCAATTCGAGTCGCCTTTGAGACGTCGCTCCACGGCACTGGCGATGAGGGGTTTTTCGACTTCGGGAATGTCGGCATCCCCGAGGGAAGCGACGACCCGCTGACGCGGCGGCCCCTCCGCGTCGCGGTAGGATTCGACGAGTTGCACGAGGGCGTGCCTTTGATGATTTTGGTCCGAAAATACACAAGGGCGACGATAGCGAAGCGGGAAGGCTCGCCAAGTCCGACAAGTTAGAATTAGGCTCTACAAATGACTTTTTGAAAATCGTAACTTGATTATCAATGAGTTATAATTCTTAAACGGCGAAAAAAGTCAAATTTCGGCCTTTTTGGGGTCAATGATAAGAAACTTGGGTTAACGATTCCCTTTCGGGGACGTTCCACGATATCTTCTCGGCAAGTGATTTCTCTATGAGCGCGTTCCCCGACCCATATTCCGTATTCACTCCGCGATTCTTCCTCATCCAGGCGCTGATCCTCCTGGTCTGGATTGTGCTGGCGGTTCTCGCGATACGAAAGGCAGTTCGGCATACCTCCGGGGCAGCCACTCCGCTCTGGATTCTACTGGTATTTCTGGTTCCGTATCTCGGTGCCATCACCACTCTAGCCTGTGTGAAAAGAGAGGATCGTTGACCTCTCACCCCACCCGCGTTCTCATCCACAGTCTTCTCCCGAGCAGCAGCGCGGTCAGGGTCAGGCCTATGGTGATGCCCCACCACATGCCCGAGGCACCCCAGTCGAGACGGAAGGCGAACCACCAGCCGACGGGAATGGAGACGACCCAGTAGGCAAAGACGGCGATCCAGGCGGGACCGTGGACGTCGTCGAGTCCGCGGAGTGCTCCCATCGAGATGATCTGCATCGCGTCGGAAAACTGGAAGGCCGCCGAGACGACGAGGAGCGTCGCGGCGAGGGCACGGGCTTCGGGTTCGGTGACAAACCATCCGGCAATGACATTGGGAAAAAGTAGCACGGTCAGGGCGCTGCAAGCGGTGAAGCACGCCCCCATGATCCAGCCACTCACGACGAGAGGGCGGAGCCGTTCGCGGGCCCCGGCTCCCCAGGCTTCGCCGATGCGCACGGTCATGGCCATGGATAACCCTAGCGGGACCATAAAAACGGTCGCGGCGCAGGTGATCGCGACCTGGTGTGAGGCGAGGGCGACTTTGCCTATCGTGCCGATGATCAACGTGGCCATGACGAAGGCACTGACTTCGGCGAGGAGCTGCACCGAGGCCGGCAGCCCCACTTTCACGAGGGAGCGGATCGAGGGACCGTGCGGACGTTTGAACCAGTGGCGGGGCACCCAATCGTGCATGGTGCGGGAGCGGCGGCACCAGTGGATGAGAAACACCAGCGTCGCGATGCGGGCGAGGAGTGTGGCGACCCCGGCCCCTTCGAGCCCGAGGGCGGGCGCGCCGAATTTTCCCCAGATCAGAATCCAGTTGAGCAGCACATTGAGCGCGACCCCGCCGAGCGTGATCCAGAAGGCCGGCCAGGGATGATTCATCGCATCGGCGTGATTTTTCACCGTCATGCAGCCGATCGCGGGGATCATCGAGACGGCGACGATGAGAAAGTAGTGACCGGCCGCATCCGCGACATCGGGTTCCTGGCCGAAGTAGCCGAAGAAGGGGATCAGTGCAAAGGCGGCCGCGACGGTGAAAAGCCCGACGACGATAGCGATGAGGAGCCCGTTGCGCAGAGCCTCGCGCGCCATCTGCATGTCACCGGCGCCCCGTGCCTGCGAGACGCGGATCGACACGGCCATGCTCATGCCGATGCCGAGCATGAGGGGAAGATAGAGAATCGTGTTCGCAAAGGTCGAGGCCGCGAGCGGGACCATGCCAAGACGCCCGATCATGAGCGTGTCGGAGAGCCCCACGAGCATCTGGCTGACCTGCCCGAAGATCAGCGGGAAGGCGAGGATGAGCGTTCCGCGCCCTTCGGTGAGGAGCGGGTGTGGTCTGAGGGGCGGCATGAGGCGGGAGGTTGGGAGGGAAAGGAACGCGAAAACGACGCGGCAGGAAACAAAAAACCCGCGGGACGGTGTCCGGCGGGTCTGCGACGAATTGGGGGCTGGGAGTAAGCATAGGCAGATAAAGCCATTGCGATGGCCTGTCAAGAAACGAGGGTTCTTCGCAATCGCGACCCCGGGTATCGTCCTCATTACGATCCCGGGCGTAAGCAGGAAAATTCCCATGGCCCGCTACAAGACTGTCATTCACTGGTTCCGACGCGATCTGCGTCTCTCGGACAATATCGCCCTCTCGCAGGCGGTGGCGGACTCGGAGGAGGTCGCGCCGGTCTACATCCAGAGCACGTGGAAAGGGCCGCATCACTGGACGGGGGCAGGACGGCAGGCCTTTCTCTGCGGGTGCCTCGAGTCGCTCGCGGGCAATATTGATCACGCCGGTGGTCGGCTCCTCTTTCGCCGCGGCAGTGCGAGGGCCGAGCTGGAAAAGCTGATCCGCGAGTCCGGAGCGGAGGCCATATACCTGAATCGCGATCCTGATCCCTACGGTCGGGAGATGGAAAAGACGATACGCGAACTCTGCCACGAGACCGGCATCCAATTCCACGATTTTCAGGATGCGGTGCTGCACGAGCCTCACGAGGTGCTGACCGGTTCGGGCAACCCCTATAAGGTATACACGCCCTACTCGCGGAACTGGTTTTCTCTCGGGAAAAACGCTCCCGTTCCAGCGGTGCGGACGATGCGGACTCCGGCGGCGCTGGCGGCGGGGAAGAAGCCGGCCCTGAGCGATTGGGGCCTCACGCTCGAGCAACCACTTTGCCTCGAGTCCGGGGAAAAAGCGGCGCGGACGAGGCTGAAGTCGGCCATTGCCGAGTCGATCGGTGCCTATGCCGAGACGCGCAATGATCCGGCTGCCGACGCGACCTCGCACCTCGGGGCTGACCTCCGCTACGGCACGATCTCGGTGCGCGAGGTCTTTCATCGTTCGCTGGAGGCTCTCGCGAATGCCCCCTCCGCCGCGCAGCGGACCTCGATCCATGCTTTTCAAAAACAGCTCGCCTGGCGGGAGTTTTTCATGGCGATTCTGCATCATTTCCCCGAGGTCCTGGAGACCGATTTTAATCCTGACTGGCGCGGTCTCGAGTGGGATGATCCGGAAAACGGGGACAAGTTCGAGCGCTGGAAGACCGGCCGCACCGGCTTCCCCATCGTCGACGCGGGGATGCGCCAGCTCCTCGAGACCGGCTACATGCACAACCGCGTGCGCATGATCACGGCGATGTTTCTGACGAAGGATCTCCACATTCACTGGCGTCACGGCGAGTCGCACTTCATGCAGCACCTCCTCGACGGGGAAATCGCGAACAACAACGGCGGTTGGCAGTGGTCGGCGGGGACGGGAGCGGACGCGGCCCCCTACTTCCGTATCCAGAATCCCTGGACCCAGACAGCAACCTACGACGCCGACGGTGAATACATCAAACGCTGGCTCCCCGAACTCGCGAAGGTCGATCCGAAGCGTTTCCAAAAAGCGCCCGAGGGCGGGGCCAGGCTCTGCGCCGACTACTTCGTCCCCCTCCTCGATCACAAGACCGAGCGCGAGGAGACCCTGGCCCGCTTCAAGCGGCATCGCGGAGCCCTGTAGCCGAGCTCCGCGAGGCCGGATTGTGGATCCAGGATACCTTGCGAACCCAACCCCGGCCCTGTAGCTGGCCTCTGCGAGGCCGGAATGTGGATCCAAGGTACCTTGCGCACCCAACCCCGGCCCTGTAGCTGGCCTCTACGAGGCCGGAATGTGCATCCAGGATACCTTGCATACCCAACCCCGCCCCTGTAGCTGGCCTCTGTGAGGCCGGATTGAGCATCCATTACACCTTGCATATCCAAAACCCCGGACTCACAGAGCTGAGCTCGAAGAGCCCATCTACAAAATTCCGATCCCGAGCCGCCTCAAAGATCCTCGTCGGAGATAATGACTCCTTTGAGCCGGCCCGAGCGCGACACGCAGAGCTCATACAGAATCGAGCGACTGCGGTAGAGCACTACGATTTCGGGGTCGCTTTGCGAACCGGCCTCGGGTTCTCCGAAATATTCTACGAGGTCGTGAGGTGACGTCTCCGGCGTCAGTTCAACCCCGCCGGGCTCGGTGAAGGGGCGTGCGCATCGCATCCCCGCCGGGGCGTCATCAGGCTTATCATTTTCGAGGAAAAATTCGATGTAGCTCAGCCCGTTGAATCCCATCGAGACTTCGAGCCCGAGGGACAGGTAAGTGAAGACCGAAAAGTGCTCGTTGACCGCCTTGAATTCGTCGCAGGGACCGAGAGGCTCGAGATCCTCGAGTGGCGCGCCGAGAGGGATCCCATTGAGACGGTGGGTGTGCGAGTCCCGGGTGAGACAGAAAGAGAGGGGGCGCGGGGGGGGATTTCAGGGTGGGGTTGGCCGCTTGCTGACCGAAGAGGCGTTGAAACATTCCTATGGTGCGCAGAAGCAAGCTTCAAAGATCCCGCTGCCGATCGCAAAACCTTTTTTGCCACCGCGAAATTTCTGCGATTCTTCGTTTTCCTTCTCGGATTCTTCTCTAAAGTGTCCCCGTGAGCGCCACCTACCAGGTCTTTGCCAGAAAATACCGTCCCCGCACCTTCAACGACGTGCTGGGGCAGGACCACGTCGTGCAGACGCTACGCAATGCCATCACTCAGGATCGCATCGCGCAGGCCTATCTCTTCGTCGGTCCGAGGGGCACGGGCAAGACCTCGACCGCCCGTATCCTCGCCAAGGCGCTCAACAGTCCCGGCGGTCCGAGTGCCGACTTCGATCCCGATGATCCGATCTGCAAAGAGATCGGCGAGGGGAACAGCCTCGACGTCCTGGAGATCGACGGAGCCTCGAACAACGGCGTCGATCATGTCCGCGATCTGCGCGAGACGGTGCAGTTCGCCCCGAGTTCGGGCAAATACCGCATCTATTACATCGATGAGGTCCACATGCTCTCGACGCCGGCCTTCAACGCCCTCCTCAAGACTCTGGAAGAGCCTCCCCCGCACGTGAAGTTCATCTTCGCGACGACCGAACCGCAGAAGATCCTGCCGACGATCATCAGTCGGTGCCAGCGGTTCGACCTGCGCCGCATTCCCACCGAGATCATCGCCTCGCACCTCCTCCACATTGCGAAAGAAGAGGGTCTGGAGCTCAGCGAGGCGGCCGCCTATTCCATCGCCAAAGGCTCCGAGGGGGGCATGCGCGACGCCCAGTCCATGCTCGATCAACTCGTCGCCTTTTGCGGGGGTAAAATCGAGGAGTCTGACGTCCTCAACATTTTCGGGTTCAACTCTGACGAAGCGATCGCCGAGCTCGGGGGCATGATCCTGCGTCGGGACAACTCCGCCGCGCTCGAGTGCATCCACGGTCACTCCGAATCGGGCAAAGATCTCTCGCGACTCTTCGCCGATCTCATCGGGCACTTCCGCAATGTCCTCGTGATGAAAGTCGATCCCAAGGCGAGCGCCGGGGATGTGCCCGCCGAGGTGCGTGAGAGCATCCGGGAACAGGTGACGCTCATCGACACGCAGCGTATCCTCAAGCTCATCGACCTGCTCGCCGAGACTGACGCGCGCATGAAGTGGGCGGCGAACAAGAAGCTCCATTTTGAGATCGGCGTCATCAAAGCGATCCAGGCCGTATCCGAGCCGAATCTCGACGACGTCATCGCCCTCGTCTCCTCGGCGGCGACCGCAGCAGAGCAACTTCCCGCAGGCGATGTCGTGGTGAGCCGCGCTTCCGCTGCGCCGGTCGCGTCGACTCCGCCTGTCTTGTCAGCGCCCGCACCAGCTCCCGTGTCAGTTCCCGCAGCACCGGTGCAGCGACGCGCCGAAGTCAGGATTGAGGCCGAAGAGACCGAGTCTGGCGATGGTGGCGAGGAAGTTCTCGTCGGAGGGTCGCTCATGGACTCGTTTAAGAACTTCGAGGCGAGTCGCCAGGCAGCGCCGGCAGAGGTCGCTCCCGAGCCCGTCGTGGCGGTCGAGGCTGAGACCGCTCCGTCGAAAGCGGGGTCTGCCCCGGCACCCCGTCCTGCGGGGAATCTCGAGGGCGCGGCGCTCTGGGAAGCCGCCCGCGCCGCCCTGATTGACACCCGACCGCTCTTCGAGACCTGGCTTTCAGCAGCGAGTTTTGTGAGCCACAGTGAGGGGCGTTTTGTGATCGGCTTCTCGCCTGAGCAGCGCTTTTTCCGCGAATCGCTGAGCCGTTACGAAAAGGACATCGAGGAGCAGCTCTCCGCTTTTGCCCCGTCCCCGATCCGGCTCACGATCGAGGTCAGTGCCGACATCGAACCCGTCGCCATGTTGGAGATCGAGGACGACGAGCCCGGGTCGCCCGTGGAGGAAATCACGGCCCCGCCCGTCGCCGAGATTCCCGAACCCGAAGCCCCGGTCGCCCCCGGCGAAGACTTTAAAAACGATCCGCTCATCAAGGAGGCCCTCGTGACCTTCGAAGCGCGGGTCATCAAATCCTGAACCCCGCGAACCATTAAACGACACCGAGAAGACTTATGAACATCGCCAAAATGATGAAGCAGGCCCAGCAGATGCAAAAGAAGATGGGCGAAATGCAGGAAGATCTAGCGTCCAAGGAAGTGCAGGCCAGCGTCGCGGGCGGGAAAGTGACCGTCGTAGCCAATGGAGCCGGTGACGTGCTCTCCATCAAGATCGATCCCGCCGTGGTCGATCCTGAAGATGTCGAGCTACTCGAGGATCTTGTTCTCAGCGCCGTGAAGCAGGCCATCGAGCAGGGCAAAGCAATGAGCCAGGCAGAAATGGGCAAACTCACCGCCGGCATGGGACTGCCCCCCGGTCTGGGCTTTTGAGGTGAGCACTTAGGCAAAAGCAAAGGCAAAGGCAAAGGCAAAGGCAATGTAGAACGGGTCTCCAGGCCCGTCCCGTCTTCGTTGCCGGACCGATGCGGAACGGGCCTGGAGACCCGTTCTACTTCGGGAACAATCGTCCTCAGCCGTTTACGGGCCGTTTCCCGGTCGCCCTACCCGCGCGGCTTGAACGTGCTCTTTTCCGCCAGGTCCTTCCACAGTTCTTTCTCGTCCTCACCTACCGATTCGGGAAATTCGACCGTGAGGGTCACGTAGAGATCGCCGAATTCCTCTTTGCCCTTGGGGAGACCTTTCCCGCGAAGACGCATTTTCGTGCCGGGTTGGGTGCCCGCCTTGACAGTCATCTTCACGTCTCCGTGCGGGGTGGGAATGGTGACGCTGGCGCCGAGAACGAATTCCCACGGCGCGAGGATGAGATCACTGTCGAGGTCGCGTCCGTCGGGTTTGTAAAGGGGGTGCCGCTCCAGTCGGACCCGCATGTAGAGGTCGCCGTCGGGTCCGCCGTTGGCTCCATGATAGCCGAGACCGGCGCAGCGGATCTTCTGCCCTTCGCCGATACCTTTGGGAATCTTGACGCGAATCGTCGTCTCTTTTCCGGGACGACGATCCGCCGAGGGACGGGAGAGCCGGACCTCGCGGGTCGAGCCGTGCATGATCTCCTCGATGCGGACGAGCAGATCGGCCTCGATGTCTTCGCCCTCCATCGGGCGGGTCGAGCGTCCGCGCGCAGCTCCTCCATACCCTCCGAACGGGTCGGCCCCGCCGCCGCCGGCACGCCCGCCGAAGAAGCTTTCAAAGAAATCACTGAAGCCGGTGCTGCCGCCGAAGTTGTAATCGTACTGCCCGCCGCCGGGATAGCCCGAGTAGCTTCCGCCCGACGGTGCCCCGGCTCCCTGCTGCCAGTTCGCCCCGAGGGTGTCGTATTTTTTCCTTTTCTCCGGGTCCCCGAGGACCTCGTAGGCCTCGTTCATCGCCTTGAAGCGCTCCTCGGCGTCGGGGAGATCCTTCGCGACGTCGGGATGATACTTCCGGGCCAGCTTTTTGAAGGCCTTTTTGATCTCGTCCTGCGAAGCCGTCTTACCGACTCCGAGGGTTTCATAATAGTCACGATACTGCACCGCCATGGGAAAATTTTTCTCTCTTCAGAAGGCGTGGAATAAGCCAGTGGAAGCGGGCTTGTGCAATGGGGAATGATGGGCGTTGATTGTGCTGAGGCGGTCCGGCTATCGGCCTGCCGGTCGGTTGCGACGATCCCCCGTTTATGAGATTTGCCTTTCTCCCCGCCTTCCTCCTTCTCCTCCCGGCCCTCGCCACAGCCGACACCTGGACGGTCTCGCAGGGTGGTAGCGGCGAGTTTTCCGGAGCGGATGACGGGCCCCTGCGTGCTGCCATCGCCCGAGCCGCAGGCGGGGGAGACGAGATCGTGATCGAGCCCGGGGTGTATCACATCGGCCAAAGCATCCGACTCGATGGCGTCAAACATCTCACGATCCGAGGGCAGGGCGAAGTCACCCTGCAACTCGCCCCTGCTCTCGTGACCGAGTTGACCGCTCCCGCTGCCGTCGGGGCCACGTCGCTGAGGCTGCGGTCCCCAGACGGTCTGCATGTCGGCCTGCGGCTCCGCGTCATGGCCCCGGGCGAGATCGTCGCGGTCAGCGGCAGGCCCAAACCGAGCTTTGAGACTGATGTCATCGCAGTGGATGGCGCCACGGTGCAGTTGAAAGAGCCGCTCCTCTATCCCGCGCCGGAGGGCGCATTCGTCGTCAACGAACGCGACCTGAATCTTTTCACCATCGAAGGCGACTCCGAGGATATCACTCTCGAAAACCTGAACCTCGACGGGGCCCTGTTACCCGACGGACTTCGCGTGGCGACCCACCACACCCGCTGCGGGGTATGGATTCAGGGACGATACGACTACACGACAGGGCCGAGTGGACCGAAACCGCGCCGCATCACCTTGCGCAACTGCCGCATCCGAAACTTCCACGGCCGTGGTATCGCCATCTACTCTGCCGACGACTGCGTGGTGGAGAATTGTGTCATCGAAAACGTTCTCGACGAGGGCATCAACATCGATCACTTCGCGGAGCGCTGCCGAGTCGCCGGGAATGTCATCCGCCGAGCCAAAGTCGGGATTGAACTGAACGACGTCAATGACTCGGTCGTCGAGCGCAACGTGATTGCCAACTGTCACCTCGGCATCCGCGTCTGGCGTTACTGCAAGCTCGAGGAGTTGAACCTGAGGAACGAGATCCTCGTGAACCGGTTCAGTGACATCCAGGGCACCGCGCTTGAGTTTCAGAGCGGCACCTCCGCCAACATCGCCCGCCGCAATGTTCTTGTTGTGGAAGATGGCTCCGGCGCCACCCTGGAAACCCAGTTTCGCGATGCCGGCAGCGGAAATGTGATGGAGGAGAATCGGCTGGAGATAAAGGGGGCGGTGAAGGAGAGGGGGCGGTGAGAGAACCAAGGAAAGGCAAGGAAGGGGGCTTGCCAAGCCCCCCGCAGAGCCAGAGAGGCGGGGCTTAGGCAAGCCCCGTTCCTTGGGCATCTCCCCCTCACCCCGCCAACTCCTCCAGCAATGCCCGGTTCAGCCGAATCCCGCCTTCAAAATTCGAGAACGTGAAGCTCTCCCGGCCTGAAACTTCATACGGTCCCGGCAAAATGACGGGCGGCTTGCTTGCCTCGGCTGGGAAACGGTCATGGTTGGCCGATCAGGTCCGCCATAGAATCTCCGCGTAGATTCTCTCAGATTGCCGGAGACGGTTCAAGGCTTGCGCGGCGACTGGGGGGAAATCAATTGGTCGCTCCTGTGGGAAGAAGCGGAGAGGAAGAAGCGGAGAGGA
>JBDNIL010000403.1:0-1482 GCA_041688355.1 Verrucomicrobiales bacterium | reverse complement strand
TGTGCCATTTATCGGTCGCAGTCCAACTCGCCCCTGGCAGCGGCCTACTTTGAGGCCATGCCCGGTCCGCTGGAAGTGACTACTCTGCTGCTCTACGAGTTCAGGCAGTCGGTGAGATTTCAGATTCGCCTGCACCGACATGATCCGGCCAAGGGCTACCCAAGGCCGGAAGGGATTAAAATGCTGCTGGATTTGAAAGCGGACTTGGTCAATGGAGCGGTGGTCATCATTCCCGGACCCTGGCCACTGGTGCATAGCGCTGCGGAGCGTCTCAGCGAACTCTATACGGATGCGAATGGCCACCGCTCCATGGATATTCTCCATGTGGCGACGGCGATTGAGCTTGGAGCGAAGGAGTTTCTCACCTTCGATGGGAATCAGAAAAAACTCGCCGAGGCGGAGGGGCTGGTGGTGCCGGTATGATGGCAGGGTTTCGGGTCCAATCACTCCAGCGCCGTCGCCAGCCCCGTTAGTCCACCCTCCTTCCCCGCCATCTCTAACAAACGCCTTTTTGCCGTCGGGATGTGGGCGAGGAATTCGGTTTTGCCCTTCACTTCGCTGAGGAATCCGTAGGCCCCGAGCGCCTGCATGAGCCGTTGCATGGCGCATTGGGTAAGACGTTTTTCAAAGTCCGCTCTGGATTCGGTGTCGCCGGCTTCTTCTTTCAGAGTGAAATAGTAGGCGATGAGGTCGCCGGTCTCTTCCGGGGTGAACTCGCTGTAGGGATCGTAGATCATCGAGGCGAGATCATATTCGGGCAGGCCCCAGCGCAGGCCCTGGTAGTCGATCAGGAAGCTGTCGGCGTCGCGGAGCATGACGTTGGTGCTCTGGAAATCCCGATGGACGAGGGCGCGCGGCAGGGTTGCGAGCTCGTCCCGGAGCGCGGCGAAGGCGGTGTCGTGTCGGAGATGTTCCGCCTTTTCCGCTGAGACGAATCGCTCGACAAAGTGGGTCAGGAAGTAATTTTGCTCCCACTCGTAGAGCGCGGCGTCGAAGGGCTTTTCCAGTTCGGGGAGATCGTCGGGAGCGGTGCTCTCGGTGAGGCGGTGGAGCGGGAAGACGGCCCGCAGGGCGGACTGGTAGGCGGGGCGACGCGATGTCGTCCAGTCGGTCCCGGCGAGATTCCCGAGATCGAGAGCCCCGAGATCCTCCACCCAGAGCAGATTCAAATCGATGCGACGCTCGAGGATGCGGGGAGCGGGGATGGCGTGGCGGTTCAGAAAATCGGTGACGCAGGCAAAGCGGGCGTTGTCGCCCCGGTCGAGATTGTAGTGCATCGCGATGAGACTCTCGCCCGAGGCGTCGTGGACGACCCTGACAAAGAGACGTCCCGAGCCGCCTTTCTCGATGATCGTGAGGGACAGTCCGTCCTCTTTCCAGGACGGAAAGACTTCCCGCGTGCGCCATTCTATTTCATCGAGTTCCATAGTAAAATCTGAGTCTGCCACCAAACCACGAATCGGGCGGGGGAAAAGTCCTTTT
>JBDNIL010000402.1:0-11637 GCA_041688355.1 Verrucomicrobiales bacterium | reverse complement strand
TGCTGAGCCCGCGCGCCCGCGCGCAGCGCTCGAGGTCCTGCTCGCACTCGTAATAGGTGTCGCCCTGGAAGGCGCGCACGAGCCCCTCGGCGATCGATAGTGATTTGTCAGGGATGGCCTTTTCCAGATCGAGGCCGATGACCCGCCCGAAGCCGCGACAGACCGGACACGCCCCGATGGGATTGTTGAAACTGAAGAGCCCCGGGGTGGGCGGCTTCAGCTCGGTCCCTGTCTCGGGCGAGGACCAGCCCCGGGAAAAAGCGAGCCGTTTCCCCGACTCGGGCTCGACGATGGCAACGGTCCCTTTGCCCAGATCGAGAGCCCGCTCGAGCGCCTCGAGGGAGCGGCTGCGGCGCGAGGGGGCGACCCGATCCTGGATGACCTCGACACGACCGGGCAGCGACTTGCGATCGTAGGCCGCCGGATCATCGACCCGGTAGGCTTTGCCATAGATCCAGACCCGCAGGTAGGCCTGCTGCTGGAGGAATTCGAAGAAGTCCGACACCTTCGTCCCGGCCGGCACTTCGACCCCGAAGACGATGAGAAGCGAGGCCTCGCGGCCGAAAGACGCGAGCGTTTTCCGCAGGATGGACTCGGGCGTGTCGGGCGAGATTTCCTCGCCCGAGATCGGGTCGTAGCCCTTGCAGAGACGGGGGAAGAGCAGCTTCAGGTAGTCGTTGATCTCGGTGATCGTGCCGACCGTGGAGCGCGTCGATTTGACCGCATTCTGCTGCTCGATCGCGATGGCCGGGGGGATGCCCTTGATCGAATCGACTTGCGGCTTGTCCATGCGGTCGAAGAACTGCCGTGTGTAGGGCGAGAAGGTCTCGACGTAGCGGCGCTGTCCTTCGGCGTAGAGCGTCTGAAAGGCGAGACTCGACTTGCCCGAGCCGCTTGGCCCCGTCATGACCGTCAGTTTCCCGATCGGGATGTCGAGATCGATGCCCTTGAGATTATTCTGCCGAGCCCCGCGCACCTCGATCGCCGCTTGTGAATCCGCCGTCTTGTCTGATTTCCGTTTCGCCATGAGCCGTAGGCGAGAGGTTACGCACGGCACGGTGGCTTGCACCTGAAATTCAGGCTCCGGTCGTGACTCGTTTTTAACCGGACGCCCCGGCATTGCAAAACGCGGTCAGGTATCGTGCAGAGAGCCCGCAAAGCCGAAACAGCGAAAATACATCCCGGCAACAGGATACATTTCATTGCGCTCATCATCAACGACTTGGAAACACTTCAAGCCCAACGGCAGGTCTCCTGCTCTCAATAATCATCGAACACCCGAACCATTAAATCCTCCTCCCCATGAAAAAATCATTCATCCCTCTCCTGCTCTCTCTTGCAGCCAGTGCCACGCTCGTCTCCCAGGACGCGACCAATGACAATGACCCGAAAGAGACTCCTCCATTGACCGCCGCGCCTGGCGAGCCCTCTCCCACTGACAAAACCGACGCCCGCAAGCATCGCGAGACGGAGACGAAGACTCCCTCGCTCACGGCGGTGCTGATGCCCACCAAGGGGAACGAAGCACGCGGCGGCGTCACTTTCGAGCCGCTCGAAAACGATCAGGTCCGCGTCACCGCCAGAGTTTCAGGGCTGAAGCCGAACTCGAAACACGCCATCCACATCCACGAATTCGGTGACGTCTCTTCGGAAGACGGAACCAGCGCCGGAGGCCATTTTAACCCTGCCGGCAAAGCGCACGGGCTCCCTGATTCCGACGAAAGGCACGTGGGTGACTTCGGCAACCTCGAAGCCGATGGCGACGGCAACGCCAACCACGTTCTCACCTTGAAAAATCTCTCTCTCACGGACGGCGACCACGCTATCATCGGTCGTGCCGTGATCGTCCATGCCGGTGAGGACAAGGGCACCCAACCGACTGGCGACGCCGGTGACCGCATCGCCCAGGGTGTCATCGCCATCGCCAATCCCGCCTCGATGAAGTCAGGGGTAGCGGAAAGCGGAAATGAAGAGAGCGACCCGACCGCAAGCACCGGCGAAAGAACGAACGGGACGGCACCGATGGTCAACCGCCCTGCCCCCGCACCGGCCGAAACGACCACAGAGAAAGCCAGCCGCAGCACGGAGAACGCCGTTCGCACCGCCGCGAGGACAGTTGGGCAAGGAGCTGAAAGAGTCGGAGAGGGAGCGGAGAAAGCCGCCCGCACGACCGTCAAGGCGGTAGAGCGCGGGGCCGAGGAAGTAGGTGACGCCCTCAAGAAAGTCGGGCGCAAAATCGAAGACGCCGTCGAGTAATCTTTAGAGGATCCCTCCTCTCAGCGGCCGGTTTCCCGTGTGGTTGCGGGAGGCCGATCGTTTGATTTTCAACCTGCCGCCGCCGTGGCACCCAGAGCGGAGAAAGGCACCTCGTGGGGCAGCACTTTCTCCCTCGCCGCCACCGCGCAAGCCACCCCCGCCGCCTCGCCCATCGCGACCGCATTCCCCGTGACGCGGTAGCTGCTGTGGGCGATAAAGCCGCCACTGATGCAGCGACCCGCGAGGACAAGACCATCGATATCCTTCGCCATGAGCGATCGCAGGGGGATGTCGTAGTCTTTTGATTTGAAAGGCTTGCTCTCGATCGCCTTCGTCTTGCCCGGGTCGGTCGAGTGGACGTCGATGCCGAAGGTGACCCGGCAGATCCCGTCATCGAAGCGGGCTCCGTTCTTCAAGTCATCGTCGCTGACCGAGTAGCGTCCGTGGATGCGACGCCCCTCGCGCGTGCCAATCTGCTCGGCGGTGGAAATGATCTCGACGTTTTTCCAAGGACCGCCCTTCTTTCGCAGGGCGTTGATCATGGCATGATTCTCGCGCCGCCCCTCGAGAGTGGCTCGGGTCATGTCGTCGGCATTGATCGCGGAGACGTTGTACTGGTGGTTTGCCATCATCGCATAGAGCCCGTCGTGGATCTCAAAAATGGACGGCCCGCCATACGAGGGATCGATCCCGGCGGAACGGAGCTCGGCGAGGAAGTTGGCCTTGCCCTTGCCCAGATTCCTCGCCTCGGCGAGGTGATTGACGAAGGGGGCGATGCTGTCCGTCGTGACCCCGTGAAAGAGGACCATGAGACTCATCGGCTGAGTCACGCCGTCGCCGGGTCGGCCGAAGTCGAATCCGCAGCCCGCCTGCGCGGCGAGATCACCGTCGCCCGTGGCATCGATGAAGCTCTTCGCCGTCCAGACTTCACGGCCGGACTTCGACTCGGTCACGACGGCGGCGAGTCGATTTTTCTCATCCGGGATCGCCCCGACGATGCGGGTGAAAAGCCGCAGATTCACCCCCGCCTCGACGAGCATGTCCTCGAGGAGGAGCTTCATCGGCTCGGGATGGTAGACCCACGCGCTCGAGACCCGATGGCCGTTGCCCTGCTCGCCGAGCCGCCCGATCAGCTCGGCCATGATCCCCGGTTTGTTGAAGCCGTCGAGGATCCACGAGAGCATGCCCGCCGTCCAGATCCCGCCGACGCAGCCGTGGACTTCGATGAGAGCTGTCTTTGCCCCGCTCCGCGCCGACGCGAGGGCCGCCGCAAAGCCCGCCGGACCTCCACCGCAGACGATCACATCGTAGTCGCCGACCACGGGTATCTCACGGGTATCTTCGGCGAACCAGTCGCCCTCGAGCGTGCCCGAGGTGCGCACGTGCATGCGCTCGTTCGTCCCGAAGACCTGCTCGCCCTCGCGCCCGGTGGTGCGGCGGAGAGGGGTGGGGCGATTGTCGGGGTTGACCTTTTCCTGGCCGAAGGCGGCCCCGGCCCCGGCCCCGGCTGCGGCCGCGGCCGCGAGAGCTCCGGCCCCGGCGGCGAGGTGTCTGGCGAAATGACGTCGATTGAGGGGGCGATTTTCCATGACGACTAGAGAAGCGCATTTCACCCGAAAGGGGAAGCCCCCGCTTCGCGTGAAATGAGCACCTCTTGCAGACCGTGGTCACGATCTATCTGCCGAAGAGTAATCAAACAGGATATCATCGCGCCCCTTTCCAGATTGCCCGGCCCGGAAATGCTCGTAGAATATCCATATCACATTCGCTCCGAAAGGGTAGGGGCTCTGGAGACGGATGAGCGGTTCGGGCGATCACCGACGGGCGAAGACCCAACCCGGCCCCGAAGAGGCCAGCGACAATCTTGCGCGGCCGGCAGCCCCTGTGGCTGACCGCTCTGAGGCCGGCAGGTCGCGCGGGCTTGTCCATCGACCGGGAGACGATTCAGCGGCTCCTGTAGACATCGTAGTTAAAATCCTCGGGGAGATGCAGCCGCCAGACCCAGTCGCCATCCTCGAAATGGTGCCGGATCGAGCCCCCATCGTCCCGGCGGTCCGGGCCGGGGCTGTAAAGGAGGTAATCCGAACCGTCAGAGGGACGATAGAGGTAACTTACTCCCGTGAAAGGATCGAGCGGGAGCGAGAGCGTGTCGAGCGTCTCCGGGTAAGAGCCGCGGGTGCTCCGATGCAGGGCAAGCGCCACGGCGATGCGGGCGTGATCCTGAAGCACCCGGGCACGAATCGTGCGCATTTGAATCCCACTGATACCGGAAATCGACGACCCTGCGAAACCGTGTCGGAAGGTCTCCACGTGAAAACGAAACTGGTCGCGCAGGCCGCTACCTGCGGGAAGGATTCCCGGAATGGTCCGGAGCGGCATGGCGATGCGGGTTCATAGGGGCCTTCCCCGGTCGTCTTCCAGCACCGATTCCTGCATCGTGCGGGAGTAGAACTCCATGGTATCGTATAGCCAGCCCTTTCGGAGATCGGGGATCCGCAGAAGAGCGCGAACCCACCGAGGGGTAAACGCGTCTGGCAACTCATGTTCCTTCACCGATCTCTCAAAGGAATCGAGCATGCCCACCCTTTCCATCCTCAGCGCACGAAGGAACGCCGTCTCCATCCATCGCTCCTCCAATTCCCCGGCAAAGGCGTTCAGGTCTGGGTCACTCCACTTCCCGCCCGCAAGACCTTCGTGAATGAGGGCGATCGCAAAGTCACTCAACACGATTCCGATCAATCCATGGATCAGGGTCGCCTGATTACCGAAATGCCGCGAAAAGCGCAGCAGCGCGATCGCATTTGCCTTCGCCAGGTCGTTCCGGCCAAGCAGTAGCGCCGCCCGACCCTGGCGATGCAGTAATTTGCCGAAACTATTAAAAGTATTCAATTCCGGAAAGCCCGCAGTGAAGTCTCCATAGGTGACCTGAAAGTCCGCCCCAGGACGGGCCAGGGCCCCGCGGATTTCGTCCAGGGTCGCGGCGTGAGTCTCCCCATGGGCCAGGATCGCTCTGGCAGCGGCCAGTTCATCGGGCGGGTCGAATCCCTGTGAAAGCGCGGGATAGGTCAGGTAGCGCACCTGATTCTTCTCGCCGCGAATATGATCGACTGAGAAACCGGGAACCGCGCTCGGATCAAGCGCTCCCCACACCGGGTCGCCTTTCCCAAACACCTCGGGATCGGCTCGGCAGCGGGCGAGAAAGTCAGCGAAGACGGGAGCCTCGGTCACGTTGTCTTTCGGATTCCCGACGGGTGGCGGGCGCAAATCATCGACCTCGAGCGATTCGCCTTTGGCGGCGAGTTCGGCCACATAATTTTCAAAACTCTCCTTGGCAAGCCGGTGATAGGCAAAGGGGAACAACCAGAAGGACACCCCGACAAACCCAAAGAGCAAAATCACGATCCGCCATTGCCAGGCCGGTGGAATGAAGAAAGTCGCGTGCATGTTCAGGGATCATTTCCGGGATAGGGTAGATGGTCCCAAGGGAGGAGGTCAATTCTGGAATTTTTAACGGTAGTGAGGGGGGGGGGGTGCGTTCATTTGGGCTTTAGCAATTTTCGGGATTTGCCGCCCTGCAGGTGGCCATGCACGGGATGCGATTCCGGCGATTAATGACGGGCGATGCTCCACCCCGGCCTCACAGAGGCCAGCTACAATCTTTCGCGTGCGCTGGCTCGCTGTCGCACGGGTTTCCAGCCCTTGCCTTCGGCGGAGATGACGGAGGGGGAGAGGCATCGGCAGGACGCCGATGCTACCGGGGAGACGGCCGCAGCGTTCCCTCAAATCCCCAATCGCTCCTCCAGCCCGGCCCGCCATTTCAAGGTCGCTGCGTTTTCGGTCCCGGCGTTCGCGCTGATGTTTTTCTCGTAAAAAGCGAGCAACTGCTCCCGCAACGCGAGGCGCGTCGCGACGGGGAGCAGCTCGGGCTGGGCGAAGAGACCGGGCTTGGGGCTTGCGTTCTGGGCGATGCAGCGATAGAGGAAAATACGATCGTAGGTGCTGCGGAGCGGGATCTTCCCTAGCTCGCGGAAAGCCTCGCGGAGGACCTCCTGCGTCGTGTCGAACTTGCTGAGGAGATGCGCCAGCTCGACGCCGTAGACCCAGTCGGGACTGCGATAGCGGTGCGTCTGGTCGTAGATCCCGGCGGTCTCCCAGGCGACGATCCCGAGGGTCTGGCGCACGAGACTGAGGAGGTAGGCGTCCATCGCTTTTTTCCCGATGTGCATGCCGCCCTTCCAGATCAGCTCGGATCCCGCGATCCAGCCCGCCGCGAGGAGCGGGTTCGAGGTGATGAGCATCTTGCTGCCGTGCCAGAGGTAGCGCACCGGCTTGAGGTAAGGCTGCAGCTCCTCGTACTTGCGGTAGACCTTGCTCGCCTTGCGGATGTTCTCGGAGACCTTGCGCAGGTTCATCTCTTTCACCTCGAGAATGGGGAGCTCTTCAATGAGGAGGATGATCTGGAGCGAGGCGCGGTTGATCGCTTTGAAAAGGCTCTCGAGATTCAGCTCGAGGAGCGGCATGTCGGACTCGGGCCGGTAGATGCGGGCGATCGCTTCGGTGAAGGAGGCGAGGTCGAGGAGGAGTTGTTTGGCCTCGAACTTTCCGCTCGTCCAATAGACGCCGCTGGAGAACCGCTGCAGCATAAGATCGGCCTCGTTGTCGAGGAGCGCGGCGACGCGGGCGTCCATCGCGACGTGGGCCTCGTCTTTCCAGTCTATCGTCTGGAGCGTTTTGAAATCGGGAAACTCCATCCACTCACCGTAGGCCATGAGCACTTTCTCGAGTCCCTGCCGCTTCGCATCGAGCCGCGTCGCCTCGGTCTTGATGGCGCGACGGGCAATCTCGATGATGTCCTCCTCGCTCACGACTTCGTCCTTTGCGTCCTTCACCGGCGATTTCCAGAGACTGACGGTCAGAAGTCCGCTCACGGCGACGGCGATGACCGCCCACTTCGCCCAGACCGGCTCGATCCCGGCGTAAAAAGCGATCCCCCCGAGCGCGAAAAAGAGCAGGGCTGCGAAACCCCGCCCGCCACGCGAGAGCGGTGACCGTTCTTTCAAGGACGCGAATGCCTTCATGGGAGAATCTCAGCTGTCTCCGACCGCATCGTAGATCCGTGCGAGCTCGAGGAGCAGTGACTCCAGTTTGGCGTAGTAGTCGGCTTCGTCGAGTGAGGATTTCGACCGGCGCAACGCCACGACCTGCCGCTCGAGCTCGTCGCGCTGTTTTGTCTGCTCGGGAGTGAGGCGTTTTTCAAAGGCGTTTTTCACAAGCACTTTCTGGGCGGCGAGATCGCCATCGGGCTTCGCCTCGGCCGAGGGAGTCTGCGTCGGGGTCGTCCCCTCGAACCACTCGGCCCGCGAACCGAGGGTGTCGCCGTTGTCATCGATGAGGGCGTGCTCGGTGGCGAGACGAGCATCGTCTTTGTAAAAAAGAGCAACGCGATTCGAGGCAAAAAGGAAGGACTCGAGCAGCGAGACCTGCTGATCGTTGTCGAGATCGGCATCGATGAGCCCGCCGACCGCCTCGGCGAAAAAGCGGCCGAAACGGGTGAAAGAGATCTCGCCCTCGTTCTTCGTGGCGGTGATGACGACCCGCCCCGGCTTCGCCATTTCGCGGATGTAGGAGCCGCTTGCGGAGGCAGTGTTGATGATCGTGAGATCGCCTCTGTAATTACCGAGCCAGCCGGCGAGTTCCTCGTCGGTGAAGTCGGGGCCGCCCACGTTGAACTTGGCGACCCGCCCATCGTAGGTCCCGTGACCGATGAGGACGACCCAGAGTTCGGGCGACTTTTCCGCGGCGATCGATTCCCGGATTCGCTTCGTATGATCGTTCGCCTCACCGTCGTCGAACCCGATGACTTCGATGGCAACCTCACCCTTTTTCGCCGCCGCGATCCAGAGAGCGGCCGTCTCCTTGAAGATCACCTCATATTCCTCTGTGCCGCCGGTGCCGACGACGAGCAGAATCTTCACGCCCGATTCCGCCCGCGCCGTTGCAGCGGGGCCGAAGAGCATCAGCAGAAAAAGAGGCAGGAAGCGCATCATGGGATAGGCAAAAAAATCAAATCACTCCGCTGCGGCGGCGCAAGGCCCATTCGCCGAGGAAACAGAGCAGGGCGATGAGGAAAAGCCACGGGGAATGCCAGAGCGGGGTCTGTTTTACCTCGACGGCGGGCAGGTCGAGTTCGCTGAGCAGGGCGGGAAGTTGGCCGAGATCCGCGAGGGTGAGCAGCTTGCCGCCGGTTCCCTCGGCGAGGCGACCGAGAAGGACGGGATCGGGTCCGAGTCGGGCGAACTCGGCGGCTTCGGGATTGAGGGCGCGGGCGACTTCGCCCTTCCCGACTTCGACGCCGGCCCCGTCGAGGACACGGGCTTCGATGCGGTAGCCGTCACTCTCTTCGGCGAGATATTCGGCGGTGAAAAGCCCGGGCTCGTCGAGCGAGGGTTCGGCGGTGATCGCCCGGCTGACGCCGTTGACCTCTTTCACGGTGAGCAGCACGGTCGCGTCGTCCTGCGGGACGAAGGCCTTGTCCCGCACGCGGACCGAGACCTTCGTCATCGGGATCGCGCCCTCGGTGGATTCCTCTTTTTCCACTTCGACCCGCGCCGGCACATCGGTGACCGACCAGCGCAGGAGCTGACGCCACATTTTGCCGACCTCGGCCTGCTGTTCGGCATCCTTCATCGCCCAGCGCCAGATGTCGCCGACGGCGAGCGCGCCGGACTTGCCCTCGCCATAGCGCTGCGTGATGAGCGCGGGGAGGACACGCTGCTCGCTGTCCGTCACCGTCGCAAGGATGCTCGCTCCCGGCTTGATCGCCGAGATCTGATTCACTGCAAAAAAGGGCGGCATGTAGGCGAGGCGGATGTCCTCTTCCTCCTGCCCCGCGCGGAGACGCATCCAGTCCTCGAGCGAGCCTTCGCGGGTGAGATTGTAAGTCGCGTCGAGCGCCGGGGCGCCTTTGCCGATCTGATCGAGATAGACGGGGAGAAGGCGCCCGACCGGCGTGTTGTCCCATCCGCCCTGCTGGAAGGACTCCTGCCCGCCTAACATTACCACCGTGCCACCTCGCATCGCGACGAACTGGTCGATCAGGTTCTGTTGCTCCTGCGTGAAAAATTCGGCCTCGAGATCGTCGATGATGATGGTGCGGTAGGCGGCGAAGAGGTCCTCGGCGGTCTTCGGAAAACCGTCGCGCAGCTCCTCGGGCGTGGCGGTGTTGAGCCGCACGAGGACGGGCTCGTCGTAGCGCTGCGCCTCTTCGGGGATGTCTTTGTTGAAGCCGCGGAAGAGCGGGTTGCCGCTCTCGCCGGACTTGCCCCGCCATTCGAATTTCGGCTCGCGCTTCGCGATGCGGATGAGGCCCACGAGATCGAGTTCGGCGTCGTTGGCAATGGCGCGGCGGAGGAACTTGTATTCCCAGTTCGGACGGCCGCTGATGTAAAGGATGCGATAGGGGCCGTTCCCTCGATTGACCGAGACGCGGCGGCTGTTGTTTTTCTCGGTCAGCTCGGGCAGGACCTTTTCACCGACCTGACGTATCCCCACTTTCAGGAATGAAATCCCCGGCGGCACGGCGGCGAGGCGGATGCGCACCGGCGTGGTGCGGCGCTCTGAGCCGGCGGGAAAAGCGACGGGGCTTTTCGCGATCTCCTCGCCCTTCTCATTCACGACGTAGACCTCGGCGGCATCGGGGAATTCACCGAGAGCTTCGGACTCGACATTGAGGGTGATCTGGGCATCTTCGAACTGCGTCGTCGTGGCATCTACCCGCGTCACCGCGAGATCCCGCGCCGCCGCGTTGGCTTCGCCGATGAGAACGGGGAAGACGGGGACTCGCTCGCCCGGCTGCTTCTCCGACTGGGCGGCGAGGAAAGACTCTAACAAAGCCGCATCGGTGGCGTTGCCATCGGTGAAAACGACGGTCGCGGCGAGGGGCCGATTTTGAAAACGCGCCCCGATGTTTTCCAGGGCTGACCCGAGGGCCGAGCTGTTGCGGGCAAAATCGAGTCCGGTAAAGTCGGCCACCTGACGCAGCCCGCGATCAAAGAGGAAGGGCTGCACCCGGAAGGTGTCGCTGATCCCCGCCATCCACGCGGGCGGCAGATCGGGCGAGTCGCCATTGAGGGCGCCCCGCAGCGCGTCGGAGGGCCGAGCCTGCCCCTCGGTCATCGCGACGGTGAGCCCGGCCGAGTTGTCCGCGAGGATGACGACGTCGTTGGAGTTCTTTTTCGGGACTTCGTTGAGATGGACCGGCTCCATCAGAGCGAGCGCGAGGAGGGCGAGCCCAATCCCTTTCAAGGTCATCGCCGCGACCTTTTTCCCGCCGCGCAGGTGGGAGAGGCGGTAGGTGAGAAAGAGGACGACGAAGGATCCCAGTCCGAAAAGAATCGCGACCCAGGCCCACGATTCGTTGGCAAAAGCCAGCGAGGCGAGGGGAGAGGTGGCTGGAAAGGAGAGAGGGAAAGTCATGGAAGAGAAGAGCACCTTTTAAATCTGTGCCCTAGGCGGGAGCGAAGCGAATCCGGGGAAATCTATGTCCTTGTGATTCAACACAGATTGGCACAGATGTAGAGGATTGGCACAGATGAGGGAAAGAGGGTGAACCTTTGAAATTAGGGGTCGAAGCTCGGACAACGCGGAACCGAAACTCTCACGAGTTTCGCTACAGGGGAGAGGGTTGGGTGAATGAGGAAGAGGCATGAGTCGATGCATTAAGGGCGGGAGGGGTCGACAGCTCAATTACCTGCGCCAAGCTCTTCGTAATACCTTCTTACCAAATCGCGGAACTCGCTCGGGACGGGATCGCGATCAATCGGGGCGACGGGATTCTCGCGGTTGAGTTTGGCGATCTCTTCGCTGAGGCGCTGGCGCAGCTCGATGAGGGGTTCGGTGATCTTCTGATCGATCGTGGCGGCTTCGGGCGGCTGATTGTCGCGGCGGAAGTCGATACGCATCGTCCGGGCGTCGTCGCGGACCTGGCCGACGGAGTTGCGCAAGTCATCCTGCGGCAGCATTTCCTCGATCGAGGCAAGGCGGTCGCTCCAGGCCTCGTAGTCCTCGCCGGTAATCGGGCCCGGCTCGCGCTGCTCGGTGGACTGGTCAAAAAAGAGCGGCCCTCCCGCGACTTGACCGGGAGTCGGCAGACCACCGCCTCTGTCATCACCGCCGGCGCTGAGCCCGCCGCGCTGCTGCCCGTTGCCCGGCTGCATCGCCTGCTGTTGGCCTTGACCCTCGCCCTGACCTTCGCCTTCGCCCTTCCCTTTGCCTTTTCCTCCCTTTGCCTGCGCCTGACTTTCGCTTTCGCCCTTGCCCTGGCCCTGGCCCTGCCCTTCGCCTTGTCCCCGACCCTCGCCCTTGCCCTCGCCCTTGCCCTTC
>JBDNIL010000401.1:0-9487 GCA_041688355.1 Verrucomicrobiales bacterium | reverse complement strand
TCACCCGCCCTGCACCGGGGGCATCAGGGCGACTTCGTCACCGTCTTTCAGCGGCGTCCCGCGCGTCGCGAACTCGGCGTTGACCGCGAGGAGGAGACGGCTGTCCCAACGCTCGAGGGCGGGATGGGCGGCGTAAAGCGCGGTGAGGAGATCGCTCAAGGCGGGCGCATCACCCGGGCCCCCTAGCTCGAACGAGAGCTGATCGGTCCCGGCGAGATCGCGAAGGACGGAGAAAAAGAGCACATTGACCCGTATCGTCATGGTTCGAGTTGAATCCAGTCCTCTTTCAGCACGCCGATGACAGGCAGGTTGCGGTATTCGCCGCGGTAGTCGAGACCGTAGCCGACGACAAACTCGTCGCCGATCTCGAAGCCATAGTAGTCGGCCTCGATCGGCACGGCTCGCTCGACCTGCTTGGAGAGGAGCACGGCGGAGCGCACGCTTTTCGGCGCACATTCGTCGCGGATGCGGCCCATGATCGCGGAGAGGGTGCGGCCCGAGTCGAGGATGTCGTCGAGCACGAGGACATCGCGCCCCGCGACCTCGGGGAGGCGATTCTGGTGAAAGGTGACCGTGCCCGAGCTGACGGTGCCGCCATGGTAGCTCGCGACGGAGATGGAGTCGAGACGCAGCGGCAGCCGGATCTCGCGCACGAGATCAGCGAGGAAGAGGACGCCTCCCTGGAGCACCGCGACGATGGTGAGATCGCCGCCCGCATAGTCGGCGGTGATACGGGCGCCCATCGCGGCGATGCACTCGCGTATCTTCGCCTGGTCGAAGAGGATGCGCTCCAGTCTGTCGTCGATGTTTCCGCTCCCGCTTCCCATGCAGGGAGCAGACATCGGTCCGATTCATCGTTCAACCAGAATATTTGACGCCAGTGGCGAATCCGCTTTCGTAATTACTCTGCGGAAAGACTATCCATTGCCATGACAGACCCCGTTCACGACACCCTCACCCGTCTGCGCCAGGACTATCGCGCCGGCACGCTCGACCGCGGCGACCTCGCCGATTCGCCCATCGGGCAGTTCGCGACCTGGTTCGCCCAGGCGGTGCAGGCGGAGATCCGCGAGCCGAATGCGCTGACGCTCTCGACGATCGGCCTAGACGGCCTGCCAAACTCTCGCACGCTCCTGATGAAAGACTTCAACGAGGCGGGAGTCACCATTTATACGAACTACACGAGTCGCAAGGCGGCCGAGCTCGAGGCCTCGCCGGGCGCGTCCCTGCTCTTTTTCTGGAAGGAGCTGGAACGGCAGGTCCACGTGCGAGGTCGCGTCGGGAAAACCTCGCGCGAGGACTCCGAGGCTTACTTTTTCACCCGTCCTTACGAAAGCCGCATCGGAGCCTGGGCCTCGACCCAGAGCGTGGTGATCCCGAATCGCGAATGGCTCGATGTCCGCGCTGAAAAATACCGGGCCAAATTCCCTGACACAGGCGCGATTGACTGCGTGCCGCTCCCGGACTTCTGGGGCGGCTACCGGGTCGTGCCGACCACGGTAGAGTTCTGGCAGGGGCAGCCCGGCCGCAAGCACGACCGCTTCCTCTATACCCGGACCGACGAGGGCGACGACTGGAAGATCGAGCGGCTCAGTCCGTAATGCGGACCGAGCCTCGTCGATCCGCCGGCCTATCTCGCGGCGCGCTCGATGAGGTTGCCGGCATGGCCGACGTCGTGGCCAATGCCCCGTGCCGTGCCGCAACTGGTGCTAAAGACGACGAGGAGAGCGGAGAGGAGAAGGAAAACGCTGATTCGTTGGATTGTGGTCATGGAACGACCGTAGGGTTTTCAAACGGGTTCGGAAATGGGGTGTAACCCTATCTTTTTACCGCGCCACCTACTCGAGACTGATCCCCTTTTCCTCGAGGTAATCGACGAGATCCTGATCCCGCAAGACGTGGCCACCCGCAACGACGAGGGCATGCCGTCCGCCCGTCGCGGTGGAGAGGCGATGGAGGGACTTCGACGCTCCCGGGACCATGAGCGCGGTCGTGTGAATGACGGGATTGCCCCGCTCGCAGACGAGGTCGAGGATTTCCCCTATCACTTCGTCCTGCCGGGCGATCTCGCCGTCGGTCATGAAAAAGACGTGTGACGGGGCGGGCTCGAGATGCAGGGCGGTGAGGAGCGGGAGGTGCCAGGTGGTGCCGTCGGATTTCCCGACCGCCTCGACATCGAGCCGGGTCGCATAGAGAGTCTCGTCACCGGCGACGCGCCACTCGCCCGCCGGATGAGCGCCGTCGCCGCCTTCGTAGAGGTGACCGCCGAAGGCATACTTCCACCGGTGCTCGGCGTCCCCGTCGCGGATCACGACATCCTCCCCTCGCTTGCCGCCACTGACGAGCCGCTGATGAGCGAACCAGACCGGACCCGAGAAAAAGATCACCTGGTAAAGAGTGCCATGCCGCAGCGAGTCCACCCCGCTGAGCAACTCGGCCTTGCTCAGGGAAAACTGGGCCGGAGTGAGCGAGCGCGAGACATCCATGAGGAAGGCGACCCGGTCAGGCGTGACCCGGTCAGGATCGACTTCCCCGGGAGCGTGCCGGAAGAGCCCGGCGGTCTCGACTGGCTCGACCGCCGGACGCAGCGAAGGCGACTTACTCGCTCCTCCGGCCGGGCTTTTCCGGGCTTCGAGCCGCGCCCGCAGCTCGCGTCTTCTCGCTTTTGCCTCCCGAAACCGATGCGAGTAGGAGCGACGATGATACCAGGCCATGAGCCCCCCGGTGACAAAACCGAGGCCCACGACGATCCAGAGCAAGGCCGGCTGGGCCTCGTAGATCTGGATCCAGTCAGTGAAAAGTCGCGACATGCTCGGGGAGAAATAGGCGGGGGGAAAAGCGGACCGATCAGGCTTTGTCGAGGGCGGCATCGTCGGCCTCGAGACGGCGGTTTTCCCACTCGATCTCGCGGCAGCTCTCCTCATCCGCCCGCCAGATCAGACGTGCGAGGATCATGCCGAGCCCGGCAGCGAGGAGGAACGCGACGAGGTAGAGAGAGTCCTGATAGAGATGAAAATCGAGACGATTCGCGAAGGTGGAGACGGGATTGGGTTCGATCATTCCGGCAGCAACTCAGGGTTAGGGTTTATCCGTTAGTTCATCGACGATACGGTAGCCGGCGGTGCGGATCGGCTCGAGAAGGGCGAGGATCGCTTCTCTTTTCTCTTTGTCAGGGACGACCCCGGTCAGGGTGATGCTGCCGTCGACGATGACGAGTTCGGCTTTGTCACCCGCGCCTTCGAGCAGGGCGGTGACGAGGGCGGGCAGACTGTAGAGCCAGGGTTCATTGACCGTCTGCGGCGAGACGCGAAGACGCGAGGCTACTTTTTCCGCACTGTGGACGGTCGTGGCGGTGCTCACGATCTCTTCGAGCTGGGGCGAGGTCGGGATCGATCCTTCGAAGAGCACCTTTCCCTCCCACGGACCCATGTAAAAGACGAGCGGCAGCCGATTCATCGGGGCGGGTTTTGCCTCATCGTAGACGAGAACGTCCTGCCGCGCAGAGAGGGCGGAAAAGAGGGCGCTGAATTCCCCGCTCAGTGACTCGAGCGCGTCGCGGTCGTCACTCGCCCCGCCAATCGTCGCAGCCTTCCCCTCGATCGTGAGGCGGGGTTCCTGCACGCTGCCGACGAGCCTGCTGACAAGGTCGGGCACCCCCGCGATCCAGCCGGGACTGCCGACAGCCGGATCGACTTGCATCCGGTCCTCGACGGTGAAGAACTCGGGCGCGACCCGCTGCGCCGCCGCGAAAAAGCCGCTTTTGACCCCGGCGCTGGGAACGACTCCGCCGAGCACGAGCACGAGATCCCCCGCCTTTTCGAGCCGGAAACTCGCCGGGGCGACAGGCTTCACCGGCATCGATGGAGCCATCGCCGCGACCGGTTCGGGATTGGGGATGACCAGCCTGTCCTCGAACCGACCGGCCCCGACGGACTCGCTCAGACGCGCGAGGAGGGTCCTCTTTTCTTCCTCCGAACCCACCGTGCCCGTGACAATACCGGTGAAATGGTCGAACCGCACCGCAATGCCACCGGCCTCGCCCACGATGATGCCCGAGGACTCAACTAGCTCCATGAGGCGCTTCTCGACGGCCTCGCGATTCTGCTCCCGCCCCACCATGCCGGCCCCCGTCGCCACCGCGAAGGAGAGGAGGGTGAGGAGAAAAAAGGCTTTCATGGCCGCGCAAGGTAGCAGCCCTGCGGCTTTCCCGAAAGGACCGACTTGGCCGGAAAGCACCGAATTCTCTGCCCGCCGCGATCTTATTGTGGAAATCCCCCTTTTCACGTGATGACCCGGCGAATTTCCGTCGTGGAGAGGCGGCTGATTCGCTGGTAGGGTACCTTCGCCTATGAAGAGACCGCCCCTCACGACCCCTCTCTCCCTGCTCGCCGCCGGACTCCTCGGCGTCGTCACCGCAGAGGCAGAGGTGGATTTTGTCCATCAGGTCGTCCCGATTCTCAAAAAGCACTGCTCGGAATGCCATGGCGGAGAGGAGGCCAAGGGGGGATTCTCGATCAACACACGCGATCTTTTCCTCGACGACGAGACCGCCGCGCCCGGCGATGCCGCTGCCTCCTACTTTCTCGAACTGGTCGCAGAGACCGATCCCGACATGCAGATGCCGCCCGAGAAAAAATCGCGCGTCGCTCCGGCACACATCGAGATCCTGAAACAATGGGTCAACGAAGGCATGAAGTGGGAACCCGGCTTCACCTTCGGCATAGCGAACTACGAACCACCCCTGAAGCCCCGCCGGCCCGAACTCCCGCCGGTCACCGAGGACAGGACGAATCCGGTCGATCGCTTCATCGACCACTACCTCGCCGAGAATAAACTCCCCCGCCCCGCCGCGATCAATGACAGCACCTTCCTGCGCCGTGTCTCCCTCGACCTCGTCGGACTCGTCCCCACGGCGGATGAAGTGACCGCTTTTCTCGAGGACAAAGACCCTGACAAACGCACAAAATTCATTAACGAACGGCTCGGACGCGAAGTCAGCTACGCCGATCACTGGCTCACCTTCTGGAATGACCTTCTCCGCAACGACTACACCGGCACCGGCTTCATCACCGGCGGTCGCACCCAGATCAGCCGATGGCTCTACGATGCGCTCAAGACGAACATGGCCTTTGACGAGATGACCCGCGAGCTCATCGCCCCGGGTTCGAGCGAGAGCGACGGCTTCATCAAAGGCATCACCTGGCGGGGCGAGGTCAGTGCCGGGCAGACCGTCCCGATCCAGTTCTCGCAGAGTGTTTCGCAGTCCTTTCTCGGCATCAACATGAAGTGTGCCTCGTGCCACGACAGCTTCATCGACCGGTGGAAACTCTCCGAGGCCTACGGACTCGCCGCGATCTACGCCGAGACTCCGCTCGAGATCCATCGCTGCGATAAACCTGTCGGCGAGACCGCCAAAGCCTCGTGGCTTTTCCCCGAACTCGGTCAGGTCGATGCCACCGCGCCCAGGGGGGAACGGCTCAAACAGCTCGCCGAACTCATGATCCATCCCGAGAATGGCCGCACCACCCGCACGATCGTGAACCGTCTCTGGGGCCAACTCATGGGCCGGGGCATCGTGCATCCGCTCGACGCGATGCAGACCGAGCCCTGGCATGTCGATCTCCTCGATTACCTCGCGAGCGACTTTCAGGAACACGGCTACGATCTCAAACACACCCTCGCCCTCATCACGACCTCCGCCGCCTACCAGAGCCAGGCCGAAGTGGCTCTCGAAGAGGACGGCGGCGGGGACTACACTTACCGCGGCCCCCGGGCAAAACGCCTCACCGCCGAGCAGTTCGTCGATCAACTCTGGAGCCTCACGGGAACGGCCCCGAAGGCGTTCGATGCGCCAGTCGTTCGCGGGGTCAGCGATCCGGAGGCTGAGGAGCGCAGCACTCATCCGTCGAGCTGGATCTGGAGTTCATCGGCCTCTGCCGGGCCCGTTCCCGGTGGAGAAAAAATACTCGCCCGGCGCCTCTTCACCCCGGCGAAGCCCGTGCGATCCGCCGGGGTCGTAGCCGCTGCTGACAACAGCTTTTCCCTCTACCTCAACGCTCAACTCGTCGCCAGTGGCAGCGACTGGTCCGCTCTCGCATCGGCCCCCGCCTTTGTCAAAGGCGGAGCCAACACCCTGCTCCTCGTCGCGAAAAACGGAGCCACCACTCCCAATCCCGCCGGAGCCTACGCCGCCATCCGCCTCGTCTACGAGGACGGCAGCGACGAGATCATCACGACCGACGGCTCGTGGGACGTCTCCGCAAAAGTCCCCGCCGGGGCCAACGTCGCGAAATGGGAACTCGACAAACTGCCCTGGGAAAAAGCCGTCCCCGTCTCACTCGCTGCCTGGTCAGGAGCAGTCGACCCGCAGATCGGCAAAGCCCTCGCCGCCGTCTCGGCCGGGGCCCCTCTCATGGTGCGGGCCGGACTCGTGAAAAGCGATTTCCTGATGCGCAGTCTCGGACGTCCCAACCGGGAGCAGATCGTGACCTCGCGTCCCAGCGAACTCACCACCCTCGAGGCCATCGACCTCTCCAACGATGCCACCGTCGCCAAAGCGCTCGAGGCCGGGGCCGTGAAACTTGCCGCCGCGCACGGGAATGATCCCGGCCGCCTCATTGACGAGCTTTACCTCTCCACCCTGACGAGAATGCCAACGGAGGACGAGCGGATCGTCCTGCGCGAAATCCTCGGTGAAAATCCCGAACCCGAAACCATCGCCGACCTCACCTGGGCGATCTGGATGATGCCGGAGTATTTGATCGTGAGATAGAGGTCATGGAACACAAAATCCCCCGATTATTATTCGAACACCTAACCTTCGGCTAAAGCCGAAACCACTTTCCTACCTTGCTAACTTCCCACCTTTTACCGGCCGTAGGCCGTGTGCCGTAGGCCGCTCCCCCCCATGAACTTCCCCATCGACCTCACCGCGCCCGATCCCATTATCCGCCGCGACTTTCTCAAAAAGCTCTCCGCCGCCGGTGCCGCCGCGTGGATGAGCGGGGAACCGCAACTCGTCCGGGGCAAAGACCTCGAGCAACCCGAGGCAAAAGCCGACGCCTGCATCCTGCTGTGGCTCGCGGGGGGCATGGCCGCGCCCGAGACCTTCGACCCGAAACGCTACGCGCCCTTCGCGGTCGGCATGCCCGTCGATTCGGTCCTCTCGACCTTCCCCGCGATCAACACCCCGGTGGACGGATTACAGATCTGTCAGGGCATGGAAAACATCGCGAAGATCATGGATCGCGGCACCCTCATCCGCTCGGCGGTGCAGCCCGATCTCGGGAGCATCCTGCACTCTCGTCATCAGTATCACTGGCACACCGGCTACGTGCCGCCGCAGACGGTCGCGTGTCCGCATCTCGGCTCGTGGATGGCGCGAGTGTTAGGGCCGAAAAATCCGGTGATGCCGCCCTTCATCAACATCGGACAGCGTCTCGAGGGGGTCGGAGAAAAAGAGGAGCTCAAGGCCTTCACCACCGCCGGATTTTTCGGAAGCGAATACGGCCCGATGAATCTGCCCTTCCCCGAAGAGGCCGCCAAGTCCGTGCAACCACCCGAGGGCATGACCGCCGAGCGTTTCGCCAATCGCGACAAGCTCTACCGTCGCCTCGTCGATCAGAGCCCCCATCGCGACTACGCGAGCGACTACCAGCAGACCTCCCTACTGCGCTCGATGGACAATGCCTACCGGCTCCTCGGTTCGAAGGAACGCCGCGCCTTTGACCTCAACGAAGAGCCCGCCGAAGTCCGTGCGAAATACGACACTTCGCGCTTCGGACGCGGCTGTCTCCTCGCCCGCCGCCTCGTCGAGAACGGGGCCCGCTTTGTCGAGGTCACGACGGAGTATGTGCCCTTCCTCCACTTCGACACCCACGCCGAGGGCCACAGCACCGTGGCGCGGCTGCACTCGGAGATCGACCGGCCCATCGCGCAGCTCATCCTCGATCTCGAAGAGCGCGGCCTGCTCGACCGCACCCTCGTCATCATCGCCTCCGAGTTCAGTCGCGACGCCATGATCGAAGGCAGGCCGGGGTCGACCGCGAACGACCAGGCGGCCTTTAAAGGCGACAAGATCACCGAGATGAAACACTATGGACTGCACCGCCACTTCACCGGCGGCACGAGCGTGGCGATGTTCGGCGGTGGCGTGAAAAAGGGCTTCGTCTACGGCAAAACCGCCGATGAGAGACCGCTCGTGGCGGTCGAGAATCCCGTCACCGTCGCGGAGATCCACGCCACCATCATGACCGCGATGGGCGTCAGCCCGAAGACCGAGTTCCTGATTGAGGGCCGCCCGTTTTACGTGACCGAGGACGGGAAGGGCACGCCGGTGATGGAAGTGTTTGGGTGAGATCCTCAGCTATTCTCCCTGGTCAGCCGTTTCGAGAGTTTCTGCGGCCAGTGCATTGGGGAACCCGAAGCTCCAGAGGGAATTCCCCTCTCAATGCGATCTGGCGGTAAAAAAGACGGATGGCTTCCGTCGGCGTGAGTCCGAGTGAATCCAAGATGCGTTCTGTGGCCTCTTTGGTGGAGGGATCAATCCGGGCATGGATAACGGCTGATTGGGACATAAAGAGATTGCATCACGTTTGACACACATGGCCAGGATGTTCTGCCGGGCGTAGCTTCAAGTGCGCATCAGTTGCACACCCCATTTTGAACAAAACCCCACCGGACGGGTTCTCAACCTTCCTGATGGAACATCCCCCGCCTCAGTTTCCCGCTCTGATCGAGACGGTGTCGGGCTCGGGAGGAAAGGAAGGGCGAGCACGACTCCGGGAACAGATCCGGCGGTCGCGTCTCTTTCGCTTTCTCCCCCGCCCGAGGCGACTCATCCGCTGGAGCGTACTCGCGGGGCTCGCTTTATTTCTCGGACCACCGACTTTGAAAGCGATATGGTCGGATCCCGCAGAGGCCTTCGAGCCGGCGGCCGATGCGGTCCTCTATGATCGCGGCGGAACTGTCATACAGAGCTGGCCCGAGCGCGGGGACAGGCGTCCGGTGGCTTTCGCGGAGCTCTCGCCGTATCTCGTGAACGCGATCCTGGCGCGGGAGGATCAGCGCTTTTTCTCCCATTTCGGGATCGATCCGCTGGCCCTCGTCCGCGCGGCCCGTGCCGATTTCGCGACTCGGCGGATCGCTCAGGGCGGGTCCACGCTGACGATGCAACTGGTCGAGCGCGCCTACCCGCAGCGTGAGAGAACGGTGACGGAAAAACTGCGCACCAAGTGGCTCGAATTTCTCATGGCGGCACGCCTCGAATGGCATGCATGGCAACAGACCGGGGATCGCCGGTCGGCCAAGGAGACGCTCCTCTCTGCCTACCTCGGACACATCGAGTTCGGACACCAAACCGTCGGCATCCGGGAGGCGGCCGAGTTCTACTTCCACAAAACCCCGGCGAAACTCACCCTCGGAGAATCGGCCTACCTCGCGGGTCTGGTCCGGGGGCCCTCGGTCAACAATGCCCACTACGACGCGG
>JBDNIL010000400.1:0-14648 GCA_041688355.1 Verrucomicrobiales bacterium | reverse complement strand
CGCTCATTACTAACAGTGTGTCGCTTGGGCTCGGCGAAGAGAGGTGTAGCCGACCAGGTGCGGCCCTCGTCGGTCGAGCGCAGAGCCTCCTTCGCCCCGAGACAGAGGATAGCCCCCTCGCCCGCCGTCACAAAAGGCCCCTGATGGTCAAAGGGCAGCCGCGCCGCCGCCGGGTGCAGGGTCGGCTCCGCTGCGGCGAGCGGGAGCGCGGTAGTGGCGAGGAGGAGACAACGATAAAAGGAGCGAAAAAGGGGGAGGAGTTTCATGCAAGGGTGGAGCGATCGTGCCCGTTTCTCCGGTCGGCGTCATCCCGCCTGATTGCGGACGGGGGCGGGAGACGTGGCCGGATCGATCAAGAAGGGAAGTCACATCGGAGAACTTCGGTAGTGCTTTTTCTGCCGGGCGATTATACTTCGACGATCCGTTTCCGGTATGCACCCCCTGTCATACTCCTGTTCGTTCCTTGCCCTGGCGCTGCTGCTCCCCGGTCCCGTCGTGGCCCAACTCGTGCGCGAAGCGGCCACGTCATTAAACCTGCCGGCCGACCTCCCCAGCGCGACGGGCTACACGACGGTGAACGCCCTCGGGAGCCTGACCTTTCTCAATCCTATGGCGACGGCCTTCCCGCCCGGCGAGACGAACCGCCTCTACGTGCTGGAGCGCGGCACTGATACGGCCTCCCCGGCAGCCGACTTCCAGGGACGCATCCGTCGTATCGACAACCTCACCACGACTCAGACGGTAAGCACCTTCATGGATCTCGAGGCTTACCTCGAGTCCGGGCCGATCAACACTCCGCTGGCGGCGGCGAGCAATTCGGAAAACGGGATGCTCAGCTTCACCTTCCATCCGAACTACAACGAGAACGGCTATTTCTACATCTACTTCAGTATCACCGTGAGCGGCCAATTGCACCAACGGCTCGCGCGCTTCGAGGCCACGGGCACGCCGGGAAACTATCTCGCCGCGACCAGCGCCGCCCCCGCCACGATGCTCCCGATCCTGACGATCCGCGACGCGGCCAGCAATCACAACGGCGGCGATCTGGCTTTTGGTCCCGACGGGTATCTGTATCTCTCGCTCGGGGACGAAGGCGGGAGCGGCGACGCCTTCAACACCGCGCGCTTCATCAACAAGAACTTCTGGGGTCAGATGCTGCGTATCGCGGTGGCGGACCGCATCGGTGGGATCGATGTCTTCCCGTCCGACGCGATCGATCCGAATCCCCACTCCCAACCGACTTCGACGAGCCACCCCTCGGCGATTCATTCCGGCACCTACAAGATCCCGGCGGACAATCCCTTCATCGGTGCGACGACCTGGCACGGGCAGAACTTCGCCGCGACGACGGTGCGAACCGAGATTTTCGCGACTGGTCTCCGCAACCCCTTCCGCTTCTCCTTCGACCCGCCGACGGGAAGACTTTTTCTTGCCGACGTCGGGCAGGCCCTTTACGAAGAAGTGAACCTCGTGACGAAGGGCGGGGACTACGGCTGGAGTTGGCGCGAGGGGATGCATCCCTATTACGTGTCAGCGACGAATCCACCCCGCTTTCCCGACAACTCGGCGGGAACGACGAACGCCCCACCGGTCGCCTTCGACCCGATCGATCCGATTTTCGAATATGGCCGCACCGACAACGGGATCATCCACGGCCCCTCGATCTGTGGCGGAGTCGTCTATCGCGGCAATCAGCTCACGGAGTTGCAGGGCAAATACCTCGTCGCAGACACCTTCGGCGGGGGCGGCATCATCGCCGCGTTTACTGAAACGAGCCCGGGAGCTTGGTCAGGACAACGCCTCACCGCGAGAGGACAGATCGTGGACTTCGGGACAGATCCACGCAATGGCGAGCCCCTCCTTTGTAGCCTTCAGGGCACGATCTGGCGCATCACCCGCACCGGCACGACCGGACCGCAGCCTCCGGCAACACTATCGGGCACGGGCGCGTTTTCCAACACCGCCAGCCTCACGCCCGGGACCGGCCTCGTCCCCTATGCGCCGAACGTGCCCTTCTGGAGCGACGGAGCCGTGAAGTCACGCTGGTTCGCGATTCGGAACACGACCGACACTTTCACCTTCAGCGCCGATGGAAATTGGACCTTCCCGACCGGCATGGTCTGGGTGAAACATTTCGATCTCGATGTAGGCGATCCTCCGGTGCGCCGCCGCGTCGAGACACGCTTCCTCGTGAAAACGACCAATGATGTCTACGGACTGAGCTATCGATGGGGCAACTTCGCCGTCGGCAGCGGCGCCCAGACCGATGCCGCCCTCGTGGCGGAGAGCGGCGTGACTGAGGTGCTGCCGGGCTCGGCGCAGACCTGGCGTTTTCCGAGTCGGGGGGAATGCCGCACCTGTCACACGGCGGTGGGTGGATTCGCTCTCAGCTTCAACACGCGGCAGCTCAATCGGACCGGAGTCTTCGGCACCCAAACCCTCAATCAGCTCACCGCCCTGAGCAACGCGGGCTTCTGCACCCCGGCCATCACCGATGTGGAGAATCTCCCCGCCTACGCGCCCGCCGATGACACGAGCCAGAGTCTCGAATCCCGTGCCAGATCCTATCTCGCGGTGAACTGCGTGCAATGTCACCAGCCCGGCGGTCCGGCCCTCGGGAACTGGGACGCACGTATCACCACTCCGCTGTCGGCGGCGAACCTCATCGACGGGCCTCTCGTGAGTCACGGCGGCGATCCCCTCTCCCGCTTTCTTGTGAAAAACGATGCGCCCGCTTTCGGCTTGCCGACCCGTTCGATGGTGCTGCGACGAATCCGCGGTGACGGGGCACCCCGCATGCCTCCGCTTGCTACCTTCCAACGCGACCTCGCCGCCGAGGCGCTCCTCACCGCCTGGATCAACGAAGATCCGTCCGCTTCGCAGACCTACGCGGAATGGCAGGTGATCCATTTCGGGGCGACAACCCATCCCGACGCCGGGCCGCAAGATGACCCCGACGGTGACGGGCAGAGCAACCGCCTCGAATTTCTCCAGCGAACGAGCCCCATCGTGGCGCAGGTCGTGGAGTGGCCGGTCTTCACCATCACGGGCGGGAATCTCGAGCTGCAGTTCCTCCACCCGGCAGGTCGCGAAGGAATCATCGAGACCAGCATTGACCTGCGCGACTGGGAGATCTGGAACGTGCCGGAAAACACGCTCACCGTGCCGGTGGAAAATACGCTCCGCACCATCGTTGCGCCCCGCACCGGGCAGGCCAGGTTCTTCCGCCTGCGACTGGAGGAATTGTAAAAGAACGGCGCCACTCTCCGCGATCACGGCATTTGAGTGTGCCGGGTGCCGCCCTTTAACTGAGTCCCCGCGGCTCCGGTGCCGATGGGCGCAACTGATGAACCGCTTTCTCCTCTACCTCGCGTGCCTCTGCCTCCTGAACTCCCTCCCCGCCGAACTCTCGGCGGAAGAAGAGGCGGCGCTACCCTTCGACCCGGAGAGAATACGCCGTCTCAGCCTCGACGGCGTCCCGCGCTCACTCTCGATCCGCCAGGGCGAATCTGTCTGGATCGGCTACGACCTCGAGCGGGCCACTGTCATGAAAATCTGGCGGGCACCCGAGGGTAAGCCCGGGCTGATCGTGTCCAACTTCACGACCCGGTCGTCCGGCGAGATCCTCCGCAAAGGGGCGGATAAAGAAGACCGCTGGCGGTGGCGGCGCGATGGCGAGTTCGTCGAACCGGCGATCCGCTACCTCGGCTGCTCTCAGAGGGAAGGACACTTTCTCCTCTCATGGGAGCTGAGACACGGCAATGCTATCCTGACGCTACTCGAAAAGGCGACCTTCGAGAGAGGCGACGATACCGCCGTGAGACAACTCGCCGTCGAAGGTCTCGGGGAGGGAGACGAACTCCACGCACCCGGCCTCGGGACGGGATGGAACCCTCTTACGACCACGTTGACCGGCAGCAAATGGCACCGTTTCGTTTTACAACCATGAGCCGCCCCCCTCTTTTCCCCTATCTCCTTTCGCTACTCTCGTTCTTAGCGTGCCCCGCCGTCATCGCTGCTGAAAAATCGACTCCGTCCGCATCACTCGATCTCCCCGCTACGGCCGTCTTCTCCAAAGGCCCGAACCGCTTTGTCGGAGACGTCCTCGAAATCACCAAAGGCCGGGGCGCAACACTTGGGTGGTATGTCAGGGCGGATAAAGAGGAGGAAGTCCGGGTCTCAATCGAGTACACCTGCGAAAAGCCACTCAACCAGGCCTACCAGCTCTCCTTCGACGGGCAGGATCGCTTCTGGGACGTAGCGCCCACCGGGGAGGGCGACGCGGCATGGGAGAGGGCCGACCTGGGAACCTTTCGCCTGCGGGCGGGACTCCCGGTGCTCGTTCTGCTCGTTCCCCCGTCGGGAACGACCTACGGGCATCCCGTCCGATTCCGACGGCTCGTGCTGGAAGGCGCGACGCCGGGCAATCTCTCGCTCATCGCCACCCCTGAAGAACCCGCCGCCCCGGACGCCAGTCCGGGATTCGGAGAAAAGCTGAAGACCCGGCATCCGGCGCTGGAGTCGGTCGATCTGCGCGATGAATCGCTCACCCTTCGCATCAGCGGGATGGCGATGCGGGGCGCGGACGAGTTGCTCTTCACGACCTGGGACGGCGACCTCTACCGGGTCGATCTCCCATCCCTCAATGAGGAAGGTCCCCCGCCCTTTCAGAAAATCGCCCGGGGCCTCTCCGAACCGATGGGGCTCGCCGTTTCCGAAGGCCGCATCTTCGTGACCGAGAAGAACGAGGCCACCGAGCTGATCGACGGGGACGGAGACGGCTTTTTCGAAACCTATCGCTGCCTCTCCCACGCCTGGCCCTGCACGATGGACTACCACGAGTATCTCTTCGGTGCGGTCGTGAGAGATGGACACCTTTACTTTTCGAACAGCGTCGGCATGGCCGCCCGGGGAAAGGACAACTACCAGGCACCGATGCGGGGCAGCGTCGTAAAGGTCCACCTCGATACCGGCGCGACGGAGTTCATCGCCGGCGGCCTGCGCACTCCCGACGGGATCGGCGAGGGTCCCGGGGGCGCGCTCCTCGTCACGGACAACCAGGGCGAGTGGCTCCCCGCGAACAAGCTCGTCCACGTGACCGAGGGTGCCTTTTTCCACTTCCGCAGCATCCCACCCCGGCATCCCCTCGACCGCCCGGTCGCAACGCCACCCGCCGTGTGGCTGCCGCAGGGGGAGATCGCCGCCTCGCCTACCGAACCGGTCCTGCTCCCCGAATCATGGGGACCATATGCCGGTCACGTAGTCTTTGGCGACTCCGCCTACGGGGGACTGCAGCGCGTCTTCCTCGAGGAGGTCGGGGGCGATCTTCAGGGGGCGGTCTTCCGGTTCTCGCAGGGCTACCGGCATCTCTTCCACCGCTTCGCCTTTGCCCCGAACGGCGATCTCTATGCAGGCGGCATCGCCCGGGGAAAGGATCCGGACTTCATCCATCGCGTGAGCGGTCTCACCCGCATCCGCTACACCGGCGGGAGCGTCTTCGAACCTCTCGCTGCGAGGCTGCGTTCGAACGGGCTCGAGATCGAGTTCACCACTCCGCTCGCGGCGGGCGAGGGCTGGAATCCCGCCGCCTACCATTTGGCACATTGGGGATACCAGGCGACCCAGACCTACGGCGGGCAGAAGGTGCGACATCGCACCGGCGGAGTCCGCTCAGCCACGGTGTCGGCGGACCGATCACGCGTTTTCCTTGAACTAAGTGATCTCGTGCCGGGCGAGGTCGTGCATGTGCGGATCTCGCCCCTGCTCTCCGGAGAGGGTGGAGGGAAGCTCCGCAGCGGAGAACTCTGGTACACGGCCAACCGCATTCCTGAGGAAAATCCCGGGAAGGTCCTGCCGCCTCCGCCTGGCGCTCTCGCGGGGACAGATGCCCACTTCCGGTTTTCGGGAGGAGACACCGGCCGTCTCCTTTTCCAAAGCTATTGCGCCGCCTGCCACAGCCTCGACGACATCAAGCTCGCCGGACCTGTCCTGCGCGGCATCGCGGGGACGAAGCGCCTCGTCCGCGACCCCGTGACGGGAGAGGCGCGCGAGATCGAGGCTGACGCCGCTTATCTGCGCCAATCCATCCTCGAGCCCAATGCCCTGCTCGCCGAAGGGTATCCCGAGAATCTCATGCCACCCATCGGCGCGATTCTGAGCGAGGAACAGATCGACGCGCTCGTCGAATTCATCATCGAATCAGGCAAGCGCTGAGGCGCACCTACCGTCCTCACCCTGCCGGGACCGACGGAGTGTGCGCTCCACGGACGCGATTCCGTCGGCACTCCCCCATTGCCGGAACAATCCCGATTCCGTTATCCTGCGGCCATGTATCGCCTCTCCTTCTCCCTCTGCCTCGCGAGCCTTGCCTCGGCATGGATCCTTTCCTCTCCCGCACTCCACGCCATCGACGAAGGCCGCTCGCTCTACATCGAGGGTTATGCCGGGGACGTCAGCTACGCGCCGGGCGACGAGTTGCAACTCCATCTCTCGAGCCCTTCGCCCAGCGGCGACATCACGATCACCCGCGTCGGGAAAGAGCGCACGGTAGTCTTTGAAAGGAAAAAGCTCGAGGGTCTCCTCGAGTATCCCGTGCCGGTCAACGCTTCGTCGCACGGCTGCAACTGGCCGGTCGGATTCCGCCTCCCCATCCCGGCCGATTGGAAAAGCGGTTACTACGAAGTGACGATGCGCGTCAGTGACAATGGCGGCACCTTCACCCAGCGGAACCGACGCACCGCCGAGTCGACCTGTTATTTTGTCCTGCGTCCCGCCGAGCCGGGAAAGAACAGCCGCATTCTTCTGCAGCTCGCGACCCACACCTACAACGCCTACAACAACTGGGGCGGATCGAGCGTCTACGCCTATCACGGCCGCGCCGGATTGCAGGGCCACCGCGTCTCCGAGCTACGTCCGCCCGCCTCGCAGTATGGCAAATGGGAGCTGCCCTTTGTCATCTGGGCCGAGGAGAACGGCTACGAGATCGATTACGCCACCAACCACGATCTCGAGCTGCGCCCCGGGATCGTGAAACCCTACCGGCTCGTCCTCAGCCTCGGTCACGACGAATACTGGTCGGCCGCAATGCGCGACACGGTCGAGAGTTTTGCCGCCGCCGGAGGAAATATCGCCTTCTTCTCCGGCAACACCTGCTGCTGGCAGATCCGCTGGGAGCCCGAGACAAAATCCTTCCTCTGCTGGAAACAATGGTTCAATCAGGACGAACTCTACACCTCCACCGCGGAAAAAATCCCCACCCTCGCGACCCTGTGGAGCCACCATCTCATCGGCCGCACCGAGAACAGTCTCACCGGCGTCGGCTTCCTCCACGGCGGATATCACAAGAGCCACGGCCAGCTCATGGACGGCAGCGGCGCCTACACGGTCCATCGTCCCGATCATTGGCTCTTTGAAAATACGGGCCTCGCCGCCGGTCAGGAGTTCGGCGGCAAGGACACCATCGTCGGCTACGAGTGCGATGGCTGCGAGATCGAGTGGCGCGACGGTCTGCCTTTTCCCACGCATCGCGACGGCACCCCGCCGACCTTCACCATTCTCGGAACCGCCCCCGCGAAGTGGGCCCCCGGCGATAGCGCCTGGTACGAGCGTTGGCCCGGATCCGACCACACGGGCAACGCCGTGCTGGGACTTTATACGACCGACGGAGGCGGCACCGTCATGACGACCGGCTCGACGGACTGGGCACACGGATTGGCAGGGAAAGATCCAGCCGTGATGCAGATCACGAAGAACGTGCTGGAGAGGCTGGGGAAGTGAGAGGGGGAGGCGGTGAAGCGACTTGACGGCAAATGCCGAAATTGACCGTTGCCACCGCCCTTTCAGCGATTTATCATAAAACCATGATCCAGCCGATCTCCGAACTTCAGAAACTGCCCCTCTATGAGCGCCTGCAGTTGGTCGAGGACCTTTGGGACAGCATCGCATTGGAAACCGACGGGTTGGCCGTGCCGCAATGGCAAAAGGACGAACTGGACCGTCGCGCCGCAGCGTTCGCCGCCGATCCTGAGTCGGGTATCCCGTGGGAGACAGCCAAAGATCTCATCCGCAGGCATCATGGCTAAGCCAATCGATGCGCTGAATTTTCTAGCGGGCGGACCGTGGTCTACTCTTGGAGCCGGCGTTTACTTTCTGAGCCAACGCGAAGCGTAACCCTTAGCTTGCCGGGCGACAGGAATGTCGCCCCTCCTTGTTTTGTCCCAAGGAGGAGGGACACTCCTGTCCCTCTCATCTGAGTGTCCCGCTACCCGGGGCGCCGCCTTACCCTACTTTTCACCTAATCTTACTCCTCCCATGCCCCTTCCCCTCATCGCCATCACCATGGGAGACCCTGCCGGGGTCGGACCCGAAGTCTGCCTGCAACTGCTCGCCAATGCCGAAGTCCGCGAGTGGGCGGCTCCGGTGATCTTCGGCGATCTCGCGATCCTGCGCCGCTGCGCGGAAAAGACCGGCCTGCCCATGCCCGAACCCTCTCTGGTCCGCGACCTGACCCTCTTTGATGAGACCGGATTCGAGCCCGGTGTCGTGAGCGCCAAGACCGGAGCCGCCGGTTACGGCTATGTCCTCGCCAGCATCGAGGCCGCCCTCGCCGGTGAAGTCGCGGCGGTGGCGACCGCTCCGTTGAACAAAGAAGCCCTCCGCGCCGCCGGGGTCGACTACCCCGGGCACACCGAGATTTTCGCCGACAAGACCGGCTCGACGCGCTTCTGCATGTTCCAATACAGCGACGAGGTCCGCGCGAGTTTTGTGACCGTGCATTGCGGCTACCACGAAGTGCCCGCGCTACTCACGGTGGACCGTATCCTCGACGTCATCGAACTCACCGCCGACGCGATGCGACGCATCCGGGGAACGGAGCCCCACCTCGCCGTGCTCGGACTCAATCCCCACGCCGGCGAGCACGGGCTCTTCGGCAACCGGGAGGAGGAAAACATCATCATCCCCGCGATCGAGGCTGCTCGAGCAAGAGGAATCTCGATCGAGGGACCGCTCCCGCCGGACACCGCCTTTATCCCGGCGAAGCGGCGCAGCACCGACGCCTTCATCTGCATGTATCACGATCAGGGCCACATCCCGCTGAAGGCGCTCGCCTTTGATACGGCGGTGAACACGACGCTCGGGCTCCCTATCATTCGCACCAGCGTCGATCACGGCACCGCCTGCGACATCGCCTGGCAGGGCAAAGCGAAAGGCAGCAGCCTCGTCGAAGCGGTCCGCCTCGCGGTGAAGCTGAGCCGATAAATTCTCCGCTACGGCTTGAACCCATCATCCACAACGAGGCTACCGCGGAGTCCGTCGGCGGCCTCGGTCGCGAGGGCATCACAGCGCTCGTTCATCTCGTGACCGTCGTGTCCTTTGACCCATTGCCAGGTGATGAAGTGCCCCTCGGCGGCTCGCTCGAGTCGCATCCAGAGATCGACATTCTTCACCGCGGACTTGTCTTTCTTCCGCCAGCCCTGGGCTTTCCATCCTTTGATCCAGCCCTTTGTCTGGGTATCGACGAGGTAGCGGGAGTCGGAGTAGACCGTGACCCGGCAAGGTTCTTTGAGGATCTCCAGCCCGGCGATCGCGGCGAAGATCTCCATGCGGTTGTTCGTCGTCGTGACGAAGCCCTGCGCGAGCTCGCGTGTGTGATCGCCGTAGCGAACGACGGTGCCGCAGCCGCCGGGGCCGGGATTGCCACGCGAGGAGCCGTCGGTGTAGATGAAGACTTCTTTCATGGCTGTGAAATCTCCGCGAGCTGGGTTCGTAGAAAAGCGGCGATATAGGAAAGATCGGCCGGATCGAGGAGCCTCTCCTTTGCTCCGTAGTGCTTCTGCAGGTCACGCCGCTCGGGGAACTCGTCGGGCTGCACGTCGCGCACCTGCACGAGCCGAGACTCGCGCCAGACCCACGCCTCCGGACGCCACGGCCCAACCATCCCGGGATTCGACCAGGTGTGCAGCGAGAACACCCGATCAGTCAGCCCCGCCGCGAGGTGCATCGGACCGCTGTCCACGCTCACCGTCCAGGCGGCCTGCCGGATCAGGTGGATCAACTCGGGCAGGCTCGTTTTTCCCAACAGATCGGTGACATTTCGCGGCCAGGGCAGCGTGATCGGCTTTTCCGGAATGCCGACGAGGAGGACAGGATACGGAGAGAGCAGTTCGCAAAGCTCGGTCACCTCGACGACCGAGAGTGACTTGCCGGCGCCCCGGGAAAAGGGGTGCAGAAGGATCGGAGAAGACGAAAAAACCGGCGGCGCTTTCATCTCCGCTCCCGGCGGAAAAAGGAAGACCGGATCCGCGACATCGACTCCGAGCGAGGCGACGAGGGCGAGATTGCGATCAACGGCATGGCGGCGGCTCCAGTCGGGAACCTCCGCACGGTGGGTGTAAAAGAGCGAGGCGCCCTCCCGCGATTGGCGGAAGCCGGCGATCACGGAAGCTCCGGTGCGCTTCGCGAGAAAGGCACTGCGGAACAATCCCTGAAAATCGACGACGAGATCGTAGCGGCGCGGACGCAGCTCTTCTTTCGCCCAGCGGGCTCCGCGGATGACGCCGGTGATTCCCTTCAGTTCGCGCCGCGGAAACGGGATGACCTCGTGGAGAAAGGGAACGCCCTCGAGGAGGGGGCACCACTCGGTATTGGCGAGCCAGTCGATCTGCGCCTGCGGCGCGGCCCGGTGGAGCGCCTCTGCGGCGGGCAGGGTGTGGACGATGTCACCGAGCGAACTCGGCTTCACGATGAGGATTCGCTCGCAGTCAGGGAGATTCACGTTGATGCCCTATTTGCCGAGTGAAAGCCGGTGCGCCAGCATTTCCGGGAGACCGGCGTCGATGATTTTATCCTGCGCGGTCTGGATGTCGTACTCGACGCGGCGGATCGTGACCTCCTGATTGGCGACGTCGTAGATGGCGTAGGCAGAGCGCCAGTCACCATCGCGGGGCTGGCCGGTGCTGCCGATATTGACGAAGTATTTCCGCCCCATCTCGAGCCGCACATTCATGAACTCGACCGGCTCGACGCTGTCGCCCTTCACATAGATGCGCGGCGTGTGGGTGTGTCCGTAGAAGCAGAGCTGGGTGAACTGATAGCTGAAGCTCGCCATCGCATCGAACTTGTTCGTCACGTAGGTCCAGCTCCCCGGCGTGTCGAGGGTCGCGTGCACGATCGTGAAATCGCGGACCTGGCGGACGAGCTTGAGGCTCTTGAGAAAAGCGCGGTCATCGGGATCGAGCTGGGCGCGGGTCCACTCCATCGCCTGCCGCGCGAGCGGGTTGAGCCCCTCGAGCGAGGTCTCGAGGACCGCTTCCTCATCGTGATTGCCCTTTACCACGGGACAGCCCATTTCTTTGATCATCGCGATGCACTCGCGGGGGTTGGCTCCGTAGCCGACGATATCCCCGACGCAGACGCGGTCGGTGCAGCCCTGCTGAGCGGCATCTTCCAGGACGGCCTGGAAGGCTTCGAGGTTGGCGTGGATGTCTCCGAAAATGGCGTATTTCATTCTCTGAATGGCCCCGCGGGGGGGAATCGGGAGTTCCGGGAGGGGGAGTCGGAACTAACCATAGATAGAGGTTTTCGCAATACGAGGGAAGCAAAAGCACGCCAATCCGCACCGATGAGGCAGGAAAAAACAGAATGTGCCGCGTTTCAGGGCACCACAATGCCACCGGGAAGGGTGTTGGCGGGGTTTTTCGACGCTTTCTGGGGCCGCCGGTCCGGGTCGCCGTCGGGGATGCGACGGGGCGAAGGAATGGCAAGTTTGCCCTCCAAATTTTTGATTTCCTTGATCAGGGTGGGCAGTCGCTGCGGCTCTCCCTCGCGGTAGAGGGCGGTGAGGTAGTCGTAGGCCTCCTGCTCGCGGCCCGGGCATCTCGCCATGAAGTAGCCGTAAAAGCGCCGCGCGTAGCCGGGCGCGCCGGGCAGCCCGACGATCTCGCCGTAGACCCGCGCGGTGGCGCAGTCGTCCTTCAACTTTTCGCGATAGACCTCGGCGACCTGCAGCCGGATCGCGACCGACTCGGGGAGCTGGCCGATGCCGCGCTCGGCGAAGTCGATGGCCTGGAAGGCGTATTCCTTAAAACGCCGCTCCCGCTCGAAGGCCGGCAGCCGGGTGTCGATCTCCATGTTCGCCGTCGCATTGATCCCGAGATGCCAGATCACCGAGACCCAGTGGGACTCGTCGCGGGGCTCGAGATTGGTGATGATGAGGTAGTTCGCCCGCAGCGCGTCCCACGATTTCGTGCTGAAATGCTCGAAGGCATTTAGAGTCAGGTAGGTCGCGACGAGGGAGCGCAGCCCGCCGAGGGTGCCCATCAGCGCCGACTGGCTCATCTGGTCGAAGGCTCCCTGCGCCGGCGGCGGGAGCAGCAGATTCGCCGCCACGAGCCGCTCGCGCAGGTCATCCTCGACCGGGGCCCGCAAGAGCCCGAAGACCGCGAGCCCGAGGACCACGAGGAGGAGACGGGGAATTTTCTGGAAGAGACGCTTCACGGCGATCAGAATTCTTTGTCCACAAAGACGAGGAGCGAGAGCAGCAGGAAGACGACGAGATACCCCGCCGTGAGCCCGCCCATTTGCCAGACGAGCGCGGAGACGACCGCCTCCCCCTGCACGATCCCTTCGCTAAAGGAAAAAAGTTGGTAGTTCGGGATGAGGATCTTGATGACCTTCACCAGCATCTGCACAAAGACACTGTTCCCCGACTCGTCGAGCCAGAAACTCGAGGCCATGTGATGGGCGTGCCCGATGAGAAAGAGGAGGATGCTGACGATGATCGTGAAGAGCGAGCTCGAGGCAAAAGTCGAGAGGAAGATCGTCACCGCGGCCACCACCGACGCCTTGAAAAACGAAGCCAGCACCGCGATGCCCAACTCGGCCCGCAGCCCCTGCTGCCGGATGAGTGAGAGCTGTTCCTGTATCTCCCCCTCGGTGTACTGGGCACTCGCCTTCATCGAATCATACTCCGCCGAGAGGTAGAGGCTCTCGCGGGAGAAAATCATCAGCGCGCAGATCGCATACATCGCCACCAGCGAGATCGCGATGACGCTGAGGACGCCGCCGAGCTTGCCGAGGAGATACTCGATCCGCCGCACCGGCTTCGAGAGGATCGTGTAGAGGGTGCGGTCTTCGACATCTTTCGGAATGAGCAGCGCCGTCGCCACGATCGCAAAGAGCCAGGCAAAAATGTCCATCGTCCCGAAGGCGACCTTCTTGATCATCGAGAGTTCCTTCGCCGGCGTGGCGGGGATGTTGAAGTTCCCCACCGCCACCACGACGAGGGCAAAAGCGAGGAGGAAGTAGAAAGTCTTCATCCTCACGAGCTGCGTCACCGTGCTCGCCGCGATCGTCGTGACCCGACCGAAGGAAAAGATTGGGACCGCTTTTCCCGCCCCGCGCGGGGTCGGGCGGGGAGCGGATTCGCCGGGGGCATTTGGGGTATCGCTCATGATTTTTCCTCCCGGCTGCGTTCCGCGATCTGGATGAAGAGATGCTCGAGGCTGGTGCGGGAGTGCCCCTCCTCAACGATGCGGGCGCCCTCCTTCGAGCGGACCAGCTCGTGGATCTCGGCGATGAGTTCGGGGGTGGCGTTCTCTATCGTCATGCTGGTCTGATTCTCGATCTCGATGAGCTCGTCGAGGGTGCCCTCGCGGCGCATGCGGCCTTTGAAAATGATCCCGACCCGGTCGCAGACCTCCTGGACCTGCTCGAGCAGATGCGAGCAGAGAAAGACCGTGTAACCCTCTTCGCGCAGGCGCATGATGAGGTCCCGGATCTGCCGCGAGCCGACCGGATCGACCCCCGCGGTCGGTTCGTCGAGGATGACGAGGCGGGGATTCTGAATGAGCGACTGGGCGAGGCCGATGCGCTGCAGCATGCCCTTCGAGTAGCCCGAGAGCCGACGATTCGCCGCGCCCTCGAGGTCGACGAGCTTCAGTAGTTCGCCGATGCGGTCTTTAAGTGCGGCGCCTTTCATGCCGCAGAGTTTCCCGTAAAAGCGCAGCGTCTCCGCGCCCGAGAGGTGCTTGTAGAAATACGGATTCTCCGGGAGAAAGCCGATCTCGTTGCGCGCCCGGATGTCGCCCGAGTCGAGCCCGAAGACCTTCGCCGAGCCTTTGCTCGCGGCCATCAGGCCGAGGACGACCTTCATCGTTGTCGATTTGCCCGAGCCATTCGGCCCGATCAGCCCGTAGACCTCGCCCGCCCTCACCTCGAAGGAGAGGTTGTCGACGGCCACGACGTATTCCTTCTTCAGTCCGAGACTGAAGACCTTCGTCAAATTTTTCACCTCCACGGCTGGTTCGCTCATGCTAATCGCGTATTGAGAATCCGGTCACCCCTTCGAGAAGCGGCACGGTGCGCTCCCTTTGTTCCTGAATATGGTGCCCGAGGGGACTGTCGTGCAACTCCCGGATGAAATCATCGAGCTCAGCCTCCTCGCCCATGACCTGCAGCTCGACCCGCCCGTCATCGCAGTTGCGCACCCAGCCAAGGACATCGAAGCCCTGCGAGAGCCGCTTCGTGGCGTAGCGAAAGCCCACCCCCTGAACCCTCCCCGCAAAAAAATACTGCCTCGCTGTCATGCGCTATGTAAGGAGGATTTTCAGCGAAGCGCCAGCAGAAAGGGGAATTTTTCGGGGGGTGGG
>JBDNIL010000399.1:0-2747 GCA_041688355.1 Verrucomicrobiales bacterium | reverse complement strand
GTCGTCGTGGTCGGAGGGAGCCCGCATCAAACGTAGTGAAAGACGAGAACGCCCCCGAACACGCAACCATTTACACCGTAAATCAATAACGTGAAACTAAAAACACGACACGAATGACACTTGTTTGCGTATGCCCCGTGGAAAACGGCCCCGGATCCGGCCTTCTTCAAGATTCGAAAATTCACAGGGACCGTGAAAATCAGAGGGATTGGTGAAGGTGTCGTTCACATAAATTCCAAAAATTATAGCGTATACGGAATCCGAGATAACCGGGCGAACTCCGGTGTAAGGGATCGGGTCCGGAGTCGTCTTTCAGAGCGAGACAATTGATCAACACCAATCTTATGAAAGCACTCGAACTCACCTCTGACACCTTCGATTCCACTCTTGCCGGCACCTCGCTGCCGGTCCTCGTCGATTTCCACGCCGAGTGGTGCGGTCCCTGTAAGATGCTCGGTCCCATCGTGGAGCAGGTCGCTGTCGCCAAAGAAGGCGAGGCCCTCGTCGTCAAGGTCGATATCGACGCGGCCCGCGATATCGCGATGCGCTACGAAATCACCTCGGTCCCGACCCTGATCGTCTTCAAAGACGGCGAACCCGTTGTCGGCGCCCGCGGTGTCCAGACCAAAGCGGCGATCGAGTCCATGATCGCCCGGGCGGCGGCTAAGGTGGCCTAAGCTCCGGATTTCCAAGGCATCAACTCCGCCGAAAACGATGGCGGAAGAGCGCGTCTCTTCCGTCTTTTTTTGCGGTCCACCACCCGATTTGGCTACAGATCGCTACGTGATACCGCCTGTCCCTGTCGCCTGAAAAATTCCGCGCCTGTGCGAGCGTAGAGAAGCTTTCCCGAATCTCATTTGCAACACGTCCTTGTGCCAGGTGTCGGATTGGATAAGGAAACGTAACTCTTCCCAGATGATACTCAGATTCATGATACGACGCGCCCGGTTTATCCCCCTCGTTTCCGCAGCGGCTCTCAGCCTCGCGGGAGCGGCGGAATGTCGCGCCGACGAGCAGGCCTACACTGCGATCGAGCCGCTCCTCGCGACATACTGCTACGATTGCCACGGCGACGGGATGGACTCGGGCGATTTCGCGATGGACGACTTCGAGAGTGTCTCCGGGCATCTCAAGGACTTCGATGTCTGGTACGAGATCTGGAAAAATGTCCGCAGCAACCTGATGCCGCCGGCCGACAAGCCGCAGCTCAAGACCGAGGAAAGGGATAAGGTTCTCGCTTTCATCGAGAGCAAGGTTTTCAAGATCGATCGCAGCAATCCCGATCCCGGTCGCGTCACGATACGCCGCCTCAACCGCGAGGAGTATCGCCACTCGGTCAAAGATCTCCTCCGGGTGGATTTCAAAGTGGAAGACATCCTCCCCGCCGACGACACCGGCTACGGATTCGATACCATCGGCGACGTGCTCAGCATCTCGCCGCTCCTGATGGAAAAGTATCTCGAGGCGGCCACGCTCATCGTCGAGGATGCCGTCCCCACCGAGGGACCGGGGATCGTGGAGTGGTGGTTCGATGGGAAGAAATTCAAAGACGAGCGCAATGCCGACTGGGGTGCTGACTGGCTCCCCTTCGACCATGCCCGCAAGATGCAGTCGAACGAATGGGTGAGCTACGACGGCGAGTACGAGGTCATGGTGGACTTCCGCATCAAGGGCTCGAACGAAGCGACGTCGAATACGGTGACCCTCAAGCTCGGGGTCGGCGATGAGGAGCTGGCGCAGCGCAAGCTCGGCTGGGACAACTCCGAGCGCATCACCCTCAAAGCAAAGGCCACCCTCAAGGAGGGCAAGGACGCGCCTTTCTGGTTCGCCACCGAGGTCGGTGATCCGCCGCAGGAAGGCGAGAACAAGCTCGGGGTCGAGGTGCAGAGCGTCCGCATCCGCGGGCCGCTCGACGGCAGCAAAAAAGACTATCCCTGGAATGCCCGCTACCTTTTCTCTGAAGGTCCTCCGTCGGCCAACGAGGCCGAGCGCGATCCCTATCGGGAGTCCATTCTCCGCAAGTTCGCGGCGCAGGCTTTCCGCCGTCCCGTCGACGACGCCACCATCGCCCGTCTCGTCAGTCTCGCCAGCGAGGTCGATTTGCAGCCGAACAACACCTTCGAAGACGGTATCGCCGAGGCTATCACCGCGATTCTCGTGAGCCCGCGCTTCCTCATGCGTGCCGAGGTGCAGCCCGAGCCGGACAATCCCGGCAAAGTTGTTCCCATCGATGAATACGCTCTCGCCTCTCGTCTTTCCTACTTCCTCTGGAGTTCCGTGCCTGACGCAGAGCTCTTGAAGCTCGCCGGGGAGAACAAGCTTCGGGCGAACCTGCGACCCCAGATCGATCGGCTTCTCAAGGACGACAAATCGAAGCGCTTCGTGACGAACTTCGTCGGGCAGTGGCTCCAGGCCCGTGACGTCGAAACGCTCGCCTTTGATGAGCGGCGTCTCCTCGAGGAAAAGGACTTCGAGACCGCGCGGAAGAAATTCAACGGCCGTCTCCGCCAGTCCATGCGTCTGGAGAGCGAGTCCTTCTTCGCCCACGTTCTGAAGGAGAAACGCCCCGCGACCGAACTGCTCACCGCGAACTACACCTTCCTCAACGACACTCTCGCCGACTGGTACAAGATCGACGGGGTCAAAGGCAGCCAGATGCGCAAGGTCGATCTGCCCGAAGGTTCTCATCGGGGTGGCATCCTTACCCAGGCCACCTTCCAGCTCGTGACGTCGAACCCGACCCGGAC
>JBDNIL010000398.1:0-2765 GCA_041688355.1 Verrucomicrobiales bacterium | reverse complement strand
CGGGCCGCGAAAGCCGAAGGCACCGGTGAAAAGACGACCTGCGCCTTCTATTTCCAGATCGTCCACCCCGACGCCATCCATGTCGGCGATTTCTCAAAAGGCCGCAGCCAGGCGGAGAATATCACCGCAGTGGTCCAGGACATTCTCGGGCACGGCAATGACAAATGCATGCTCCCCGGCACGATCGAGGCGAACAGCGCGAAGCTGAGTGAAAAAGCCAACGGCCTTCTCTTCACTGAGGCCGAGGTCAAAGGGTTCATCCACCTCGCCGAAGAGTGTGGCCTAGACGCCTCGGCCTGGGCCCCTGAATCGCTCCCGACTTTTGCGGGCTAATCCCGATTACGCAATCGGACGTTCGGGCCGAACGTCCCTGCCCGCGCTACCGCGCGAAGGTAGGGACGCTTCGATGAACCGTCCGCCATTGAACGATGGGCGCATCTTGGGTTTTAGCCGTCTCCAAACCCCACAAAAAAAAGCCGGACAGGTTTGGCACCGTCCGGCTTTTGAAAAATGGGTTTAGACGCGACCGGGAATTAGTAGCGGGGACCGTAGTAACCGGGAGCAGGGGCCGGCGCAGGCTGAACGTACTGAGGCTGGCCGGGCTGGCCATACTGCTGCTGCTGCATTTGCTTCTTCTCCTGATTTGAGCCGACGGCGGCACCGGCGAGACCGCCGACCGCACCACCGATGAGGGCACCGGTTCCGCGATTGCCGTCACCGGCAACGAGAGCACCGATACCGGCGCCGGCGGCGCCTCCGGTCACGGCACCCTTTTGAGTAGGTGTGCATCCAACGATAGTTAAGGTAACGACAGAGAGCAGTGAGAGGACGAGCTTTTTCATGGTGGAGAAGCTTCGCTTTTCTTAACTAAATTTTCAAGCAATGTTTTGAGTGGGTTTGGTTTTTCTATTGAGACTGGTTTTACCTCTTCTTTACGCAATCCGGGAATCGGGCCGAAACCGACAAATTTGGATTTCGATTCCTCATCGGGAACGTTCCAATCGAAGACACTCACGCCGTGGATGGTCTTCCCCCGGTAGCGGCGACCACTGCTCGCCCCGAAGACGACGCCTTCGCCGTCCGCCTTCAGCGTCCCCAGGAAAATCATGACGTGCGAGATCGCAGGACGACGTTCGCCCGTCTCGTAGGTGCCCTCCCAGAAGAGAAGATCACCCGGTTTGAGATCGCCAAAGACGGGGTCGTCGGTCGCCGTCACCACGGGAGTGGGCTTGAGTTTGCCCGACGCCTCGACCCATTCATAAAAATTCCAGGAAGAGCGCGGGATCTCCCCCAGACCGAGCCCCGAAAGGCTGTTCTGAACGGTGCCGGAACAGTCCATTCCCCATTTTTTCGGGGAATTGGAGCCGAATTGATAACCCAGCTTCTTCTTCGTCAGTGCAAGGGAGACCTCAATGAGCCTCTTCACCTCCTCGGGCTCGGTCTCGTATTCGACGAGATCGGTCGGCTCGATGGTTGCCACCGAGACCTTTTCAGCCCGACTGGAAACGGGAGTCAGGACGATCAACAGGGTCAGGCCGATGACCTGACAGAGTATGCTGAGACGTTTCACTCTGTCACAATAGCCGTCGCGAGCCAGCGGCACAAGCGCGCCTTCAATGGAACTGGCGCACTCGGAGATTTTCGCTATGATCGCGACATGTCCTTCCGAATCTTCAAAACCTCCGCCGCCGTTTTCCTCGAGAGTTCCGATGCTCCCGGTCTCTTCCGTCATGTCGAGAGTGGCTTCTCTTTCAACGAACTCTTCACCTCGACCGATCCTGCCGCCAGCATCGCAGCGATCTACGACGGGGCCGGCGAAGAGGTCTCCTTCAATCCCGAAATCTCATTTGATGCTCCCATCGGTGATCAGGAAGTCTGGGCCGCCGGGGTGACCTACTTCCGCAGTCGCACCGCGCGGATGGAGGAGGCCGAGGTCGCGGGCGGCGATGTCTTTTACGACAAAGTTTACGAAGCTCCCCGCCCCGAACTCTTTTTCAAAGCGACTGCCGCGAGAACCCGCGGACATCTCGACCATGTCGGGATCCGGAGTGACTCGACCTGGGACGTTCCCGAGCCCGAGTTCACTCTCGCGATCAACAGTGAAGGGAAAATCTTCGGCCATACCATCGGCAATGACATGAGCTCCCGCTCGATCGAAGGCGAGAATCCGCTCTACCTGCCCCAGGCCAAGAACTACACCGGAGCCTGCGCCCTCGGCCCCTGTCTCGTCGTCGCCGATGCCCCCGCGCCGGAGACCTCCATCGCCATCACGATCTCGCGCGCCGGAAGCGAAGTCTTCTCGGGCGAAACCTCGCTCTCCCAGATCAAACGTTCCTTTGAAGAACTGGCTGGCTACCTCTTCCGTTCGAATCATTTCAAAAACGGCGCCTATCTCATGACCGGCACCGGCATCGTCCCCGACTCCAGCTTCACCCTCCAAGTCGACGACATCGTCTCGATCACCATCGAAGGAATCGGCACCCTAACCAATACCGTGGAGAAGGTTTGAAGAAGCGGTTTAGCTATTAGCTGTTTTGCTGTTTTGCTGTTTAGCGCCTCTGCCATTCTCTGTCTCTTTACTACTCGGCTTCTTTACTTCTTTACTACTCTCTCATGAACCCCCTCCTCGACTCCGGCGACGACTCGATTTTCACCCTGCGCACGAAGGCTCCCGGGCCGAGTGGCGTGCTCCCCTTTACCCGCGAGCAACTCGCGACCGACCCGAGCGGCAACCTCTTCGGCTGGACGCAGAATGTCGGGATGGG
>JBDNIL010000397.1:0-14492 GCA_041688355.1 Verrucomicrobiales bacterium | reverse complement strand
TCGATCAAGCCCGATGGAGATTCAGGGCGTGTCGCCGCCGACGGCATCCTCGAGTTTACGATTCGGCCCGGAGAGACCATAACCGCGCTCGTAGCCGCAGAGCGCAACGGCTTCGCGGGCGAGTTGGCCTTCGGCAAAGAGGATGCCGGGCGAAATCTGCCGCACGGGGTCTTTGTCGACAACATCGGCCTGAGCGGGCTGATGATTCAGGAGGGAAAGAACGAGCAGCGACTTTTCATCACTGCCGCGAAGATCGTACCGGAGACGACGCGCGAGTTCCACCTGGTCACTCCTGCCGATGGGGGGCACGGTAGCCAGACCGTCCGCCTTCGCGTCGAGCGGGGCGATCAGGTGGCGGAAAAGTGATCGCTATGGGACCGCGGGTGCAGGAGTCACGGGTGCAGGTGGAGGAGTCACGGGTGCAGGAGTCACCGGTGCGGGTGCAGGAGTCACGGGCGCGGGAGGCATGGGTGCGGGAATCACTGGCGCAGGAGGCGGAGTGACTGGCAGGGGAGTGGGGGCGACGATCTTTGTGGCGGCGGCGGGGCGCTTTATCTCCACCTCGCTCACGACGATACGATTTGTCGATTCGGGATTGAGCCGGGTGACTGATCTGATCGGGAGGAGATTGGGCGAGACCCAGATCTGGTCGAGGCGAAGGACGGGATATTCCGAAGGAAAGGTGTTGCCCCATCCCAGGCCTGCCTCGGCGTAGGTGTCGAGGAGACCGTTCGTCTCGAGCGGTCGGTAGACATCGTCGCCGGGCGGGGTGCCGAATCCGCCGCTGATGACACGACCGATATTAGATCTCGTGATCTCATTTTCCCCGAGACAGGCGCGGACGAGGCGGCGGTTGAGGACCCTGGCCTCGATGAGTTGTTTCCAGATGGCGGGACGCCACATCTCCAGAGTAGGGGCGCACCCCTCGAGGTCGAGATTGGTGACATCCACGATAAAGCCGTCAGCCCGTTTGATGCGGGCATGGAGAGTGGCGTTGTCGGGATCGGTGAATACTCCCATCAACTCGCCGCGGGCGAGGATGGCGTTGGTGAGGTGGGAGGAGACACTGCGGTCTACCCCGTAGAGTTGGTCGGCGACGGAATCGAGGACCGCCTTTCCCGGTGCGTCCTGTATTACGAGGATTTCGGGCTTTGACTCCATCGCGCGACGCAACGCAGCCTCGGATCCGCCGCAGTTCACATTGACGACACGTATCATCGACGGCCCGGGATCCGGAGACGCGGATTTTCCCCCTTTGACCGCGACGACGAGCTCGCGGGCGATCCCGAGAGTCTCTTCTGAAAAGAGGATCCCGGTAGCAAGGCAGAGGCAGAAGACGAGGAGCGAGGGCAGCCCGCGGCAGAGGATCCAGCAGAGCAGCGAGATCACCATACCAACCCCGGCCCAGAGCCAGACAGGGATCAAGGTCACCGCGACCATCGCGTCCCAGCGGTTGAGGAGACAGACCGCCACCGTCAGATAGACGAGGAGCAGCATCGCCGGGATAAACGTCGCCAGAGTCTTTTGAGTCTTACGCCACATGAGGTCGGGGGATGGGAAAGGTTACCCACCGTAGCGCAGGAATCCTCCTTTTTCTTGGCGGAATTCTTTCCTTGCACCCCCGTCGTTCGCGGTTTCTTTCCATCCCATGCTGAGGGAATTGAAAGTGGAAGTGCTCGAGGCCAATCTGATGCTGGTCCGCGAAGGGCTGGTGCGACTTACCTGGGGTAATGTCTCGGGGATCGACCGGGAAAAAGGCCTCTTTGTGATCAAGCCCAGCGGCGTCGCCTACAGTGATCTCACGGTGGATGCCATGGTCGTGCTCGATCTTGAGGGGCAGGTCGTCGAGGGAACGCTGCGTCCGTCGTCGGACGCGCCGACCCATCGCATCCTCTACCGCGAGTTTCCCGCGATCGGCGGGGTGACGCACACTCACTCCGTCCACGCGACGATTTTTTCTCAGGCCGGAGTCGAACTGCCTTGCCAGGGGACGACCCATGCGGATCATTTTTACGGCCCGGTCCCGGTGGTGCGCGAGCTCACGCCGGAAGAAGTCGCGACCGACTACGAGGCCAATACCGGCCTCGCCATCGTCGAGTGCTTTCGGGAGCGCGGGATCGATCCGCTGGAGATGCCGGGGTGTTTCCAGAAGTTCCACGCGCCTTTCACCTGGGGAAAAAATGCCCTCGATTCGGTGGAAAACAGCGTCGCCCTCGAAGTCTGCTCCGAGATGGCTCTCGGCACCTGGCAGCTCAATGCGCAGCAGAGCGGTCTGCCCGGCTACCTCCTCGACAAGCACTACCTGCGCAAGCACGGTGCGGGGGCGTACTACGGGCAGGGGTGAGGTGATGATCGTTTTCGAATTTCTCTTCGATACCCTGTGCGGATGGGTTGGTCATGTGGTGGTGAAGGGGATAACGTTTGGAAAAATCGACCTCGAGTGGGGGAGTTCTTCCGAGTCTGTCGTCGCCGAATTTATCGGTCTGGGAATCCTGCTGGGTGCGGGCGCTCTGATTGCCCTGGTTGTGCGTTGAGGAAGGGATTTCCGCGTTCTTGATAGAATTCCGTCCAGGTGCTATCAATTGAGCATGCAAACAATCAGCTACACCGATGCCCGAAATCAATTGGCCGGGCTGATTGAGTCGGCTTCCCGTGACCGTGAGCCCATCACCATCAGTCGGAACGGGGAGGGGAAGGTCGCCCTGCTGGCTATCGAGGAGTACGAAGCGATGGAAACCACGCTGAACCTCCACTCCACCCGCGCGAACGTGTTTCAGATTCAGCATCTCAAAGGCTGGTGGTCGAGAAGAAGTACGCAGGAACACCGCCTCGTTTATCGGGTCGAAGGCGATAGCATCATCATGCAGAGCCGATTTCACCACGACGATTGACCTTGCGCCTCCGCTGACCCGCCCCTGTAGCCGGCCTCTGCGAGGCCGGGATAGGTTCACGAATAAACATGACGCCCTTTCTCACTTGATCATCCAACCCGGCCTCACAGAGGCCAGCGACAATCGAGCACTCACATCCCCCTGTAGCGGGCCTCTGCGAGGCCGGGATAGGCTCACGAATGAACACGACGCCCTTTCTCACCTGATCATCCAACCCGGCCTCACAGAGGCCAGCAACAATCGGGCACTCGCATGCCGAAGGGCTTACGAAACGCTACTTGATTGATGCTGCCTCGTCATCATCGGCCCCCTCGCTCCCGCGAAGACAAAAGGCCCGCAGCTCTTCGTAGACCTCCGTCGCCCCTATCGTTGCTCCATCAGCCAGGCCGGGGAAGGCCCCTATCATGACGGGATGATCGGCGCGATCTTTCGGGATACAGCCGTGTGACCCTTTCACGAGAGTTGCATCGAGGGGGATGAGATCCATCAGCATGCGGAAGCCGAGGAATTTTTTGGCGAGTCGCCAGATCACTTTCAGCTTCGGAAACCAGAACTTCGGGTTGATAAAAAGCTCCACCGGATCGTAGCCCGGCTTGCGGTGGATATCGACACAGCGGGCGTAGTCGGGCGCTTTGCGGTCGCTCTTCCAGTAGTAGTAGGTAAACCAACTCCGCTCGTCCGAGACGACGAGGAGATCGCCGCTGCGCTCGTGGAGGAGTCCCCGCGCGGCCTGTTCGTCCCGGGTGAAGACATCGGTGACCCCGTTGATTTTGCGCAGCATCGCCACGACCTCGTCGAGCAGGGCGGGCTCGTTCACATAGATATGGGCGACCTGATGATCGGGGATCGCAAAGGCCTTGCAGTTGCCGGGATCGAGCATCTCGCGCCCCAGTTCGTCGCGCCAGGAGAGCCAGCCCTTTTCCCGGAAAAGCCGATTGAGATGAATGGGGCGATCAACCGCCGTGATGCCATACTCGCTCAACAGGACGACGCGGACGCCGCGCTTTTCGAGGTAGACGACGAGGTCGGCGACGACCTTGTCAATCGCGGTGAGGTCCTCGCCGATCTTCGGTGAATCGGGCCCGAGTCGCTGCAGGTTGTAGTCGAGATGGGGCAGGTAGACGAGATTCAGACTGGGCGAATAGTGTTCTTCGAACCACTTTGCGGACTTGGCGATCCACTCGCTCGAGGCGATCCCGGCAGCGGGACCCCAGAAGGCGGGGAAGGGGAACGGGCCGAGCTTGCGCGTGACCTTTTTCGCCAGCTTCATCGGCCAGGTCTGCACGTCGAAGACCTTCTTCCCGTCCGCGCAATAAATGGGACGCGGCGTGATCTGGTAGTCGGCGGTGGAGTACATGTTGTTCCACCAGAAGACCTTCGCGCAGGTGTAGGCCGGATCATTCTCCTCGCGGATCTGCTCCCAGAGTTTGCGGCCCTCGACGAGGTGGTTGGACTGCTTCCAGCAGCGGTGCTCGCAGTAGGCCCGGTCATACCACATGTTCCCGACGATGCCGTGCTCCCCGGTGGAACGGCCCGTGAGAAAGGTCGCCTGCATCGTCGAGGTCACGGCGGGGAGTTGCGGCGTGATGTGGACGAGACGGTTTTCTTCGCGGGCGAGAAAGCGCCGGATGAAGGGCGTGTCGGGTCCGATATGGCGCGGGGTGAGACCGACGACATTGAGGATGGCGGTGCGGGGGAGGGAGGATGGAGTGGGTTTGCTCACGGCAGCGGGCGTATTTGCCGTGAGGATAAGTCGGGATATCCCGAAACGCCAGAGCCAAGGCACACCCCCGGTCACGCACGGATCTTCTGCCCGACGCGCTCCTGCAGCTTGCGCGCAAAGGGCAGGGCGACGTGGGGCGGCAGGGTGTGGTGCTCCTTGCGGAAGGTCAGGAAGAGGGTGCGGTGTTCGAAGATATTCAGGGCGGGGAGGATGAGAATAAGGGCGGCGGTGAGGGAAAAGACCGTGAAGAGCATGGAGGAAAAGTGAACCTCATTTGCCGCGTCGCTCAAGCTCCGAAGTTTGACGATTTTGTCAGGAAGTGAAGAGGGTCTGGTGACTGACCCGGGAGGCTCAGGTCTGAGATTTCGCCGAGTCTTTTTCCCGACCCTGGCGGCTGATCTCCCGGAGAGTGGAGATGACCCGCGGCGGGGTCGAGGGCAGGGGCAGCTCGATCTCGAGGTCGGGCCGGAGGCCGAAGGCGCGGAGGGCATCCCAGATCGCTTCGCGGACGCAGGCGGCGAGGATGACGGGGGCTTCGGCGCAGGGATCGCCGGGAGAGCCGAGGGCGTCTCCGTGCGGTCTCAGTCGATCGGTCACGACTTGCAGCGGTGCGTCGGCGAATCCGGGGACGCCCTCGGCTCCGGCGCTGTAGCCGTCTTCCCCTGACTCGGACGCGTCAATGCCCTCGGACAAGAGCCAGCCCACCCCGAGGGTGAAGGATCGCATCAACTGGGCGAAGTCGCGATCATTCTGCTCGGGCGAAGCCGAGCCCTCGTGAGCGATATCGACCCGTAGGATCTGGATCTCGCCGGTGAAGGTATCGATTTGCACCTCGGCGGCGGCGGCGGCGTAGGTGAAGGAGGAAAAGGGCCACCCCGCCCCGAGTTCGTGATCCCACCAGAGGTTGGGAGTGCGGTGGTAACCGGTCTCGACGAGATTGACCCGCTTGCGCCAGGCACCCTCGATCACTTCTTTGAAATGGAGAGGGCTGTTCGGCGAGATGTCGGGTCCGACGAGGCCCCGGGCAAAGCGGATCGATTCGATCTCGACCTCGGTCTGCCCGCGGGCGGCGAAGAGCTGCAGGGCGACTTCGCGGAGGCGGACGATGAGATTGCGACAGGCATCGGCGAGGGCGCGCAGGACGAGTCCGGCGGCATCGGTCCCGATCACGGGGGTGGAGCGCGGCAGCACCTCGAAGTCGTTGAGAATGACGCGGATCGCCTCTTTGTCGATGCCGAGGCGGGTCGCGACTTCTTCGCGGATCTGGCCGCGGAATCCGTCGTTCACATCGACGAGTCCGACCCGGACGAGGACGGAGCCATCGGCGAGGATCTGCACGAGCACGGCGGCAGCGTCCCGCTCGGGGCGCGGGTCACCAAGACCGAACTTCACCGGCACGACGGCGATGCCGCGCTTGTAGCAGGGATTGCGTTTGTTCCATTTCCCTATCGCGACGACGCGTTTTTCGAATTCGCTGCGCCGCATCACCTGGTGCCAGACGCGGTGAATGGCGGCGGCGTGGATGGTCTGGCCGTAGGGAGTGGTCTTGAGCTCGTGGCCCTCCTCGTAGAAATTGCTTTCCCTCACTTGATGCGTAGGCAGGCCAAGCGCTGCGGCGATGCGGCGGATGATCTCTTCGGCGGCCCAGGCACCCTGGGCGGAGCCTTCGGCCGGGAGGCTCGAGGAGGTGAGTCTGTTGGTGCGGCAGAGTCGCGAAGTGATCCGCAGATTCGGGATGCCGTAGACTGAGTCGGCATGCAGGGTGGCGCGGTCCATGACCGTGGCCGAGTCGGTCGCGTAGTAGCCGCCATCGACGTCGAGCCTCAGGTCGAGACTATCGATCCTGCCTTTGCCGTCGTAACTGACATCGTAGTCGACTTTCACGCCGTGGCGTTCGCCGCGGACGAGAGGGGAATCGGCGCTTGCTACTTTTACGATGACGGCGGCGCCGCAGGTCATCGAGGCCCGGGTCGCGAGCATGGCGAGACGCACGGGTTCAAGTTCGAGGGCGTCGGTCACCCCGGCCAGCTCTATCGTCTCGATCTGCACATCCGACTCGGGGATGTCGGCGGTGCGGGCTACTGCGGTGCGAACGAGGGTAGGGGAGAGGGCGTGCGCCCTGACAGAGTAGCCGCGGCCCCCGTTCACAGGGGTCACTTTGACATCGGTGTTCCCGATGAGGTGTGCCTGCTGCGGCGGCAGGAAAAAGGTGCCGCTCTGCTGCCTCTGGTCGCTGCGGGGTCGCTCGGGCATTTTCCCTCGTTCACAGACACGCGGGGCCTCGTGAAAGGCGGTCATGGCAAGGGCATGGTCGATTGTGAGGATGCCGGGGGAGGGATGATAATCGATCTCGAGGAGCCTCGCGGCGGCACGGCAGCATTTCTCATCGCGACCGATGATGAGGGCAACGGGCTGGCCGCAATAATGGACTTCTTCCTCGGCGAGGAGAGGCTCCCCCGAGAACTCCTGCCCTAGCAAATTGCGAAAAGGCGGGATGTCGCGGGCGAAGAGGACGGCTTCGATGCCTTCGGCGGCGCAGGCTTCGGCGCCATCCATACGAATGATCGCGGCAGCGGCGTGGGGACTTTCGATGACGAGGGCGGTGAGGACGCGGGCACGTGATTGCCACGAGGAGACGGTGCGCTCCTCGCTCCCCGAGGCGAGTTGGTCGCGTCGGCGTCGGAGTCTCTCGCCGAAGCTCTCTTTTGCCGGCTTCAGTGGATCGACGGGGAGACGGAAGGGCGTGATGTTGTCTTCGGTATCGCTCATCGGGCTGATCAGGAAGGGATCACGTCAAAAAAGGGTTCATCGAGTCTGGCAAACTCGCCGGTCGCGGTCAAGGACTCGGGCCGGACGCTGTCGGGCTGCGGGTGCTGGTAGAAGAATTTCTGGAAAAGGGTTCCAACGAGCTGTTTGCGATACTCGGGCTCTGTGGCGACTTGTCGGCGAGTACCGACTTCGACGGAGCGATTCAACACCCCGAGTACCTGGATGAGGGTCTTTTCCTCCCAGGCTTTACCGGCAAGAAACTCCTCGGCCTCGCGGGCACGACCGGGTCGATCCTCGATGCCCGAGTAGGCGAGCCATGCCTTTGCAATCTGGCGATCACGCAGCTCGATCGCGAAGGCGCCGGTCGCATAGGGCTCGCACGAGGTGCGGCGCGGACCGACGGTGTAGACATCGCACAGTCGTGATGTGATGCCGCGGGCGGAGAGGATGGTCTCGTTTGACCGCGGGATGATGACGCTGCGGATGATCTCGTTCGCCTGCAGGATGGTGCCGCCGTTTCCGGTGTAGAATTGCGACACCGGCGCATCGCGCTCGCCGTCGGTGGAGAGCAGGATGACGCGGGCATTCAACGCCATGAGGAGCGGCGCGAGTTGGCCCGAACTCCACGCCGTGGCGAGGTAGCCGCCGAGGGTCGCTCGATTGCGAACGGGGCGCGAGGCGAAGCGGCGCAGCACTTTATTAAAAGGGAGGCACTCGCGCCCGATGTGCTCGGCGACCTGGGTGAGCGAGACGGCGGCCCCGATTTCCCAGCCGTCTTCCGTTGTAAGAAAGGAGGAGAGTTCCTTTACTCCCTCGAGCGAGATGAGGTTCGCATACTCGACTCCCCCGCTGCGCCGGGCGATGGCAGTGCCGCCGGCGACAAAGACGGCCTCGGGATATTCGCGCTTCAGGCGGAGCAACTCGACGAGGTTGTCCGGCTGAAAAAAGCGGCGCTTCGATCCATCGACATAGTGCAGGCCCTCTCTCTCCCCGAGGCGGAAGAGTTGCTTCGTGAAACGATCGCCGAAGATGTCGCGTTTCCCCGTCCACACCGTGCTCTCCTGACCGGATCGCTCGGCGCGCAGGGCGGCCTCGTGGCGCAGCTGCTCGGTCGAGGCGAAGACCTGGGTCGCGGTCTCGCGCACTGCCGGGACATTGACGGTGCGACTGACGATGGCGTCGAACTGGTCATTGATCTGCCCCTGGCGCCGCAGGTCGGGCCGGTAGTAGCCCTCGAAGGTGAGCGCGACGAGCGCATCGACGCGCTCTTCCCCACACTCGAACTGCCGGTCCTGAAAAGCGAGGTTCAGGGGGTGCTCGGGTTCGGCGTTGCGGATACCCTCGGGCGTCCAGACCTGGCGGCCCGCCAGCATCGCGAGCATCATCAGCCCGGCATCGACGACGCGGAAGCGATGGCGGTCTCCCTCGAGGGTTCCCATCACGACGAGCCGCGGACAGCGACCGGCCCGGTCATCGGCGAAGTGAGAGAAGCAGGGATCGAGGCGACACAAGTACGCGGCGAGACTGCCGTGAGTGTCTTCTTTCTCCACCCGGCAGACTTCCCCATCCAGTTCAAAGCTATACCAACTCTGCATCTCTCCCGATTTCGGTGCCCTTCGCTAAGATTATCTTATTTCAAGGGACTCTGAAATTCACCGAAGGGGTGTTTTACCATAAAATTTCATTTGTCACATCCTTTTTCCCGAAGAGTTCATCCGGCACGGTTCCACTCGGTCGAACCGTAGCGGTCCGTTTCTCTGTTGACAGCATCGCAAGTCACCGTCTCGCGCCCCGCCGCGTCGAGGGCAGTTTGACGGCGGGAAAGGCGGCGGAGGAAATCCCCGATCCACTCCGCCCGCGGGTCGCGCAGCTCTGCGGGCAGCCGCACACTGCCCTGATGAATGACCGCGCCGCGAGAGCGTCGCTGGGCCCCGCCGCCGATTTTTGTTCCCGACTGCGGATCGCGCAGGTCCCACGGAACGGGATGGCGGAAGCACGGGCCGGGACTCGCGGAGAGGTGGGGCGGCTCCAGCGCGACGGGGAGACCTGTCGCCGCGAGAGCCCCGGCGAGTGCTTCGTGGATCCAGCGGTAGCGCGCCGAGCCCGCCGCCCGCGCTGCCTCGCTCCCTGCCGGTAGGGTCAGGACAAAGGTGAGATCCTCCCCGTGTTCGACGAGGCCACCCCCGGTAAAGCGCCGCACTGTCCCCACCGGGAGGGACAGGTCACCCGGACCGGGTCGGTGAAAATACCCCACGGTCACCGCAGGGGACTCCCAGTGGTAAAATCGGGCCGCCGCGAGTCCCGTCGTCGCAGACCAGTGAAAGAGCGCCTCATCCAGCGCCATCTGCCGCGCGGCGCAATGGAACTCTGGGTCGCGCCAGAAATGGATCTCGGATAGAGTCACGGGGTGTCGGGGTCAGGGGAGGGGAGGGTGAAAACCGGTCGCGGAACCTCTCTCTCATTCTGCCATGCGGCAAATAAAAGCGGTTGTCTTCACGACGTTCCCGTGTTTCTTAGGGGCTCGCTTTTAGACGCTGCTCACGTGGCGGAATTGGTAGACGCGCTAGATTCAGGTTCTAGTGGGGAGACCCGTGGAGGTTCGAGTCCTCTCGTGAGCATTTTTGTGAGCAATTTTTCACCCCCGGTTCCGTAGTCGCGGTCCGGGCGGCGTTAGGGAGAGCGGCGTTTCGGATGCCAGAGCAATCACAGGACCAGAACCCCGCCTTCGTTCACCGGGCCTTCTCCGCCATCGCGAGTCGTTACGTGCTCACCAACCACGTCCTCAGCCTCGGGATCGACATCCTCTGGCGCCGCCGCGTCGCCGCACTCGTGCGGGAAGTCAGTCCCGCCCGCGTCCTCGACGTCGCCACCGGGAGCGGCGACCTCGCCATGACCGTCGCCGCAGCCGTGCCGGATGCCCGCGTCATCGGTGCGGACTTCTGCGCCCCCATGCTCGCAGAGGCGAGGAAGCGGGGTCTCCCCGAACTCATGGTCTGCGACGGGCTCGCCCTTCCCTTTCCCGATGACAGCTTCGACGCCCTCACGATAGGCTACGGGCTGCGCAACATGGCCGACTGGGCCGCCGCCCTGCGGGAATTCTCCAGAGTCCTCAAGCCGGGCGGGCGACTCGTCGTCCTCGATTTTTCCCTCCCGACAAATCCACTGCTCAGAGTGCCCTACCGCTTTTACCTCCACTACGTCCTCCCCTTCCTCGCCGGAGCCCTCACCGGGAACCGCGAGGCCTACGCCTACCTGGGGGATTCCATCGAGCGTTTCCCCTCGGGAGACCGTATGTTAGCCCTCATCCGGGCGCAGGGATTCGACGAAGCGCGTTGGGAACCCCAGTTCGGGGGCATCAGCAGTGTGTATTCAGGAACCGCTCGTTCCTGATCGAGGAGTCACCAGTCGATTGATCCGGAAACCTTGAATTTCCAGAGCTGTGAGAGTCATTGGGAGGCGAGCTGTTCCGCTACGGAGAAAAAGGCAAAAAACCTGCCCTTTCGCGTGTCACGCTATTTGGCGGCACGACAATAATAATTGAAATTTGATCACTCCAATCGTGAAATTTGGATTTACAAGCGCTCACTATGCTGTCATCCCATTAGGGTTACGACCCTCGGGATGTAGGGTTGGGCAGATGTGATCCGCCTCTTTCCCCATCAGCTCCCTATTTTTATATGAAAAACATCGCGCCCAAACTTCGCCGGAGCCTCCTGCTCCAAGTGTTGATCATCGTGTCGCTCACGCCAGGTCTCATCCTCATGCCGGTGCAACTCAGTGCTAATCCGCACGGTCAGCAGGTCGTAGCCGGGAACGTGAATTTCCAGGGGCTCGGCAGTGCCAACCTCAACATCAATAACCTCTCTCAAAAGGCGATCATCAACTGGCAGTCTTTCTCGATTCAGAAGGGCGAGGTCACAAGGATCAATCAGGCCGGCAATGCGATCACTCTGAACCGGGTCGTCTCGGGCAACCCGACCGAGATCTACGGCCAACTCAAGGCGGCGAACGGCGGTGTCCTCGTCATCAACCCCAACGGGATTGTCGTTGGCAAGGGCGGCGCGATCGATGTCGCAGGCATGCTCACGATGTCCACCCTCGATGTGAACAACAAAGACTTCCTCAACGGCGGTGCGAATCGCTTCCGGGGGAATACTGCCGCCGGCATTCAAAACTACGGAACCATTGAGAGCCAGAATGGCGACGTTGTCCTCATGGGTAACTTCCTCCAGAACGCGGCGGATGGGCAAGTGAACGCCCCGCGTGGTGTGGTCGCTTTCGGGGCGGGTGGCGACATGGTCGTCGATCACGCCGGCGGAGCGACCATCTCTGTGAAATCCGGCGGAGCCGGCAAAGATGTCGGTATCGATAACTCCGGCACGGTCAATGCGGCGGCGGCGCAACTCTCCGCGCACGGCAATGTCTATGCCCTCGCGATCAGGAATGACGGCGTGGTGCGGGCGAGCGGCTACAATTTCCGCAGCGGCAAACTCACCCTGAGTGCCGGGTCGGGCGGCAGCATCGTCAATACCGGCACCCTCCAGGCCCGCAATGCCAATGGCTCCGGCGGTCAGGTCATGATTTCCGGCGGACAGGTCGACATCAATGCCGGATCGGTGGATGCCTCCGGCGCTCCCGGGCAGATCGGTGGCACTGTTTCCATCTCGGGCAGCGGGGTGAATGTTGCGGCAGGCGCTACCGTCACGGCGGTGGGTTCCACCGGCGGGACTGTTTCGATCGCCTCGACGGGCCTTACCTCTGTGGACGGCACCGTGGCGGCATCCGGCAGCAGTGCCGCTGGTGGTCGTGTCACTGTCGAGGGCAGCGAGGTGGCGGTTGGCAGCGAGGCGGTTGTGGATGTCTCCGGACAGACAGGTGGCGGTACCGCCATGATCGGTGGCGGCTTTCAGGGCAAAGATCCCGAAATGGCCAACGCCCGGAACCTCACTGTAGCCGCAGGATCTCTCATCATTGCCGACGCCGTCGGCAGCGGCAAGGGCGGCAATATTATTCTCTGGGCAGACGGGGACACGCTCTTCCAAGGCGATGTTTCCGCCCGGGGCATCAATGGAGGTGGTTTTGCCGAGATCTCCGGGAAGAGCACGCTCGAAGTGACAGGCGGGGTGGATCTTACGACGGTGTCGGGAAGCGCCGGGACGCTTCTGCTTGATCCGACCGACATCACGATCTCGGCGACCGGTGCTCCCGCCCTCGGGGGCAGCACTATTAGCAATGTATGGATCTCGAGCCAGCTCGATGCGGGAACCAATGTCGTGATTTCAACCAACATCGGCGGAACCCAGGCCGGGAATATCACCGTGGGCCGATTGGACTCGACCACCAACGCGGCTGCGGATCAGATCGAATGGTATCAGGACTCCGCCGCGATCGTGGGGGGGACCCTGTCTCTCCTCGCCATGGGCGACATCCGTTTCAACTCCTCCGTTCATAGCGCCGGTCAAGGCGGTGTCAACGTAGTGGCCGGCTGGAATGGCACTACCGGCCTCTCGATGGGCGGCTTCGACATGGCTGCGGTTTTGGCGACCATGAACGATGGCAACGTGGCCAACGACGCGGCGGGTCTTTTCAATACCGTCAACGGCTCCTACGGCTCCGTCTTCATCGGGGGAACCGGCACCCAGACAAGTGTTGACGTTGGGAGCCGCCGGGGTGCCACCAACCTTGCGGCCCGGGACTTATTCCTCCGGGGTAGTATCCTGCGCGGCCAGAGTTGGGCGCAACTGGGATTTTCTGACAATGGTGTGGAATATGAACTTTCGAGGACTCACAATGGATTGGTCATCAACGAGTGGTGGGGAAATTCCGCTGGTAACGTGCAGGGGAAAAACTACATCGCCCTCCTCGGTGGAACTGAATTTGGCACGGGGGACACCCTCGCACGCGGCACAAACGCCTTCCGCGGAGCGGGCTGGGGTGCGACCGGCGATATTTCGGTTGGCTTGAGTGGTCGGCTTGACGCCCGTGGCGGCATCAACTCCAGCTACACGCAGATCGGGCACGGCGGGATTCTCTCTGACGGGACGGAAGACAAGTGGAATAGCACTGCCGGGAACGCGCTAAATGCTCCGCGCGTCACCCGTGACGGTATCTCAATAGCCCCATCGACTAACCGACGTTCGTTCTTTGCCAGCACTTGGCGCACTAACTATGCCGGAGACGCAGCCCGAATCGACGGCGATATCACGGTGAAAGCGGATGGGGACATTCTCCTCATGGGATCTCGTGATTTCGATGCGAATGATGATCTGAGTATTTCGGTCAACCAGGATATTTACAGCATGATCGGGCATGGTGGGGCCGAGAACCAGTCGAGCACCCATGGTGACATCACCGTTATCGCCCATGGTCAAACTCCGTCAGGTTTCGTTCGTGGTCCGCAGGGTCTCGGAATTCAGCTCCTCGGAGGGCGCGGGAGCCGATCCTTTGTCCAGATCGGCCATGGTTCCAACTACGAAGGGAACTCCCAGAGTGTCTGGGATCAGTCACGGAGTGGTAATGTGGTGGTGACGGCGACGACGGGGGCGATCCGTTTGCTGGGTCACAACCAGGCTATCAGGGACGGTGATATTAACGCCGGTCCCATCATTGACGGGACCACCGTGACACCCCAGAACAATGCTTCCGACGCCTCGAATTTGGGCAGCCACGTTCAGATTGGTCACGGCGGGGCTACTTCCGATTTTCCTGCTGCGGGGGCAACTTTTATCATGCCCGGCGGCACCAATGTGGCCAATATCATCCCCGACAACTCGATGACAGGAGATATCACCGTTTTTGCCGGAGGCACTTTCGTGGATCCCCGGAATCCGGGAGCCAACGTCGGCATTCAGGTGAAGGCCGGCAACCGCCGTTGGTATCACGCCATGATCGGTCATGGAGGGACAAATTTGAGGGCCGAGAACACGGCGGATCAAATTCCGAACTTCGGTGCGGGTGCCACCACTCCATTCGGAACGCCTACCCTTGCGGCTTCCGTAGGGTTCCAGGGGAACATCCGGGTCGAGGCTGACAAAGGGGATGTGATCGCTGCAGGGGGAGATAACTTCCGCGCGGATCGAGTCTGGGGTTACGGACTGAATTTCGCACAG
>JBDNIL010000011.1:0-4899 GCA_041688355.1 Verrucomicrobiales bacterium | reverse complement strand
GCCTGACCGTTACCGGCGAGGGTCGTGATGATCCCCGTCTTCATCGCTATTTTGCGCACCGCGTGATTGACCATGTCGACGATGTAGAGGTCACCGGCGGCATCGAAGCGCAGCTCGTGCGGTTTGTTGAAGGTCGCCTCGAGCGCGGGGCCGCCGTCGCCGGTGTATCCCTCTTTGCCGGTCCCGGCGATGGTGGTGATGATGCCGTCCTTCCCGATTTTGCGGATACGCTGACCGGTGTACTCGCAGAAATAGAGAGCGCCGTCGGGACCGCGCACGACACCGAAGGGATTGTCGATCTCGGCCGAAGTGGCGGGACCGCCGTCACCGCTGAAACCCTGTTTGCCGGTCCCGGCGATCGTTTCGATGGTCCAGTCCGCCGCCGCCACAGGCAACGCGAGAGCGAGGAGAACAAGGAGCGGGAGAAAGGACGGGGTGCGTTTCATGGCCGAATCGTGCCAGAAGATCGCGCGCCGGTCAATGGACGGGAGAACGCCGCCTCAAAGTCCCCAGACGCCGCGTTTCGCCCGCTGCGCCTGACGCTCGATGGACTCGAGTTTGTCACGGGCCTGGAAAAAGGTGGCTCCGTCAGGCGTCGGAACCGGTTTTTCTTTGGTCCCCGGACCTTTCGTGTGGATGCGGGCGAGGCCCTCCTCGACGAGGCGGGTCGCGAGATCACCGCCGTCGGCGAGCTCGACAAAGCCGTAAAAGCGATCCCCCTCGTAGACCTGTTCCCAGTAGGTGGAGACGGTGAAGGTTTTGCCGCTGAGCTGCTCTTTGGTGAATTTTTTGGCCGCTTTGCCGACGGCGACGGCTTCCTCCGACGAGATGCCGCCGAGATCACGGGCCTGGTCGGCGACGCGGCGCTGCTGGTTCTCGTAGCGGTCACTCAGGTAACTCTCGGGCGCATCAACAAAGTAGAGACGCAGCTCGAACTCGCGGCCTCCGACGCGGACCATGAAGCTGTCCCCGTCATTGCCGTCCCGGTCGACGAGGCGGGCGTCGCGAAAGACATCGTAGCCGCGCACTTTGGCGGGCGCGGCGTCTTTTGGCGGCGCGGGTTTGCTTGTCGGGGTGCTGACCGGCGTCGCTACCGGGATGCCTTCTTTGATCCCGGGAATGGGATCCGCTTTGAGGACCGCCGTGCCCTTTTCCCGCGCCGGAGCGCTCGTGTTATCCGACGGGACCGTGGGCAGGCGCTCGCGCTGCCAATAGGCCACGCCCGCGACGACGAGGATGACGACGAAGCGAATGAGGCGCTGTTTGCCTTTCATGGCGGTCAGTCTTTTTTCTCCTGCACTGTCGACTTGATGTAGAGCTCGCGCAGTTGCTTGAAGTCCACCTCGGCCGGGCTCGAGGACATGAGGTCGTTTCCTTTGTTGTTTTTCGGGAACGCGATCACTTCGCGGATGCTCGACTCGCCGCAGGCGAGCATGACGAGACGGTCGAGGCCGAGGGCGAGACCACCATGCGGCGGCGCGCCATACTGGAAGGCACCGAGGATATGGCCGAACATGGAGACCTGCTCTTCATCGGTGACTCCGAGGACACGGAACATCTTCGCCTGGAGATCGGCTTCGTGGATCCGGAGACTGCCCCCGCCGAGCTCGTTGCCGTTGAGAACGACGTCGTAAGCGGCTCCGCGGATTTTCCCGAAGTTTGCCTCGTCGTCGAGCAGGGCGACATCTTCAGGATGGGGACGGGTGAAGGGATGGTGAACGGCGTTCCATTTGCCCTCTTCCTTGTCATAAGCGAGCAGCGGGAAATCGACGACCCAGAAGAAATCGAGGAGGTCGTCCTTGCCTTCGTAGAGATTCGTCATCGTCGCGACTTCGAGGCGGAGCCGACCGAGGACATCGCAGACGACATCCCACTGGTCACAACCGAAGAGGACGAGGTCACCCTCTTCGATGCCGAGACGCTCGGTCAGGGCGGCCTTTTCGACGTCGTTGAAAAACTTCACGATGGGCGACTTCCACTCGCCGCCCTCGACCTTGATGTAGGCGAGACCACCGGCCCCGGCTTCGCGGGCGATCTCTTCGAGACGCTTGATCTGGCCGGTCGTGACCGAGGCAAATCCCTTCGCATTGATCGCCCGGACGACGCCGCCCTTTTCGAGCGTGCCCGAGAACACTTTGAACCCGGACGCGCCGAAGACATCCCCGAAGTCGAGGATTTCCATGCCGATACGGCGCTCGGGCTTGTCGCTGCCGTACTTGTCCATCCCCTCCTGATAGGTGATGCGGGGGAAAGGCGTCGCCACGTCAACTCCGCGGGAGACCTTGAAGGCCCGCACGAGGAGGCTCTCGATGATGGCGTAGAGATCCTCCTGCGTCACGAAGCTCGCCTCGATATCGACCTGGGTGAACTCGGGCTGACGGTCGGCGCGGAGATCTTCGTCGCGGAAACAGCGGGCGATCTGGAAATAACGTTCCACCCCGGCGACCATGAGGAGCTGCTTGTATTGCTGCGGCGCCTGGGGCAGGGCGTAGAACTTGCCGGGATTGAGCCGCGAGGGAACGAGGAAGTCACGTGCGCCTTCGGGAGTGGACTTGGAAAGAATGGGCGTCTCGATCTCGAGGAATCCCATCTCGTCGAGGCCGTCGCGCATCGCCTTGGTGATGAGGTGGCGGGTGCGCAGGTTGCGCGCCATGCGGGGGCGGCGCAGGTCGAGGTAGCGGTGCTTCATCCGCAAGTCCTCGTTGCTGAGCTCCTTATCGAGCTGGAAAGGCAGGACGTCGGACTTGTTGATCACCTTCAACTCGGTCGCGACGAGCTCGATCTCGCCAGTCTCGATCGTTTTATTCACCGTCGTCTGACCCTCGATCTCGGGACGGATGTCGACGCGCCCGGTCACCTGGACGACGTCTTCGGAGCGCAGCGCGTGGCTCATCTGCGTGGCGACGCCGTTCTCCTCGGAGCGGAAGACACACTGAGTGACCCCCTCGCGATCGCGGATGTCCATGAAGATGACGCCGTGGTGATCCCGAACCGTATTGACCCATCCCACCAGCGTGACCGTTTCACCGGCGTGGGATTTGCGAAGTTCGTTGCAGTGATGAGTTCGGTACATGGTCGAGTAAAAAGCGGTTGCTACCCCCGAGTCGCGGGAGGCCGAGAAACTACCCCCCATCTGCGGTGGCGCAAGGGTGCGGGTGCCGGTTTCTTCACGGCTGGATTTGCGGGAAATTGGTTTTTTCAGCCCCTCTACTCTCATGCGGGTTAAGGTGGTTTCGGCTTAAGCCGAATCTCTGCCAGCGTTCCCGGAAGCTTCCCCCGTCCGCGAGACTTCCGGCGTAGAGAGGCGGATCGCCTGTTGCGATGGAGATTTGAGCAGCCTACAGAGGTATTAGTAAAGAGTAACTCTGGAAAGTGGGTTTTTGAGGTCGCGCTGTCGAAGGGCGGTTTTGGTGGGGCAAGTTTCTTCCTTCCTTCGTATTGCGGAACACTTCGACCGGGTTTTCGCGCGAGTTTACTTGATGTGCCTCGACCTAAGGGGGCGTTTTCCGGCGTTTCGCCGGGACTCGCACTGCTCAACTCGCCAAGCAGGCGTAGCGGTCCATATTGTAATCCAAGTTCGCCAGATGATTGTGCCGGGTCGCCCGCTTCAGGCCGATGCTCCGGCATATGTGGGCTCCCATCTGCGACATCCGCGCAAAGACGTGTTCAACCCTCCCTCTCATGCGACTCACGGTGTGATTGGTCTTCAATTCCTCTTCGCTCAGAGGGTGGTTGCGCGTCGCTTTGCTCATCAGGAACTCCTGCGCATCGATCTTCAAGAGATGTTCTTCGTGATCCTCGCTGTGATAGGCGCTGTCGGCCAGCACGGCCTCGTCCCGCTCGTCCACAAGATCTTTGAACACTTGGCTGTCGCGGACGTTCGCCGAGGTCGTCACCGCTTTGATGATGAGCTTGGTTTTCAAATCCACCTTGGCGTGGTTCTTCCAGCCGAAGTGCGCCTCGTGGTTCTTTTTGAACCATCGCGCTTTACTGTCCTTTTGCCGACCCACCGAGGGGTTCTCGTCAAACTCCCCGGGACGTTCCCCGTCCTTGATGCGCCGGTTCTGATCCCGGTCGTTGCGCTGCCGGGGCGCGTCTACGAAGCTCGCGTCCACGATACTGCCTTCGCGGGCGAGCAGTCCTTTGGCTTCCAGCATGTCACCAAAGGCTTCGAAGAGACGCCGGCTGCCTTCCCGACCTTCGGCCTCGATGCGTTGCTTGAAGTCCCGGATCGTTTTGGCGTCGGGAAAATCATCGCCGATTTGTAATCCCAGAAAGCTTTTGAAGCTGGTGCGGTCGAAGATCTGCTCTGCAGTGGCGTCGTCGCTGAGTCCATGGAACTTCTGCAGGACGAGCACTTTGAGCATGAAGACGGGGTCGAACGGTGGCTGGCCGCCTTTGCTCCAATCGCGTTTGGCGTAACCGGATACTTCTTCGAGCAGCGGGCGGAAGCACTCCCAATCAATGAGATCGCGCAGCTTCAGGATCCCGGTCTTCTTCTCCGCCACAGCCTGTTGGTGTTCGATGGAACTGAAGAGTCCCCCACCTTTTTCCAACTTACGATAGCGTTTCATGCCTCATGCTTCGCACATGTTAGGAAATCTTAAAATCGGCAACCATTGAATGATGAGGTTTCCAGAAGTGACCACAACGTTCGAGCGCCGGCAACCCTAACTCAAGTTCCTTACCATTGACCCCAAAAAGGCCGAAATTTGACTTTTTTCACCGTTTAAAAATTATAACTCGTTGATAACCAACGTTCCGTTTTTCGAAAAGTCATTTCTAGCGCCTAATTCTCAATTGTCGGACTTGGCGAGCCTTCCCGCTTCACCATCGTCGCCCTTGTGTATTTTCGGACCAAAATCATCAAAGGCACGCCCCCCGTGCAACTCGTCGAAT
>JBDNIL010000396.1:0-5547 GCA_041688355.1 Verrucomicrobiales bacterium | reverse complement strand
GCACGACAGGCCGGCAGTCGGTGAGGGAGTTTTTCTGCAGGTAAAAAAGCGCGATTTTCCCGTCGTGCAGACGGAGGAGCGAGACGGACATGACGTTGAGCCCGCCCTCATTTCCAACGACGGGTGTATCGTGATCAGACCAGCTCACCCCGCCATCCGCCGAAACTCGCGAGACGAGATCGGCACGGTCGTGATCGTCGCCGCCGCCGGTGAAACGGGTGTAGACGAAGAGGAGACGCCCGTCTTGCAACCGCACGAAGTCTCCCTCGCTGTTTCGGGGATTACCTTCCGAGATACCGAGTTCGAGAGCAACCACGGGAGCCAGCTCCGCCGCCGCGACCGGTCCGGTCAGGAGGAGAGAGAGCAGGGGGATCCGGAGGATCAGGGGAAACGGCGCATTCATCCGGCGAGTCTGATGCGCAGGCCCATCGTTCGGCAAGCGCAAAACCCGCCCTTCCGCGATGCGGTGGCGCGTGTGCTGCTTCCGCGCCTACGCCACTTCGTGGCTGAGTTTCAAGTTTCCGGTTTTACGTTTCAAGTTTTCGGGATCGGATGCCCTCGGCCGCTCCCCCTTCCGTTGAAAAGGCGGGGATGGCGCTTCGTTCTTGGATAAGACGTTGGCCCTTGGGACATTGGGGACACGGGACATTGGGGACAGGTTATTTATCTTTCGTGTGCCTACGGCGCACCGGATGTGCCGTTTTTCAGCGTAAGGTGCTCGCGTGCCGCAAGATCAGTGGGTCGGAATGGCGCACGAGAGGTGGAGCGGGGAGGCGAGAGGATCAAGATGCGGGTAAAAGGGGGATTGACGTGAGGCTCCGTTATTATTGGCCGTCCCTGTGAATTGTGTCCCTGTGAATTTGCGACAACGCGTCGGTGCAGGTCCGGAGTTTGCGTTGAAGTCCGAGTCCGGGCTGCCAAAAGGTATCCGAGGGTGGAAGGAGAAAAAATAATGAAGCTGTACTCAGAATACGAAATTCGGAATACGTTCTGACCCCGTCGCGTAAACGGAATTTGTTCCCGGCCCCCGTCTCTGACCCTGGGCCTGTCTCTGGCCCCGTCTCCCATCGCCGCCCCGACAAGACAACAAAGGGAACCACGAAGGCAGGGCGAACCGTCCCGGTGAGCCGATTGGGTTTACACACCGGACCGCTGGAGCACCCAAGCCCGCGCCGGAGCACGCGCCGGTGCCCGATGCGGCTACCTTGCGCGCCCGACAAGCCCGTGACAAGGTAGCGGAGCCCGGCCCGAGCGAACGATTGCGCGGGATCGTGACCCGGTTTCCAGGGGACGAGGAGCTGAAGGCGGCGGGAAGAGCATCTCGTGGGCGGTTTCGGGTGCTTCGGTGCGCAGGGCCTCGAAGATCTCAAACGCGAAACACCCTCGCAGTTTCGCCGTCGTGACGTTGCTGGCGAAGACCCACGGCCCATTTCCGTCGCCTCATGCCCCGAGCGCCGGCAGCGTGAGCCAAGAGGGTCCGGCAAGACCGCATACGGTCTGAGAACGAGAAGTCGAAGCAAGAACGAACGTGGGGCGGCAGGCTGCGGTTCGGGGGTGCCGGCACGGGCCATCGGCAGGATGCCGATGCTACTTTTTGCCCGATTCACGACGCCAGTAAAGAGTACGATGCGGCTCGCGTGATGGTGCGGCGGCGCGTGATCGCGTCTCCCCGAACTCGTGGCCACGGGGCATTTTCAGGGTTTAACTATCGCCATGTTGACGATCTCCGGTTCAAGTTCCCCCAAGTCGCGTTTTTGTGATGGCCTGTCGCGGCGCGACTTCATGCGCATCGGCGGACTCGGCATGGGCGGCCTTTCCCTGCCCGGTCTGCTCAAGGCCGAGCAACTCTCCGGACTGAAGAATTCGAAAAAGGCGGTCATTATGATCTACATGGCGGGCGCGCCCCCGCACCAGGACATGTATGACCTGAAGATGGACGCCCCGAAGGAGATGCGAGGCGAGTTCCGCCCCATCCCCACGAACGTCCCCGGCATCGAGATCTGCGAACTGATGCCGCGTTTGGCGAAGATCATGGACAAGTGCGTCCCGATCCGCTCGCTCTACGGGGCCCCCAACGGCAGCCACGATTCTTTCATGTGCTACACCGGCAAGGTCGGCTCGACCCTCGACACGATAGGCCAGCCGCCCGGCGGGTGGCCCTCGATTGGAGCGGTCATGTCCGAGCTGATGGGTCCGGTCAATGCGAACGTCCCTCCCTTCGTCGGTCTCGCCCCGAAGGCCGGGCACCCGCCCTACGGTTCTTCGGGCAAGCCGGGATTCCTCGGCTTCGGGAACGGCCCCTTCAAACCCTCGGGCCCCGGGCAAAAAGATCTCACCCTCGATGCCCTCACCCCGACCAGGCTCGATGAGCGGCGCGGACTGCTCAATGCCTTTGATCAATTCCGCCGCGATGCGGACGCGACCGGCCTGATGGAGGGTCTCGACGAATTCCACGAACAGGCCTTCGGCATGCTGACCTCGAGCGAACTCGCCGAAGCCCTCAATCTCGACAACGAAAGCCCCGCCGTGCGCGAGCGCTACGGCAAGGGCGACGCGCGCAACTTCGGCGACGGGGCACCGCGCAATCTCGAGCACTTCCTCCTCGCCCGCCGTCTCGTCGAGGCCGGGGCGCGCTGCGTCACCCTGAACTTCGGTCGCTGGGATTTCCACAGTGAAAACTTTTCGGGGATGCGCTCGCACGCACCCCTCTTCGACCAGGGCCTCAGCGCCCTCATCGAGGATCTGCACGAGCGCGGCATGGCCGACGATGTCCTCGTCGTGGCCTGGGGCGAATTCGGCCGGACGCCGATGATCAACAAAGACGCCGGGCGTGACCACTGGCCCCGCGTCGGCGGCGCACTCCTCGCCGGCGGCGGGCTACGCACCGGTCAGGTGATCGGGGCGACCGATAGGCTCGGCGGCGAGATCGCCGATCGCGGCGTGCATTTCGGCGAAGTCTTTTCCACGATCTATCATCAGCTCGGGATCAACGCCAATCAGGTCCTGCTCGAAGATCTCTCGGGACGTCCCCACTTCCTCGTGGACGGCTACAAGCCGATGCGGGAACTGGTCTGAGCGCAGGGCGCTGCTCCCATGCCCGATCTTTTCACCATCCATCAGGTCACCTGGGACTCCTCGCAAGCTCAGTTGCTCAAGGTTCGTCGCGAGGTTTTTGTGGTCGAGCAGGGCGTGCCCGAAGAGATCGAGATCGATGAGGACGATCCTGTCTCGATCCATTTCCTCGCGTGCGACTTTGACGGCAGCCCCATCGGTACGGCACGCCTCCTCCCACAGGGACGGATCGGACGCATGGCGGTGCGGGCCTCTTGGCGGCGGCGCGGAGTAGGCGGGTCGCTCCTCTCTGCCGCGATGGAGACGGCGCGGCAGCGCGGAGACGAGTGTCTCCGCCTCCACGCCCAGGTTCACTCCATGGCGTTTTATGAATCGCTCGGCTTCACCGTCTGCGGTGATGAGTTCGAAGAGGCGGGCATCCCGCATCGGGAGATGGAGCGATACTTTCCCTGAAATCGCACGAGGCACTCACCCGGCGAAACGCTTGTGAAAAGATCTCACCCGGCCGGTCCTCGGCGCGGATCGATGAAAAGGTCCGGGCTGCGGTCAATCCGGCAAAGGTCGAGAGGAGGAGGCGGCGGCGTTTCATGGTGCAGGCGGATCGTTCCGCCATTTGAGGAAAAGAGCCTCCATTCGCCTGACCCGGTCGGGCTCTGCAGCGGCGAGATCGTTTAATTCCGTAGGGTCGCGGGAGAGGTCGTAGAGTTCCCAGGGAGATTCCTTCGGGGGGTCCTTCGGAGACACCAGTTTCCAGTCGCCCTCCCGCACGGCTCGATGGCCGGAGATGCTCCAGAAGAGAGCGCCATGGCCGTCGCGCGCTCCGTCACGAAAGAGAGGAAGGAGAGATTTCCCGGCGATCGGGAGCAGGGTCCGGTCGTCGAAGCGATCAGGATATTCCACTCCGGCAAGATCGAGAAGGGTCGCGGGAAGATCGGTGATAGGCGTGAGCTCACGGGTCCATTGCCCCCGCTCCTTTATCCCCGCAGGCCACCGCGCAATGAGCGGAGAGGCGATCCCTCCCTCGTAGGCAGTGCGCTTGTGTTCGCGGAACGGGGTATTGGAAAGTCCCGACCAGGCCGGACCGGCCGTCTGGAAAGTGTCGGCGGGACCGGGCATGACATCGGGACGATTGCCCGACCGGGTCGCGACGCCGTCGCTGCGCCAGGTCTCTCCGGGTTTGTCGAGATCACCGACCGCAGTCTCCGCCGCGCCATTGTCAGAGAGGAAGAGAACGAGTGTATCCTGTTCGGCGCCGGCCGCCTCGAGCGCCGCCATGACCCGACCGACACTCTGATCGAGGGAATCGACCTGCGCCGCGTAGACCGCCATGCGCTCGGCTTCCCAGTCCTGATATTTTGAATCCTCCCACGGCACCGCACGTGCGTCGCGGGGAGCTGGCCGGGTCCCGGGCGGCATGACCCCGAGACTCACGAGCCTCTCCATCCGCCGCTCCCGGGCGCGGTCCCAGCCGAGTTCCCGGTAGGCCGAACGATATTTGGCGATGTCGCCGGGCTTCGCGTGCAGCGGCCAGTGCGGCGCGTAGTGGGAGAGATAGAGAAAGAACGGTTCGCCGCGATCTGAATCGTGAATGAAGTCCACCGCAAAGTCAGTGATGAGATCAGTCTTATAACCGCCTTCGGGAATGGAGTAGGGTTCGCCGTCCCGAAAAAAATCGGTATTGCGCACATCCTTAAAGTAATTTCCCGGCCCCTTGTGCCCGGTCGTGCCAAAAAACCGATCGACGTGGCGGCCGATCTTTGCCGGATCGTGCCAGTTCTCCGCCGTCACCATATCGAGCCGCCCCACCGCGCAGGTGGCGTAGCCGGCCCGTTTCAGCAACTCGAAGATCGTCACCGAGTGCCCGCTGAGCAGGCCGGTCCAGTCGGTGATGCCGGCGTCATGAGGTTGCAGTCCCGTCATCAGGGCCGCCCGTGAAGGCCCGCAGAGGGCGCAGTTGTAAAAACGGGAAAACCGTAGCCCCTCGGAGGCAAGGCGGTCGAGGTTCGGCGTGCGAATCTCGCCGCCGTAGGAGCCGATGTCTGAAAATCCGAGATCATCCGCGAGGATGATCACGATATTTGGCCGGGGCTCATCCGTCTCCGCCGCCACAGAGGCCACAGAGGCCACAGAGAGCGCACCCGCGAGACCTGCGGTGAGCCATGCGGAGGCTACTTTTCCTGATCGAATCACTTTCATTAAGGGGATCGTGACCCGATCCCTGCTCCCAAGTCAATCGTTTCCACTCGCGCTCGCCCCCAGCGATTCCAAAAACCCGTTGCAGAGACGGGGATACCGGTTTGAGTAGCGGCCTTATTATGGGGAAAAGAGCGATATTATTGTTTGCCGGACAAGGAGCCCAGACCGTCGGAATGGGCCGCGATCTCGCCGAGAAATATGAGGTAGTGCGCGATCTTATCGCGAGGGCCGACGCCCAGCTCGGCTATGCTCTCTCGGAGAAAATGTTCGACGGACCCG
>JBDNIL010000395.1:0-7863 GCA_041688355.1 Verrucomicrobiales bacterium | reverse complement strand
TGTCGTTGCCAGCGGCGAGGGCAGCGGTGCCGCGTGGGGCGCGGATCGTTCCGGCGTTCAGAACCGAGGCACCCATCAGCACGACATCTCCGTCGAGTGCGCTGATCGAGCCAAGATTGATGACGGCGGCATCGGAGTTGCCCGAAAAACGCAGGTCGCCGCCCTTCATGAATTGGTCATCGCCGGTGTCGAGAGTCGAGGCGACAAAACCGCCCACGTCGATCGTACCGCCCGGACCGATGAGGATGCCGTTCGGATTGATGAGGTAGACTTTGCCATTCGCACGCAGCATTCCCTCGATCTCCGAAGCCGAGGCGCCACGCACCCGGTTCAACGCGGCGGCCGAGCTGTTCGGTTGGAGAAAACGCGTCGTTTCGCCCCGGGCTATCGAGAAGGATTCCCAATCGATCACGGCCCGTTGGGATTGCTGATGAATCTTCAGCTGACCGCGGCTCTGTTGAAACTGCACCCGCCCCTGACGTACCGCGCCACCCTGGGGATTGGCTGCGGCGAATGGGGGGAGACACGGAAGAACGAGGAGGAGGAGGCACGCCACGGCCCTGCTGGTTAAGGGGACTGGGCGGCGGCAAGTCATCTGGGAGGGGAGCTCTGCAACGAGAGGTTAGTTCGGGTTCGCCGGAGCGGCGGGAATGATCTCGACCTTGCCCTCTTTCACTTGGGCGAAGCCCTTGCCGTCTTCAACCACGATAGCGTAATAGGTGCCCCGTGCGGCGGCGATGCCGCTGGGCGTCTTGATTTTGAAGTCCATTTCGGCCCCGGCTCCCGGCTTGAGGAGGGCTCCCAGGCTGCCGTCTTTTACGTCTATCGTCACCTTCGGCGGATTGACCGTCTCGTCGATTTCCTCAATGAGGATGATGGAATTTTCACCGACCCGAATCGCGGATCGAGCAGTCATCACGATCACGGCGCGGGCACCGGCGCCTGTCGTGACAGTGCTGCCGGTCGCGACGATATCGCCGGCCGTCAAAGCGGCGGCGGCACCGCCGGGCGGGGTGACTTTCACATCACCGACGGAGACACTGACTTTGCCACTTTTCGGCGCTTCATCCTGGGCGTAGGATGAACACGCGATGAGGGCGATGAGGGCGATGAGTGGAACTGCTACAAACAGAATGGTTTTCGGGCTTGTCATCTCGTAAGAATGGGTGGACGCAGAAACGACTAACCGACTTGGGTGACCGGGCGAAACCGCCCTTTAATCTCTTCTATATCAATAGTGAAAAACTAATCGCTTCGCGAGCGCTATTTTCTTGAAATTTGACTAATCCCGAGGGTTGACGATCTGGTTGTCACAGTTATGAAAGAAAAATCCCGAACTCGCGGTGTCTTGTTACCCTTGCTCGCTCCGCTCGCGGTGGCAGGGGCGCTAGCAGCGTTCTCTCGTCTGGACTTGTCGCAGCAGATGGAGAACGTGACCGTCGATTGGCGATTTCGGGTCCGGGAGTCTTCGGACCCGCCGGCGGATTCACGGATCCTGTTGGTGGGCATCGGGGAGCATTCGCTGAAGACTCTTGGGCGCTGGCAGGACTGGACTCGCGCCTACCACGGGGAATTCCTCAAACGCATCTCGCTGAGGCCTCCCGCCGTTGTCGTCTATGATTTCTTTTTCTCCGAGCCAAGTGGCGATCCCGCAAACGATGCCGCGTTTGTGAGCGAGCTCGAACTGATCCCCGGCGCGATTACCGGAGCGGTCGTCGACGCCACCGACATCGATGCAGAAGCTTACGAGAGACCTTCCATTGGCAAAACCAAACCGCTTGAGCGTTTTACAGGGAATTACTTCGACCTTCTTCAGGCGCCGAACGGTTCCGTTCCCATCGAGTCGATCGCGCAGAGTTCGTGGACGGGATTTGTAAATTCGCCACCCTCCCGCATCGACGGCATTCGGCGAAAGGTACCTCTTGTCGTGGGCTTCGGCGGGCGCGTCTATCCTTCCCTGGTCCTACAGACCCTGATGCAGTTGGAGGGAGCGCGCGGCGAGGACGTCGAAGTAATACTCGGTGATTCCGTTCGGATCGGAAAAGGAGAGGGGTCCGTCCATCGCGTCCCGATCGACGAAGGCGGTTTCATGTTGCTGAATTATCGTGGCAAGAAGGCTTTCGAACCAGTCGACTATGTTGGCCTGATGGAGTGGCTCGGAGATTTTGAGATCACTTCGCAGTGGCCCGACAATCGCCCGGCCGTCGAAGGGCAGGTCGTTCTCGTCGGTCAGATGGCGCAAGGCCTCTCCGATTTCGGCCCCACGCCTTTCTCTCCTTTGGAACCTCTCGTCCACGTTCAGGCCGTCGCGCTGAACAACATCCTCCAGTCCGACTACCTCCGCATCGTTCCGCTCTGGCAGATTCTGCTCGGATGGCTCCCGCTCGCCTGGGGAACCCTCTATTTCCTGAGGAAATCCTCCGTCGCTCTCAGCGCGATCGTGCCCGCACTCCTCGTCGCAGCCTATGCGGCGACGGCCTTTTTTATCTTTCGCAGCCAGAGTATGCAATTGCCGTTTTTTCTGCCCGTGCTCGGGTTCCTCCTCGTCCATGGCGGAGCACTTATCGACCGACTCGTCCTCGAAAGGCAGGCAAAAAACCGCATCAAAAATCTCTTCGGCACCTACGTCTCGCCAGAGGTCGTCGAACGAATGGTCTCCTCCGGCGAAGACCCCAAACTCGGCGGCCAGGAGGCGGAAATCACTGCTTTCTTCTCCGACATCCAGGGATTCTCCACCTTCTCCGAGAAACTCGGGGCCGAGCGTCTCGTCATCCTCATGATCGACTACCTCTCGGCCATGACTGACATCTTAGTCTATCGTGGCGGCACCCTCGACAAGTACATCGGCGACGCCATCGTCGGCATGTTCGGGGCGCCCCTCCACTTTCCCGATCATGCCTATCGCGCCTGCGCCGCTACCATCGAGATGCAGAAAAAGCAGGCCGAACTGCGGGAAAAATGGCGCACCGAGGGTGGCTGGCCGGACATCGTCCACCAGATGCAGACACGCATCGGGCTCAACACCGGATCGGCCGTGATTGGCAACATGGGGTCGCCGCGTCGTTTCAACTACACGATGATGGGTGACACTGTGAATCTCGCGGCACGCTGCGAAAGCGGAGCAAAGAGCTACGGTGTCTACAACATGATCACCGGGGAAACGCGTCTCGCAGCGATCGCTGAAAAGGACGACATCGCCTATCGATACCTCGATAAAATTGTGGTCAAAGGGCGCACTCAGCCGGCCGAAATTTTCGAGATCCTGGGCTTTCGTTCGGATCTCCCCGACATGGCAAAGGAGTGCATCGAGCTTTACTCCGGAGGCATCGAGAGCTACCTCGCCCGCGATTGGGACCTTGCGAGAGCCACTTTCGAACGGTCCGCCGTTCTCGAGCCCTCTCAGCGGGGTTCGCTGCCGGGCGTCTCCACCAATCCTTCCCTCGTCATGGTCGAGCGCTGTCTTGCCATGAAGGTGGACCCGCCGGGCGAGGATTGGGACGGCCGCTATGTCATGACCTCGAAGTGATAGAGGCGAAGAGGGTCGGGTGACCGGATCGCCCCTCTTCGGCCGGCTTCGCAAAGGCCGCCATTCACGCTCTCATTTGGCACGGAAGATGCTTAGGGTCAACGAGCTCTGCGTAGCGAAATCCCATGAAATCCCCCATCGTTGAATTTCTCGAATCCCTGCATCAAGAGTTGAAGGGGGTGGATGAGGGAGAGGTCGCCAGCTACATTCCCGAGCTCGCAACGGCGGATCCCGATTGGTTCGGCATCTGTCTTGTCACAGCGAGCGGGCAGGTTTATCAAGTCGGCGACGCTGACATCCCTTTCACGATCCAATCGATCTCCAAGCCCTTCGTCTATGGTCTCGCCCTGGAAGACAACGGTCTCGCGGACGTCATCGCCAAAGTCGGGGTCGATCCCACCGGCGACGCCTTTAACTCCATCAGTCTCGAGACCGGCACGGGGCGCCCGCTGAATCCCATGATCAATGCCGGTGCCATCGCCACTGCGGGGCTCATCCCGGGAACGGTGCTGGGCCCGCGAGTGCGGCGAATCCTCCAGGGCTTTTCCGCTTTTGCAGGGCGTGAACTCGAGATCGATGAAACGGTCTATCAAAGTGAAAGCGCTACGGGGCATCGCAATCGGGCGATCGGACACATGTTGCGCAATTTCGATATCCTCACGAGTCATCCCGACCGCACAGTGGAGCTGTATTTCCAGCAATGTTCGGTCTCTGTGACCTGCCGGGATCTCGGGGTAATGGCGGCGACACTGGCCAACCGCGGGGTCAATCCTCTCACCGGGAAGCAGGCGGTGCGGGGGGATTGCGTCGCCAACATGCTCAGCGTCATGGGCAGTTGCGGAATGTACGATTGGGCCGGCGAAGAGCGGAGTCGCCGGCGGCATCATCGCCGTCCTCCCGGGGCAACTCGGCATCGGGGTCTTTTTCCCGCGCCTCGACTCGCATGGAAACAGCGTCCGCGGCATCCGGGTTTGCGAGGCGCTGTCGCAACGGCTCGAGCTGCACCTCTTTGATCGTCGGGGCATGAGGGACGGAGCAGTTCGTCTCTCCTTCGACGGATCGCGCGTCAACTCGCATCGGGTCAGATCCACCGAAGAGATGGCGCTCCTAAAAACGCGTGGTCGCAGCATTGTTGTCCTGCAACTACAGGGCAATCTCACCTTCAGTAGCATGGAAGCGGCGGTACACGAGGTGCTCGAACGGGAAGCCACCGGACTCGAGTTTTTGATCCTCGATTTCGGACACGTTCTGAGCATCAATTCCTGCGCCGCCCGCCTTGTTTTCGAATTGGTCTGCGGCCTCGCCGCCGAGGGGAAAAGCCTCGCCTTCACTCATCCGGAGAAAGCATCTCTCCTTGGGCGGGTCTTCCGAACGAAGCTCGGAGACGGCGCATCCGATGTTTTCCGTACTTTCGAGGACAACGACTCCGCGCTCGAGTATTGCGAGGATTGTCTCCTTGAGCGCCTCGGATTCGTCCATTCCGAAGGCGAGTCGGCGGCACTGGCTGAGTTTGAATTGCTTGAAGGGTTTTCGGAGGAAGAGATCTCGATTCTCTCGGCGGGCCTCGGGTCGCGGAAGTTTGGAAAGGGGGAAGTGATTATCGAAGTCGGGACCGAGGCGAGGGAACTCTTTCTACTGAAGAAAGGTCGCGTCATTGTCTGGGTAGGGACGAACGGTGCGCGCAAGCGGCTCGCGACCTTTTCCTCGGGAATGTTCTTCGGCGAAATGGCGCTGATTGACCGATCCCCCCGGTCCGCGACGATCCTCGCGGATTCCGCAGTCGAGTGCGAGATGCTCACCGTCGAGGCACTCGACCAACTCGGTGTTGAGCATCCTGGCGTGAAAATCAAGCTGCTCGAAAACCTCAGCCGCGGACTGAGCCGCAAATTGCGCAAGGCGAATGTCGAGCTGAGCGTCTTCGAGTGAGATCACCCGGTTCGTCACAATCAGGCGGGGCGCCGGAGTCTCTCCTCGTCCTCATCATCGGTCGTGACGGAGAGATCCCCAATCGCGTGTCGGATCGGGGAGGCGAAGGCGGCGGCGAGAGAAGCCGCGATGAGCACGCAGAAGACGAGGTCGAAATCGCCGAAGAACGGACGACTTCCTCCGTGTCAGCGGCTCGAAGAGAATCTTACGACTGCGACTGATTGAAGGCACGGAGGCGGCGGATGGCTTCATGCTTTGCAGGGAGCGGGAAATTTCGTTTACTCCCCACCACTTGTCACTCGCTCCCCATGTCGCCCTACCTCCTCTCCGCCCTCGCCGTACTCCCGATTGGGGTGGTGGCGCTATTCCTCGTCGGCCTGCGTTGGCCGGCGGCCCGGGCGATGCCGCTGTGCTATCTCACCGTGGTCGGGCTTGCGGTCACAGTGTGGCGCACGCCGCTGGTCCAGATCGCGGCGGCGACGGTCAATGGCGTCCTCATCGCCGCGACGATGATCTTTATCATCTTCGGCGCCATCGTGATGCTCAACACCCTGCGTGAGAGCGGCGGCCTGCGGGCGATCCGTTCGGGATTCATCGGCGTGTCGCCGGACCGCCGTATCCAGGTCATCATCATCGCGTGGCTCTTCGGCTCATTCATCGAGGGCTCGGCCGGGTTCGGGACTCCGGCGGCGGTGTGTGTGCCGCTCCTCGCGGGTCTGGGATTTCCCCCGATGGCGGCGGTCGTCGCGGGGATGGCTATCCAGAGCACCCCGGTCTCGTTCGGTGCGGTGGGCACACCTATCCTCGTCGGGATCAGCAACGGCCTTGCGGGCGACCCCGCCGTGCTTGCCTACGCGGCGCAGAACGGACACGCGGAGTGGGCGGACTTCCTCGGATTCCTAGGCGGTCGCATCGCTCTGACGCATGCGATTGTCGGGACGTTCATCCCGCTCCTCGTCGTCTGCCTGATGACCCGCTTTTTTGGAAAACACCGTTCCTGGGCAGAGGGCCTTGCCATTTGGAAGTTCGCGATTTTCGCCGGCCTCGCGATGACGATTCCCTACTGCCTCGTGGCCCGCTTTCTCGGTCCCGAGTTTCCCAGTCTCATTGGCAGCGCGGTCGGGCTGCTCGTGGTGATCACGGCGGCGAAGCGGGGATTCCTGATGCCTCCACGGGAAAGCCCCTGGGACTTCGAGGCCCGCGAGACCTGGCCGCAGGACTGGTCGGGCACGCTCGATCTACGCGAAGCAAAGTCGGATGCCCCGATGATGAGCCAGCTCCGCGCCTGGGCTCCCTATCTGATCGTCGCGGGAGTGCTCGTGCTGACGCGGCTGAAGTCCCTGCCACTTGGCGGGTGGCTGAAATCGGTCTCTCTGGATCTGCCAAATCTCTTCGGGTCGGAGATCGCGGTCTCGGTGCAGCCGCTCTACCTGCCGGGGACGGTCTTCCTCGTCGCCGCATTGGCGGCGGCGGTCCTGCATAAGCTCTCCTTTGCGGGAGTGCGCCGCGCCTGGGTCGATTCGGGCCGCACGGCGGCGGCGGCTTCGGTCGCGCTCATCTTTACCGTGCCGATGGTGCAGGTCTTCCTCAACAGCGCGGGTGGGGCGGCCGGATATGAGAAAATGCCCATCGCTCTCGCCACCGGCATCGCTGATCTCGCGGGATCGGGCTGGCCGCTCGTGGCCCCGCTCATCGGCGGGCTCGGGGCCTTCGTCGCCGGGTCGAACACGGTGAGCAACATGATGTTTTCACTCTTCCAGTTCGGCGTCGGGGAAAGGATTGGCGTCGATCCCGGCTGGGTCGTCGCCCTGCAGGCGGTCGGGGGTGCGGCGGGCAATGTCATCTGCGTCCATAACGTCGTCGCCGCCGCCGCGACGGTCGGGCTGCTCGGACGCGAAGGCATCATCATCCGCCGGACCTTCGTGGTTTTTCTCTACTATGTCGCGTTCGCCGGGGCGCTCGGTTATGCCGTAATCTGGCACGGGTAGAAGGGCTGGCTCAATGCCGGCACGATCCTGCTCGCGGTGATGGCGGTGGGAGTTGTGGCGTTTGTCAGCCGGGTGCGGCGGTGATGACATTTTAGACCCTTTGCCAAAAAGATTTGCCGAAAAGATCGAGTCAAACTTTTCCGTGGCTAGGCGCGAACGGAGGAGCGCAGCGGGCTGCGTGACTGAGAGCGGAACGACGCTACGGGGAAGTTTGGCTGATCTTGATCAGCGATCCGAGCGAAGCGAGCCAATTGCCAACCCCAAAAAACAATCAGTTTTTCGGCAAAGATTTTTGGCAAAGGGTCTAACCTGATTTATTCATGAGAGTTTTGGCGATGCGCAGCCAAGCCTTGAAAAAACAAGGCGCGATCCGGTTTTCCCCGCAGGTGTATTCGGGAATACATCGAGGACGAAAATCGGAGC
>JBDNIL010000394.1:0-8687 GCA_041688355.1 Verrucomicrobiales bacterium | reverse complement strand
CCCATCCCGATCCAGGTCGTCAGCTTGGCAACGGCGTCGGCGGAGAGTTTTTCGCCTTTCTCGGGCATAGACTTGATCCCTTTTTCTCCGGTGTGGAGGACTGCCTTGATGAGGATGCTCTCCCCGGGTTTTTCCAGATCGACGACCTTGCGGTAATCGCTCCCCGAGAGCCAGCCCTCACGATGGTTCAGCTCGAGACCGACCTTGGCCTTCGTGCCGGTGTGGCAGTCGAGACAGCTCTCGGCGAGGAGGGGGCGGACTTCTTTTTCAAAAAACTCAATCTGCTCGGCGCTGAAGGCGGGTTTGGCCGGATCGGTTTCTGTGACCGTCGCGACCGGGGCCGGCGCTGCCTTCGCAGCCGCTTCGCTGGCGGCAAGGGCGAACGTGAGCGAATCCGTAACCGAAAGCACCGCAAGAAAAAGGAGGGGACTGTAAGAAAAATGACGCTTCACCCTACATAGTCGGCTACGCTCGGATAGCATGCAATGAGCGTCTTTGCGGACAATTTTACTGACCAATTTGAGCGTGAGAGACGTTCTCTCCTTGGTCGAGGTGCCGTCCCCTGAAGTGAAACAGACAACCCGGTTGACAAGCGCAGGAAAAACCCCCGTAAAACCTGCAAAAGACTTGTAGTCAACCGGGCTGCCGCTTTGGTTTCAACCCTTTTTGTCGTTCGATCTTGGGACCGTCTAACAAGATCCATTAGAGCACTACCCGTGCCAACTGTTCAGCTAGGAATGCCAAAATGAGAGAAATTTTTGACCCCGCTGCCGCGATTCGTCCGGCCCGTCCCAACGATGTTCCCGGTATCCTCGCGATGATACACGAGCTTGCAGAATTCGAAGCGCTTGGTCATCAGGTGGTTGCGACGGAGGACGACTATCACGCGAGCCTGTTTGGCGAAAATCCGGCGGCGGAAGCACTCGTGGCCGAGGTGGAAAATAATCTTGTCGGCTATGCGATTTTCTTTTCGACCTTCTCCACATTTATCGGCCGGGCCGGGATCTGGCTCGAAGATTTGTATGTGCGCCCCGACTTCCGCGGCCTCGGATTGGGGAAAGGACTCCTCAAAGCAGTCGGTGAGATCGCCGCCGCCCGGAATGCCGGACGCTACGAGTGGAGCGTGCTCGACTGGAATCGCAACGCCATCGACCTCTACGAGCGGGTCGGAGGCGAGATTTTGCAGGAATGGCGTATCGTCCGGCTCGATCAACGGGGAATACGCGCCCTACCTGAAAAATGAGCCTTGCTGAAAATCTCCAGTCCGTCCTCTCCGCCATCGCCGCCGCAGCCACCCGTGCCGGTCGCGATCCCGGGTCGGTCCGCCTCGTCGCGGTGTCGAAGACCTGGCCAGCCGTCACCGTGCGCGAGATCGTCGAGGCCGGCCAGCTCGTCCTCGGCGAAAACAAGGTGCAGGAACTCCTCGAGAAAGTCCCGGAACTCCCCGCCGAAGTGGAGTGGCACCTCATCGGGCATCTCCAGCAGAACAAGGTCCGCAAGGTCCTGCCGCACTGCGCCTTGATCCACAGCGTCGACTCGACCGACCTCGCCCGCCAGATCAGCCGGATCGCCGGGGAGCTCGGGATCACCGCGCCGATACTCCTGCAGGTCAATGTCGCGAACGATGACGCGAAGTTCGGTTTCCCCGTAGCGGGGGTGCGGGACGTGTTCGGGGAGCTCCTGGCCCTGCCGCATCTCGCGATCCGGGGGCTCATGACGGTGCCGCCCTACGATGACGATCTCGAGAAAGTGCGCCCCCATTTTCAAAAGCTGCGGGGGCTCCGCGACGAACTCGCCGCCGCGCACCACTGCGATTTGTCCGAGCTCTCCATGGGCATGAGCCACGACTTCGCCGTCGCGATCGATGAGGGCGCCACCCTCGTGCGGATCGGCTCCTCGATCTTCGGGCATCGATGATGGGGAACACGATGATCGGGAACCAATAAAACGGCTCGCTCGCGCATTTTCGGAAACCTTTCCTTCTTTACAGCTCACTCCTCTGCTCCTACTCTCGCGCATGGCCACCCCATCCACCACCTCCCGATCCGTCGTCCCGCTTCTGAGCATCATGATGTTCCTACAGTTCTTCACCTGGGGAGCCTGGTTCGCCACGCTCGGCCAGGCGCTCGGGACGAACGGACTCGGCGATGTGATCGGCAGTGCCTACAATGCCGCGCCTCTCGGGGCGATCATCGCGCCGCTCTTCCTCGGGATCATTGCCGATCGGTTTTTCCCCTCGCAGGTCGTCTTCGCGGTGCTCTTCCTCCTCGGCGGGGTCTTTCTCTTTCTCGCGGCCCAGGCCGGTGCAGCCGGGAATGGCGGACTCCTCGTGAGCTACTGCGTCGCCCACATGCTCTGCTACATGCCGACGCTCGGGCTGGGGAATACGATCACCTTTGCGAACCTCGAGAGGCTCCAGTTCCCGAAAGTCCGGGTCTGGGGAACGATAGGCTGGATCGTCGCCGGTCTCGTCGTCGGATTCCTCGGCTGGACCTCCAGCCTTGAGATATTCAAGCTCGCCGCCGCCAGCTCGATCCTCCTCGGGATCTTCTCCTTTTTCCTGCCCCATACGCCGCCTCCGGCAAAAGGCGAGCCCATCAATCTGCGGGCGCTTCTGATGCTCGATGCGTGGAAGCTCTTAGCCAAGCCCGGCTTCCTCGTCTTCATCATCTGCTCCGGGCTCATCTGTATCCCGCTCGCCTACTACTACGCCTACACCTCGAACTTCCTTGCCAATGCCGGCTTCGAGCAGGCCGCCTCGACAATGACGATAGGGCAAATGTCCGAGATCGTCTTCATGCTCCTCCTTCCCTTCTTCTTCCGCCGTCTCGGGGTGAAATGGATGATCCTCATCGGAATGGGCGCGTGGGTGCTGCGTTATGCGCTCTTCGCCTTCGGCGCCCCCGACCAGGTCGCCTGGATGATCTTCGCCGGCATCGCCCTCCACGGGATCTGCTACGATTTCTTCTTCGTGACCGGCTTCATGTATGCCGACAAGATCGCCCCGCGGGCCGTGAGCGGCCAGGTCCAGGGACTGCTCGTGTTTGTGACCCAGGGGCTCGGCATGTTCATCGGTTTCAAAGTGGCCGCAGCCAAGTTCGCCGAAGTGCCCGGTTACACTCCGCTCAATGACGCGATCCAGGCCGCCCGTCCTGTCGTCGAGCTCAGCTTCGGGGAAAAAATGGCCAAACTCTTCTCCGTCGATCTACCAGCCTCGATCGACCCTGCTCTCCTCGGCACGACGATGGAGCAGTGGAAAGCCTTCTGGATTTTCCCCGCCATCCTCGCCGCGATCATCGCCGTGATCTTCTTTGCCACCTTCTGGGACAAGACACGTGTGACAGAGGACGAGTGAAGTTGCTGCCCTGTTTCGCCCTTTCCGGAAGGTAGGGCGAACCGTCCCGGTGAGCCGTCGGGCCTGCGGGGGATCCTTCAACGATCGCGGCTCGGCGGGGACGCCTCGCCCTACCTCGCTGAATGGAGTCCGTCCTCAGCGGGGCAGGTCTGCGGGGGCTTTCTCGAGTCTTTCGATTCCGGTGACCTCGTGGTAGAACCACGGCACGTTCGTCTTGCGTTTGTAGATCACGGTCTTCGCCTGGTAGCCCGCTCCATCGTGCACACGCCAGTCGCTGAAGCGGTAGATGTCGTTGCGCCAGTCCATGCGGATGAGTCGATGCGTTTCGGAATGGAAATAGAGGTCGAGAGCCGGGTCTATCGCACCCGAGAGGCGCAGCCCGAGCGTCTTCGCTCCGTCTTCTTCGACCCCTTCGAGCGATTCGATCACGACTTTGGGATCGGTCAGGGCGACGAGGGTCCAGGCCCACACGTCAAACTTGGCCGGCTCATCAGTGCGGTCATTGCCGCCCACCCACCAGTAGGCGGGAGCTTCGAGGATGGAATCGCGGGTGCTCGCCGCCGTCGCCTCGATGAGGATGGGACCGGAGTTGAAACGTTCTTTCATGCGGAAGACCCGGAGCAGTTTTTCCTCGCCTCCCGCAGCGGTGATTACGATGCTAACGAGATCTTTCGCTTCGGCAGAGGTTTCAGAATTGCCGCCCTCGGCCAGGAAAGTGACAAAGGAAATAATGAGGAAAAAGGCAACGCGGGGACTCATGGCCGAAGCGTAGCGCAGTGTCTTAAACTGTGACAAGAAAGGAATCCGGCCACCGGGAGGGCCGAGCGGACGCGTATGCGGTGATCCTCCCCGCCTCAGCCCCCGCCTCAGCCCCCGCCTGCAACCCTGTCAGGTCACCGGGCATACTCTGTTGACTTGAGTGGATTTTCATATCAAAATCCATTCATGAAAGTCGATCCCTTCAAAATGAAGCGCGACACCGCCGCCGGGGAGATCTCGTGTGCGGCGATGTTAAAGGCGTTGGCCGACGAGACTCGTCTGGCAGTGGTGCGGCAACTCCTGAAACAGCCCTGCCATGTGGGCGAGTTGCAGGCGGCACTGCAGGTCGAGCAGAGTTTGCTCTCGCATCATTTGAAGCAACTGCGGGAGGCGGGGATCGTCGAGTCCGAGCGCGACGGCAAGGCGGTCCTCTATCGGCTCACTTCCTCGGTCGAGCTTCGTCGCAAGGGCGAGATCATCGACCTGGGCTGCTGCCAGATTACTTTTCCAGCAAAAGAAAAATGAAAATCCCTCCCTTACTCCTCACTCTGGCGATAGCCCTGACCTCGTGCTCGAAAAGGGAGGCTGGTGAAACCATCGTCCTCACCGGATCGAGTACCGTGGCACCACTCGTGGCCGACGTCGCAGAGCGATTCGAATCGACACACCCCGGTGCAAAAGTCGAAGTGCAAACGGGTGGATCCTCGCGCGGGATCGCCGACGCCCTCTACGGCCGCGCCACCTTCGGCATGATCTCGCGCGAGCTGAAACCCGATGAGTCCGCGCTCACCGCCTACCGCATCGCCGTTGACGGGGTCGGGGTCATCGTCCATCGCGACAATGTCGTGTCGAATTTCACCCGTCAGGATCTCATCAATATCTACACCGGAAAAATCTCGAACTGGAAACTGCTCGGAGGAGCTGATGCGAAGATCACCGTTGCAAGCAAGGCCGAAGGGCGCGCCACCCTCGAGGTCTTTCTTGATTACACCGGTCTCGACAGCGCCGACATCGTCGCTGATATCGTCGTCGGTGAAAACCAGCAGGCGATCAGGACTGTGGTCGCCGACCCCAATGCGATCGCCTATGTCTCGATCGGCGCGGCCGCGAGCGAGGCGGCCGCCGGGACCCCCGTGAAGCTGACTCGCTGTGACGGCATCGAGCCGACCAATGAAAATGTGGCGGCGGGGAAGTTCCCCATTATGCGCCCGCTTCAGATCGTCTCCCGGGGAGAAGTGCCGGTGCTCGCCCGCGAGTTTCGCGACTTCCTCACCGCGTCGGAGAATCGCGACCTCATCGAATTCCATCTCTATGTCCCGATCACGAAGTGACAGGATCCTGCGGACCTGCCTCGGATTCCTCGCTTTCCTCTCAGGGAGTGTCGTCCTCCTTATCGCAGTCTTTCTCGTGGCCGGGGCGATGCCGGCCCTGCGCGACGGCGTCCTCCCGCGGCTCTTTCTCGACGAACATTGGCAGCCGGGATCGGAGCGCGATCCGCAGTACGCCCTGCTGCCGATGCTCGCGGCCTCGATTCTCGTCACGGCACTGTCCATTCTCATCGCCGCGCCGCTCGGGATCGCCGGGGCGGTCTTTCACCAGTTTTATCTGCCGCATCGACTCGCTGTGTGGAACGAGCGCGCCCTCGAACTGCTCGCGGGAGTGCCCTCGGTCGTCTTCGGACTCTGGGGTCTCACCGTGCTGGTGCCGATGATCAATCGCCTTCATCCTCCGGGGCAGAGCCTCCTCGCGGCGGGGATCGTGCTCGCCCTCATGATCCTCCCGACCGTCGCCCTCACGAGTCAGTCAGCCTTGCGTGCGGTGCCGCAGACGCAACACCTCGCTGCCGCCGGCCTCGGGTTGGGGCGGGTCGCGACGGTCTGGCATATCGCCCTGCCCGCCGCGCGCCGCGGCATCCTCGGTGGCGTTCTCCTCGCGATCGCGCGGGCGGTGGGGGAGACCATGGCAGTGGTGATGGTGTGCGGCAATATCGCGAAATTTCCCCAGAGCATCTTTGATCCCGTGCGGCCCGTCACCGCGACGATCGCGCTCGAGATGGGCTATGCGACGAGTTCGCACAAGGCACTCCTCTTCACTGCCGGTCTCGTCCTCGTGCTGCTGACGGCGGCCCTCGTCGGTTGGTTGGCCTTTCGAAAAGGGAACGACGAACCGGCAGTGAACTGAGCTTGGCACCAAACGATGGCCCACCCTGTTTCACCCCGCCCCCGTCGTCCTGGAGACCTCGCTCTCGGCTTTGCCGGGGCCCTCGCCTGTGCGATCACTCTCGTGGTCCTGGGCTGGATCCTGTGGGATCTCGTGAAGCTCGGGCTGCCGCATCTCTCGTGGTCCTTTCTCACCGGGGAAGTGTCGGGGGGCGGGCGCAGCGGCGGGATCGGTCCGGTCCTCGTCTCGACGGTGATGATCCTCGCTTTCGCCCTCGTCTTCGCGATTCCGCCCGGGGTAGGTTGCGCGGTCTGGCTTTCCGAGATGGTGAGACAGGGAAGCCGACCGGCGCGGGTCATCACCGGTGCTGTCGATCTCCTCGCGAGTGTGCCTTCGATCGTCTTTGGTCTCTTCGGGATGAGCTTTTTCTGCCAGGTCCTCGGGCTGGGTTTTTCGATTCTGTCAGGGGGGCTCACCCTTGCATGCATGATCCTGCCGCTCCTCGTGCGGACAACCCTCTCGGCACTGCAAAGCCTCCCCGCCGACCTGCGGCCCGCCGCCGCCGCGCTGGGACTCACGGGAACGACGACAATTGCGAAAATACTACTCCCCGCCGCCCTTCCCGGCATCCTCGTAGGGATCACTCTCGGGGTCGGTCGCGCCCTCGCGGAGACCGCCGCTCTTATTTTCACGAGCGGCTACGCGACGCGATGGCCGGACTCGCCCGCCGATTCCGGTCGGGCGCTCTCGGTCCACATCTACGATCTCGCCATGAACATCCCCAACGGCAGTGCTGCCGCTTCGGCCTCGGCTCTGGTGCTGCTCGTTCTCATCTTCCTCATCAACGCCGCTGTCGCCACGCTCGCGGCTCGCTGGCAACGCCGTCACCTTTCCACATGACCCCGACTTCCTCCCGCTCCACCCCCTCCGGCTGCGGCTGTGGCGGACTCTCCCTCTCCGGAGTAGCCGTCCGTTACCGGGCTTTCACCGCCGTCCGTGACGTCAATCTCGAGATCCCCGACTGCGGCATCACCGCGCTGGTGGGGCCGTCCGGATGCGGAAAAAGTTCGCTCCTCCACGCCATGAACCGGCTCACCGATCTCATCCCCGGCTGCCGTGTCGAGGGCAGTGTGCGCGATGGAGCGGGGACCGAGCTGACCGATCCCGTCCTCGATGTCCTCGCCCTGCGGCGACGCATCGGGATGGTCTTTCAAAAGCCGAATCCATTCCCCCACTCGATCCGGCGCAACTTCGAGATCCCTCTCCGCGAGCATGGGCTGCCGCGTGCCCTCATTGCGGAAAAGACCGAGCAGAGTCTCCGCGAGGTCGGTCTGTGGGAGGAAGTCTCGTCACGCCTCGATGAGAGTGCGATGAAACTTTCCGGTGGACAGCAGCAGCGCCTCTGCATCGCGCGGGCCCTCGCCCTCGATCCCGAGGTGATTCTCTTCGACGAGCCATGCAGTGCGCTTGACCCGATGGCTGCGGCCGTGGTCGAAGAGCACATCGCCGCCTTGCGCGGTCGGGTCACAGTCGTCATCGTGACTCACAATCTCGCCCAGGCCCGCCGCATTGCTGACCGCGTCGGTGTCTTCTGGATCCGCAACGGTGCCGGCACGATTGTCGAAGAGGGGGCGGTAGAAGAAGTGTTTGAGTCAGCCGGTGATGCCGATGCGCGGCGGTATCTGGCGGGGGTTTGGGGGTAGAGGCGGATGCAGCGGGGGAATTATTGACAGCCCGCATGGGTAGGGTTTCACCCCATCGTCGAATGGGCGATTAAAATCTAACTTCGAACATAAGCGGCACTGCGTCCCATTCTTCAACACCACTCATCCGTATTTCCATCCACGTGGCAGCCACTCACGATCGCATGAAAAACAGAAAACTGACGATGTTACAGATTGATGTTTCCGGGGATGACATCCGGGAAATGAACGACCGATACCAGTCGGGCATGTGTGACACTGGCACGGCAAACGCCTTGTCACTGGCCCTCCGCAAGGTGATCAAGCCCGAATACACTCCTAATATTGAGTTCGCCCCGAATCACAGCGCGTGCCTTCTCCGGATTGGTGAGGACAAACATTTGCTCCCTCAGAATGTCTACTGGTGGCTTCGGGATTCCGAGAACGGAATCGAAGTTAAACCTTCTCAATTCTCTTTTTCAATACACTCCGAATACCTGAAGAAAAAGGGGATAGCGCGGACTCACCTCCCCGATCCCATGGCTCTGTCAGCTGACACAGTGACCTCCATGGGGTGAACACCCCATTGTTTCGAATGGCGAGGGGCGAGAATTGTTTTGCAACCATTATTCCAAAAAAGGAGCCCAGCACATCATGCCCATTCAACTACAGGAAAGCAACGACGAAGCGACTGTCTCCGTGCATGTCAGCGGGAAGCACGAACGTGGCTG
>JBDNIL010000393.1:0-6398 GCA_041688355.1 Verrucomicrobiales bacterium | reverse complement strand
TCCAGCGGATCGGTCCTGCCGGTCTGCGGGAGGAAAAACCCGTGAGTCGCGAGATGGAGCACGCCGGGTGACTTCACCGCATTGACCGCCGCCTCGGTCGCCTCTCTCTCGAGATGACTGGTGATGCTCCACTGCCACTCCCGGGTGGGCAGTTCACGCAGGGCAGCCTCTTCGGCCTTCGTCCCCGGGAGCGGCGAAAGACCGATGCGATCCAGCACGCCGCGCATCGCCACTGCCGCCGAGACGCCGCGACTCCTCTCTCCGGCGAGGGCCCCACTACCGGGTGCCTGGAAGTCGGGGTTGGCCATGATCTCGATGGAATTTTCCCGCGTGGCGGGGGCCTCACGCAGGAGATCGCGACCCGACGAGACGTAGGAGAGACTCCAATTTTCACCAACGAAGCGGCCGTCGGGCATCAGCAGGGTCGCGAAGGAGAGGAAGTTCAAAGCTCCGTCAGGGCAGAGAATCACCGGTGCGCCGGCCGCCGGAAGATGCGTCGTGAGCGGAGCCCAGACGCTCGCACCGAGGGAGGCGAGGAACTTCGCCATCGCTTCATCAGGCACCTCGGAGCGGACCGCACTCGCGTAGAGATCCATCATTTCCTCAATACGCGCTGCCGTCTCGAGCGGGACGAACGCAGGCGGAGTTCCCGCCTTGAAGATGACCGCCCCATAGCGAGGGGTAAAGCGACCGGGAGCAGTATAGTCACGATAGCGGATGTAGTCGATGAGGACGCCACCGGGGGGCAGAGCGGTCGCCACTCTCTCTGTGGTCGCCTCGATCGCCCCGCGAGCTCCGCCGAGTCCCGACGCCGGGCCGCTGAGTCCGGCCTCGAGCTCGTCGATCGCCCTGCGCAACGCTCCCATGTCCTCGCTGCCCGCCTCGGCACCTCCGAGGAGTAGTTCCATGAGGCGGCGGCGGCTCACCTTGAGCTTTTCGAGCTTTTCCGCGAGGGCGGGGTCGTTGTTCCTTTCAGCGATGCCGCGATCTTCAAGGAGAGACTCGAGGACGATGCCCTTGGTCTGGAGAACTGTCGTCGCGAGTTCTTCCGTCAGCCCGAGACTGGCGAAGAGACTCCACGGATCAATCGAGGATCGATAGGCGAGACGCTGCGCCTCGTCGGCGAAGGAAAGGACGTCGGTGAGATTTTTTAACCGAGACTCGCGCACGCCCCGGGCAATGGCTGCGGCGGCGGCGGGATCGCCGACCTTTTGCGCGAGGAGCGCCCGGCTCTCCTCGATGTCGAGCACAGCGGGGTGCTCACCGGGGTATTGTGACTTCGTCAGGGTGATCGCTTTCCCGTAGGCAACCGCAGCCTCTTCATGCTCGCCAAGGATGGCGCGCAGATCGCCGATGAGCTTAAGACTCTCTTCGGGACGGATCACGTTATACTCCAGCGTGAGCATCCGCTGCTGCTCGAAGTTCTCGCCCCGCAGGCGCCCCCCCTCGAGCATGAGGTCGAGAGCCGCCCGCTCCTCCCCTCCCGCCCGGAAGACGAGGGCGGATCGCTCGAAGACGAGGTAATTCGAATTGATCTCAACGCCCTGCAATGTCTTCGCGATGGTCTCCTTCGGCATCGCCGGGTTTGTCCTCTGCATTGTCTCCGCCCACTTGCGGTAGAGCGGCATCATCTCGATGGATGACTCGCGGGCCTGCTTGCAGAAACCGCCCGCCTCGATGTGCTTTTCCTGCAGGGAGGCGATCTCGGCCAGTTCCATGAGGACGTTGGCCCGCCCGCGCAGGTAGTTCATCTTGAGCTGGTCCGTAAAATCGCTCTCCGCTCCCCCTTGCATCTTCAGGACCATCTCCCAGGCGCCGTCGATCTCCTCGAGTCGGGTGACAAAGGCCGCAGCCGCCTTGGTGAAATCGCCTGTCGTGCGGTAAAAGGTGCCCTCCATCGACGAGATCTCCGCGGCGAGAATCTGGTAGCCCATTGCGGGGGTATCCTGCGACTGCTTCTTCCATAGCGGCACGATCGCGATCGCCTCGTCGAAGGCCGCCGTGGCGCGCTTGAGATCCCCGGCGGCGAGGTAAAAATTCACCAGCCCCCGCAGACTGAGCCGCACCCGGTCATCGACCATGGCCATCATCGCCGGAATGGACTGAGGAGGCAAACCTGCGGGGGCCTGGATCGCACGAGCCTGCTCAACGCTCGCGAGGAGATCGGCCTCGGCACCCGCGTAGTCGCCGATGTTGTAGCGCAGCGAGGCCCGGTTATGAAGCGCAGAGTTCATCTGGATCCCGAGCGAGAAGTCGGTCGCCACCGGAGTCAGGGCTTCGATCAATTTCCCCGCCACCGCTTCGGCCCCGGCGGAGTCGTTCGCACTCCAGCGGGCCGAAAGCTCGTCCCAGAGCGGCTGCACCTCGTCCTGTGAACTCGCCTGCAGCGGGGTGAAAAATGAAAGACAAATCCAGAAGGCGAAAAAGAAGCGGAATCTCATGCACGGGAAATACTTTCTCCTTCGACGTATCGCAATTCTCTTTATTGGAATTTAAGAAATTCGTCCCACATCGGGCCGCAGGCGTGACCCGGAGTCGAACTCTCGCCTCGCGGACAAAACCCTTCTACTATCTATATACAAATTTCGCTACACAGGAAAAATATTTCCCTTTTATGAAAAATATTTTTTTTGATCAAATCACCACTCAAATTACATATAATGACGTTACAATAAGCAAGTTACATCAACTTTAAAACCATCCTGAAAATCATTTACATATAAAAAACTTGCGGTGCAACACCGCATTTGATAGACCTGTATTCACAGGAGCATCTGAAAAATGACGGCCGGAAAATCGTGCGTAAGAGAGGTTGGGTGGGATTACCAGTCTCACGAGACCCCGGAAGTCGTTTGCATTTCATACCTTAAAGTTCAGCAATATGTCTGCACATTGGGGGCCCGCGAGGGCTGCTCCGGTTTAAGCAGGGCGCGGGAGTCTCTCCCGCTCCCTGCTCCCACCTGAACCCATGTAGCTGAATGAAAAACTCCCCCCTCTCCTTCGTCAGGAACCAGATTCTCCAACTCGCCACGCTTGCGAGCTTACTGCCCGGAATCGCCCTGCTCCCTCCCTCCCTCCAGGCCAATCCGCGCGGTGCGAACGTTGTGGCAGGCAATGTGAACTTTCAGGGCATGGGCTCCGCCCGCCTCGACATCAATAACCTCTCGCAGAAGGCGATCATCAACTGGCAATCATTCTCGATCGACGGTGGCGAGGTCACACGAATCAACCAGGGGGCGAACGCCTTTACTCTGAACCGGGTCGTTTCGGGAAACCCTACCGCCATCCATGGTCGACTCGAGGCGGCACGCGGCGGAGTCGCCGTGATCAACCCGAACGGCATCGTCGTCGGATCGCACGGCACTATCGATGTCGCCGGTATGATGACACTCTCGACTCTCGACATCAATAACAAGGATTTCCTCAACGGCGGCACTGACCGCTTCCGTGGCAACACCGCAGCAGGGGTCCGCAACTACGGCACGATCACCAGTGAAGCGGGTGACGTGGTCCTGATGGGGAACTTCCTCCAGAATGCGGGCGAGGTGAACGCTCCCCGCGGGGTCGTGGCCTTCGGCGCGGGCGGCGACATCATCGTCGATCAGGCGGGCGGAGCGACCATCTCGGTGAAATCCGGCGGTCGGGGGGGAGCGACCGGGATCGAGAACTCCGGCACGGTCAATGCCGCAGCGGCCGAACTGAAAGCGCACGGCAACGTCTATGCTCTCGCGATCCAGAATGACGGCGTTGTCCGGGCGAGTGGCTACAATTTCCGGGGTGGCAAGCTGACTCTCAGCGCCGGATCGAGCGGACGCATCGTCAACACGGGTACTCTGCAAGCCCGCAATGCGGACGGGACGGGCGGTCGAGTCATGATCTCGGGTGGTCAGATCGACATCAATGCCGGCTCGGTCGATGCATCGGGCGCTCCCGGTCAGGTCGGGGGGGCTGTTTCCATCTCGGGCAGCGGGGTGAATGTTGCGGCAGGCGCTACTGTTACGGCGGTGGGTTCCACCGGCGGGACTGTTTCGATCGCCTCGACGGGCCTTACCTCCGTGGATGGCACCGTGGCGGCATCCGGCAGCAGTGCCGCCGGTGGTCGTGTCACTGTCGAGGGCAGCGAGGTGGCGGTTGGCAGCGAGGCGGTTGTGGATGTCTCCGGACAGACCGGTGGCGGCACCGTCATGATCGGTGGCGGCTTTCAGGGCAAAGATCCCGAAATGGCCAACGCCGAGAATCTCACTGTAGCAGCGGGATCCCTTATCATTGCCGACGCCGTCGGCAGCGGCAAGGGAGGCAATATTATTCTCTGGGCAGACGGGGACACGCTCTTCCAAGGCGATGTTTCCGCCCGGGGCATCAATGGAGGTGGTTTTGCCGAGATCTCCGGGAAGAGCACGCTCGAAGTGACAGGCGGGGTGGATCTTACCACCGTGTCCGGAAATGCCGGGACATTGCTGCTTGATCCGACCGACATCACGATCTCCTCGACCGGTGCTCCCGCCCTCGGGGGCAGCACTATTAGCAATGCATGGATCTCGAGCCAGCTCGATGCGGGCACCAATGTCGTGATTTCAACCAACATCGGCGGAACTCAGGCCGGGAACATCACAGTTGGACGGCTCGACTCCAGCACTATCGCGGCGGGCGATCAGATCGAATGGTATCAGGATTCCTCAACGATAGCGGGAGGAACCTTGTCCCTGCTCGCGATGGGCGACATCCGTTTCAACTCCTCCGTTCATAGCGCCGGTCAAGGCGGTGTCAACGTAGTGGCCGGCTGGAATGGCACGACCGGTCTCTCGATGGGCGGCTTCGACATGGCTGCGGTTTTGGCGACCATGAACGATGGCAACGTGGCCAACGACGCGGCGGGTCTTTTCAATACGGTCAATGGCTCGTATGGATCTGTCGTAATCGGCGGCATCGGCACTCAGACGCACGTTGATGTCGGCAGCCGTCGCGGCGATACCAATCTTGCGGCCCGCGACCTTTTCCTCACCGGCAGCACTCTGCGGGGAAGGGCCGGGGCGCAGTTGGGATTCTTCGACAACGGCGTGGAGTATGAGCTATCCAGAGTTCACAACGGATTAACCTTAAATGAATGGTGGGGAAATGCGGCCGGGAACGTTCAGGGGAAAAACTACATCGCCCTCCTCGGTGGAACTGAATTTGGGACCGGAGATGTCGACTTACTGGGCGACAACGCCTTCCGCGGAGCCGGTTGGGGCGCGACCGGGTACATTAATGTGGGATTGAGCGGTCGCCTCGACGCGAAAGGAGGCACCACCGCGAGCTACACCCAGATCGGTCACGGCGGCACTCTTTCGGATGGGACCGAATACAAGCGCGACCAGGCTCCCCTTCTCACTCTGGCAACGACCCGGGATGGAATCTCCATCGATCCCCTCAGCGGACGACGTTCCTTTTTTGCCAGCACCTGGCGCACCAACTACGCCGGAGATGCGGCTCGTATCGACGGAGACATCACGGTGAAAGTGGATGGAGATATCCTATTGATGGGATCGCGAGGCTTCGACGCGGGCGACACCCAGAGCATCTCAGTGACCTCCGACATTTACAGCATGATCGGCCACGGAGGGGCCGAGAACCAGTCCAGCACCCACGGGGACATCACCGTGATAGCTCACGGGGCGACACCGGCCGGATTCGTTCGCGGACCTGCGGGATTGGGTATCCAGTTGATCGGTGGGCGCGGGAGCCGATCCTTTGTTCAGATCGGCCACGGCTCCAACTATGAGGGAAATGCACGCAGTATTTGGGATCAGACCCGAAGCGGAGATATCGTCGTCACCGCGACTACCGGTGCGATTCGCCTCCTCGGACACAACCAGGAGATTCGCGACGGGGATATCAATTTCGGCCCCATCATCGACGGGAGCACGCCCACGCCACAGAACAATTCCTCCGACAGCTCCAATCTCGGAAGCCATGTTCAGATTGGTCACGGGGGAGCCACTTCCGATTTCCCCGCGGCAGGAGGCATTTTCTCTATGCCCGGCAGCGCGACCAATGCGGCCACTATCAACCCGGACAACTCGATGACAGGAGATATCACCGTTTTTGCCGGAGGCACTTTCGTGGATCCGAGGAATCCCGGAGCCAACGTCGGCATTCAGGTGAAGGCCGGCAACCGCCGTTGGTATCACGCCATGATCGGTCACGGAGGCACTAATTTCAGGGCTGAGAACACGACGGATCTCACTCCGGACTTCGGTGCGGGAGCCTCCACTCCCTTCGGAACGCCTACCCTTGCGGCTTCCGTAGGGTTCCAGGGGAACATCCGGGTCGAGGCTGACAAAGGGGATGTGATCGCTGCAGGGGGAGATAACTTCCGCGCGGATCGAGTCTGGGGTTACGGACTGAATTTCGCACAG
>JBDNIL010000392.1:0-9642 GCA_041688355.1 Verrucomicrobiales bacterium | reverse complement strand
TTGGTCAGTTCGAGAGCCTGATCGGCGGAGGGGATGAGTTTGTCATCATAGTTGCGAAGGCGGCTCACCGCCTCGCCCTGCATTGCGGAAAGGCGGACGGCATCGGCGATGAGCGATTGCTCGACCGCTTCGAAGGTCGCCCCGGCGGCGCGAGTCATGGAGGCGGCTTCCTCGCGTTCGGCCTTGTATTTGCCGCTGCGGAGCGGGAGCTTCACCCCGAGGAGGACAGAACTGGCAGTTTCCCCGCCATTGCCGATGTCGATCGCATTGGCCCCGAGGGTGAAGGCGGGGAGATTGTTTTTGCTCGTGAGCGTTTCCATGCGGCGGGCACCCTCAATCTCGGCCTCGGCCATACGGAGCCTGGGATGATGAGCGCGGACCTGCGCCTTGATGTGATCGAGCGGCATCAGCGCCGGAGTCGAGGCGGGCAGATCCGGCCACGGGAGAACCTCCGATCCCGGGTCGCGCCCGAGGAGGAGCTTGAGCTGGGCATCGAGGCCGGGCCTTTGCTCGCGCAGCGTGCGCACCTCCTGCTCGGTCACGGCGACCTCGACATCGAGGCGCAGACTCGCCGCGAGACTGCCCCCGGCGCGGACCTTTTCCTCGACGACCGGTTTGATCTGCCGCAGCAGTTCGAGATTCTTGTCGGCCTGGGTCACTGCCTCGCGCAGGTAGGCGTACTCGATCGCGGCAAGGCCGACCTTTTCGATCACGATGCGCCGTTTCACTTCGTAGTTGAAGAAGGCGACGTTAGCCTTCGCGTCGGCAAGGTCCTCGCGGAGACGGAGCACTCCGGGCCAGGGAAAGGATTGGGAAATGGCGATGGTTCGCTCCTGTGGTCCGGTGCGCGTCTGCACGCTGGTGAGGAACTCCGAGTAACTCAGGATCGGCTCCTCGAGGGCGCGGACTTGTCGCCCCTTCGTGCTCATCGCGGTGTAGGTCTCGTAGGCGGCGGTGACTTCGGGATTGGCGCGAAGGGCTTCGGCAAGATAGGAGTCCTGAGCAGACAGCGGCGCGAGGATGGAGGCGAGGCCGCAGAGGAGGAGGAGGATTCGGGTCATGATGGTGTTTAGGATCGAGTATGGGAACCTGAAGCAGGCGGAGGATGGGCCGTGGGGAAACCCGGAGCGCGGCGGCACCGGGAAAACAGGAAGAAATGCAGCCGCAGGTGCGCGGCGCGTCACTGGCGGGAGCGGCGAAGGGCCGCTCTCGGCGCATCAAATGAGAAAGGTCTGATGGAGCACGAGCCGCCATCCCGGCGGGCCGGGAACCGCAAAGTCTGCAGCCGGGAGCGGAGCGGCCGTCCCTGCGATGAGGACGGGGACCGCTACGAAACCTGAGAGGGGAGCAATCTCGGGGAGAATTACCTGGAGGGCAATTGTCTTCGGCGATTCGGCGAGGCGGGGATCTTTGGCCGGACAGTCGGGGCAGGACTGCCCCGCGGGGCAATCGTGATCGGTCGGACTTTCCCGGTAGCAGCAGGACTTCTCCGGAGCCCCATCCTGCGCGGCGGCACGGAGAGAGCAACAGCAGAGTGGACTCGCGATCACCATCGCTGCCACTACGGCCACTATGTTCCGGTAGATCCTCATCTAATTGACGAAAAGATTACGCCTCTCGCTGCAGGTGATTCTAGCCCCTCCCGCGTTCCTCGGCCAGTTTTTAGTTTTAAACTTTTAGTTTTGAAGGGACCAGCCTGAGCCCCGAGGTAATCTTCGTTCCTTTCGTTCTGGATATGCCCCGGCTTTCGGTCGATCCTCGAGCCTGTCGCCGATGCCGCTCGATTTTCCTCCTCCGCCATCGACAGCCCACCCTCGCCACCGATCCCTTGCAAGAAACCGATTTCCCGCGAGTTTGCAGCGTATAGTCTTTCGATGCCCCCTTTCAATCCAGAAACCGTCCGTGCTGATTTTCCCATCCTCTCCCGGGAGATCGAGGGCAAGCCTCTCGTCTATCTCGACAACGGAGCGACGACGCAGAAGCCCCAATGCGTCATCGACTCGATGTCCCGCTTTTTTTCCCACGAAAACGCGAATATCCACCGCGGCGTCCACTACCTCAGTCGCGAGGCCACCGATGCCTACGAGAATGCCCGCGAGTATCTGAAAGAGGCCCTCCACGTCCCCGCGAGCCACGAACTCCTCTTCGTGCGCGGTGCGACCGAGGCGATCAATCTCGTGACCCACAGCCTCGCCCCGCAGTTGCAGGCGGGCGACGAGATCGTCCTCACGATCATGGAGCACCACGCGAATTTCGTGCCCTGGCAGGTCCTCGCGAAAGAGCGGGGCCTCACCCTGCACTTCGCCGGCCTGCGCGAAAACGGCGAACTCGACCTCGAGGAGTGGAAGTCCCTCTTCAACGGGCGGACCAAGGTCGCCGCCTTCACCCACGTCTCCAATGTGCTCGGAACGCGGAATCCCGTCAGCGAAATGACGGCCTTCGCACGGGAGCGCGGCGTCCTCACCCTCGTCGACGGAGCCCAGGCCCTGCCACACGGTCCCGTCGATCTCGGCGCTGTCGGGGGTGACTTTTATGTCTTTTCCGGGCACAAGGTCTATGCCCCCGACGGGGTCGGAGTCCTCTGCGGGCCGAGGGACTTCCTCAACGCCGCCCCGCCCTACCAGACCGGTGGCGATATGATCGAGCAGGTCTCGATCGCAGGCACGACCTTCCGCGAGGTGCCCGAGCGCTTCGAGGCCGGCACGCCGAATATCTCCGGCGCGATCGGGCTGGCCGAGGCCTTCCGCTTCATGAGCACGATAGACTGGCCCGCCGCCCACGCCCACGAGGACGCTCTCGCCGCGCACGCCACGAGCGAGCTGGAAAAAATCCCCGGTATCCGTGTCTTCGGGAAGGCTCCGGGCAAAGTGGCGATCGTTTCCTTTCTCTATGCCGCCGCTCATCCGCACGATGTCGGGACCATCCTCGACACCGAGGGTGTCGCGATCCGCGTCGGACACCACTGCGCCCAGCCGCTCATGCATTATCTCAAGGTCCCCGCCACGGCACGGGCATCGTTTTCCTTCTACAACAACCACGCCGACGTCGAGACTTTCCTCCGCGCGATGAAGAAGGTGGAGCGTTTCTTCGGGTGACACCCCCGCCCGAATCGCTTGCTTTCCCCGCTCCTTCGCGCAAGTTTCCCGACTTTTAATCGGACCCCTATGAGCGCTGAACCTCTCCAAATCTACATCGACGGCACCTTCTTTCCCCAGGCGGATGCGAAGATCTCCGTCTTCGACCACGGTCTACTCTATGGAGACGGCGTCTTCGAAGGGATCCGGTTTTACAACGACCGGGTCTTCCGCCTCGAGCAGCACATCGACCGGCTCTTCGACTCGGCTAAGGCGATCCACCTCACGATCCCCGCGACCCGGGCCGAGGTCTGCGAGATGACTCTCGCGACGATACGCAAAAACGATCTTCACGACGGCTACATACGCCTCGTCGTGACCCGCGGGGTCGGTTCGCTCGGCCTCAGCCCCTACCACTGCAAGCAGGCCTCCATCATCGTGATCGCCTCGACGATCTCGCTCTATCCGCCTGAAAAATACGAAAAAGGGCTCATTATGTCGACCTGCGCGACCCGGCGTCCTTCCCACGACTCCCTTTCGCCGGCGGTGAAGTCGCTCAACTACCTCAGCAACATCATGGCCAAAATCGAGGCCCTTGCTGCCGGTGCCGAAGAGGGCGTGATGCTCAACAACGCCGGCTACGTGGCCGAATGCACCGGGGACAATATTTTTGTCGTCAAAAACGGCGTCATTTACACCCCCACGGTCGGATCGGGCTCGCTTTATGGGATCACACGCAAAGTCGTCATGGAACTCGCTGCCGAGGCCGGGTTCGAGCTCCACGAGATCGAAATGAGCCGCTACGATCTTTACACCGCCGACGAAGTCTTCCTCACCGGGACGGCCGCCGAAGTCGTTCCGGTGGCCGAATACGACAAGCGCATCATCGGCGAGGATGGCCCCGGTCCAGTCACGAAGCAGCTCATCACCGCTTTCCGGAATCTTGTACAAACCACGGGTACCCCGATTTACTAAACTGACTTTCCGTCGTAACCTATTCCCGGTGTTGGGTGATACCCCCCCTTCACGGATCCAGCACCTACCGGGAACTCAATGAACTGCGACCTCTGTCAGACCGAAAAAGCAACGATATTCTTCAGCCAGATGGTTGAGGCCAAATTGCAGAAGGTCAATCTCTGCAAGTGCTGCGCCGACGACAAGGGCGTGACCGATCCGACCGGTTTTGCCCTCGCCGACATGCTCGAGGGCATGGGACAGCAGACCTCGATGGACCATTCCATGAACAAAGACGACCTCGTCTGCGGCAGTTGCGGCTTCTCGCAGAGCGATTTCAAAAAGACCGGTCGCTTCGGCTGTGCCGAGTGCTACCACGTCTTCGACGAAGGGCTCGACGGACTCCTCGAAGCAATGCACAAGCACACCCAGCACGTCGGCAAGGTCCCCGCGAGCTTCCCTGAGATGCCCGGCCTGCTCGAAGTGGAGGTGCCTGCGCCCCCGCCCGAGCCGACTCGCTTCGACAAATTGAGCGAACTCAAGCAGGCGCTGTCTAAATCGGTAGAGGACGAAGACTACGAGGAAGCCGCTCGCCTGCGGGATGCCATCTCGCAGTTGGAAACCCAGCTAAGTGAATCGTAATCCCAACTTCTTTCCACCACGTGGCACCAGGGGTGCTACTACAAATACCCGACGCTTTTTGCGACAATGCGCTTTTCAACTCTCCTGAAGAAACCTGCTGAATGGATGCGGACTCCCGGTCCCGAGAGCGACATCGTCATGACGAGCCGCGTCCGTCTCGCCCGCAACCTCGTCGGCCATCCATTCCCCGGCTGGGCGAGGAAAGAGGATCGCCACCTCGTCATGGACGCGGTGAGGCCCGCCCTCGAGGCGCTTTCCGAGATGAATGACTCTTTCTCCGAAGAGATGACAAAACTCACCGCGATCGAGAAGCAGGTCCTCGTCGAACGTCACCTCATCTCCCGCGAGCACGCCGCCAAAGGGCCCGGCTGCGGCACGGTCATGAACCGCAAGCAGACCATCAGCGTGATGATCAACGAGGAGGACCACCTCCGTATGCAGGCGATCCGCCCCGGTCTCCAACTGCTCTCGGCCTTCCACGCCCTCGATCAGATCGACACTCAGCTCGAGAGCGAGCTGCCCTACGCCTTCGACCACCAGTATGGCTACCTCACCGCCTGCCCGACAAATCTCGGCACGGGGATGCGGGCATCGGCGATGCTGCACCTGCCCGGTCTCGTCCTCAGCGAGCAGATCAGCCAGACCATCGCCGGGGCGAACAAAATCGGGCTCGCCGTCCGCGGACTCTACGGAGAGGGAACCGAGGCCCTCGCCAATCTTTTCCAGATCTCGAACCAGAACACCCTCGGGGCGAAGGAAGAGGAAATCATCGCGCATCTCGACCGTGTCATCGCCCAGCTCATCGCCAATGAGAAAAACGCGCGGATGAAAATCCTCGAGGATAGACCGACAACGATGCAGGACCAGATCGGCCGCGCTTACGCCGTTCTTAAGTTTGCACACATCATTTCGTCTAAAGAGGCATTGAACCATCTTTCCATGATCCGTCTGGGCTGCGACCTCGGTTTTATCCCCGAAGAAGAGCGCGAGACCATCACCGTGCTGCTCACCGAGATCCAGCCGGCTCACCTCCAAATCTCTGCGAAACGTAAACTTTCTCCGGAAGAAAGGGACATTTTGCGTGCCGACATTATCCGTTCTAGCTTAAATGGCCTGACGCCTCCTGATTTTAGTACTATATTGACCGAAAGGGACAACGACGATGAATAACTTTACCCCCAGAGCTCAGCAGGTCCTCGCCCTCGCCAGAAAAGAAGCGGACCGATTTAACCACAACTACGTCGGGACGGAGCACCTCCTCCTAGGCCTCATCAAACTGGGACAGGGCGTCGCCGTCAATGTCCTCCAAAAGATGAATCTGGATCTCGACACCGTGCGTCTCGAAGTCGAGAAGCAGGTCGGGAATGGTCCCGAGACGAAGATGGTGGGCAACATCCCCTACACTCCCCGGGTGAAAAAGGTTCTCGCCCTCGCCGGGAAAGAGGCCAAGGCGCTCAACCACAGCTACGTCGGGACGGAGCACATCCTCCTCGGACTGCTCCGCGAAGGTGACGGTGTCGCCGCCCGCGTCCTCAAAAACCTCGAGGTCGATATCGAGCGCACCCGCAACGAGATCCTCCGCGAGCTCGATCCGAATTTCTCGGGCAACGCCGCCGAAGACGACGACAACGAGTTCGAAGACCCGGCCACCGCCAACCGCAAGGAAGGCAAGACCCCGGCGCTCAAGGCCTTCGGTCGCGACCTCACCGAGCTCGCCCACGGCGGAGAGCTCGATCCCGTGATCGGCCGCAGCAGCGAGATCGAGCGCGTCATTCAGATCCTCTGCCGCCGCACCAAGAACAACCCGGTTCTCATCGGCGAAGCCGGCGTTGGCAAGACCGCCATCGCCGAAGGCCTCGCTCAGGAGATCGCTTCGGGCAATGTTCCCGAGCTGCTCCGTGATAAAAAGGTCATCACCCTCGACCTCGCCCTCATGGTCGCCGGCACGAAATATCGCGGCCAGTTCGAAGAGCGCATCAAGGCCGTCATGGACGAGATCAAACGGTCCAGGAACGTTATCCTCTTCATCGACGAGCTTCACACCATCGTCGGCGCCGGTTCCGCCGAGGGGGCGATGGACGCTTCGAACATCATCAAGCCCGCCCTCAGCCGCGGCGAGCTGCAGTGCATCGGCGCGACGACGATGAACGAGTACCGCAAATTCATCGAGAAAGACGCCGCCCTCGAGCGCCGCTTCCAACAGGTCAAAGTGGAAGAGCCCAACGTCGAAGACGCCATTCTCATCCTCCATGGCCTGCGTTCCCGATACGAAGCGCACCACAAGGCCCACTACACCGACGAGGCGATTGAAGCCTGTGTGAAGCTCTCCGCCCGCTACCTTACCGGCCGTTTCCTACCGGATAAAGCGATCGACATCCTCGACGAAGCCGGGGCGCGCTCCCGCATCGCCTCGATGACCCGCCCGCCCGAGATCAAAGGCCTCGAAGCCCGGATCGACGCCATCGTCGCAGAGAAAGAAGCGGCGATCAAGGACCAGGACTTCGAGAACGCCGCCGCGCTGCGGGACAAAGAGAAACACAAGCGTCAGGAGGTCGAGGACATCCTCACGAGCTGGCGCGCAATCAACGAGGAGAAGATCGTCACCGTCGAAGAAGACGACATCATGACCGTCGTCGCCAAGTGGACCGGTGTCCCGCTCCAGCGCATGGAGGAAAAAGAGACCGAGAAACTTCTCAAGATGGAGGACGAGCTCAAGACCCGCGTCATCGGCCAGGACGAAGCCGTCGTCGCGATCTCCCGCGCCCTGCGTCGCAGCCGCGCCGATCTCAAGGATCCGCGTCGCCCGATCGGCTCGTTTATCTTCCTCGGCCCCACCGGAGTCGGCAAAACCTACCTCGCGCGGAATCTCGCCGAGTTCATGTTCGGCGACAAAGAGGCCCTCATCCAGATCGACATGTCCGAGTACATGGAGAAATTCACGAGCAGCCGTCTCATCGGCTCGCCTCCCGGCTATGTCGGGTATGAAGAGGGTGGCCAGCTAACCGAAGCGGTGCGCCGCCGCCCTTACTCCGTCGTCCTTTTCGACGAAATCGAGAAAGCCCACCCCGATGTCATGAACCTGCTCCTCCAGATTCTGGAGGAAGGGATCATCACCGACAGTCTCGGTCGCAAGATCGATTTCCGGAACACCATCATCATCATGACCACGAACGTGGGCGCCGACGTCATCAAACGCCAGGTCACCCTCGGCTTCGGTGCGATGGGTGGAGGCGACGAGAACTACGCCAACATGCGCGACAAGATTCTCGAACGGGCCAAAGAGACCTTCAAGCCCGAGTTCCTCAACCGACTCGACGAGAAGATCGTCTTCCACGTCCTTGATCGCGAGAACCTCATTAAGATCGTTGATCTCGAGATCGACACCGTCGTGAAGCGTCTCGCCGGGAAGAACATCCACCTGCAGCTCGACAAGGAAGCCAAGGAATTTCTCATCGAGCAGGGCTTTGATCCGAATTACGGGGCCCGCCCGATGCGCCGGGCCGTCGAACGCCACATCGAGGATCCACTCGCCGAGCACCTCCTCCGTGGCGACGTCGCCCCGGGGCACGTCGTCAAGATCACCCATAAGAAGGATGAGAAATATCTCAGCTTCAATCCTCTCGCGGGTGACGAAGGTGAGACCGACGACGCCGTCGAACCGGCCAACACGGCGGAAGGCTGATCTCCGGCTCTCACGGAATCTTCAAAACAAAAAGCCGGGACTCGCTCCCGGCTTTTTTGTGTCCGGCTCCCGCGAAATGTATCATGGGCATCCTGCCCATGCCTTCGGCGGAAAGAACGTGGAAGACCAAAAAACACTCACTGCGGCCGATAGATCGTGAGAGACCGGGCTGAAACCCGGAAGATCCCCCGATCCCCAAATTCTCATGCGGAGAGGTGTCTTTCATCGGTCCTCGATCACGATAGCACCGATGGAGTCATCGTATTCGAAGCGCAGATCCGGATTCATTCGCTGCCAAGTCTGGTAGAGGTCGTCGGCGCGATAGAGCTGTCCGGGCTCCGCCCGCGTCCCCGGGGCTCTCAAGGCATCAAAGTGATCGGCATGGATGCGCGGGTAGCTGCCGAGGAGCTGCCAGAGTCGCCAGCTCATGCCCTGATTTTCCACCGGCGCCCCATGGAGGGGGAAACGGATCTCGTTGTAGGTCGTGACACCCTCATTTTCCGGCAGAGAACCGCCAATCCCCGGGATATCGACGACGACCCTCATCTGGCGCGGTTTCCATTGGCATCGCAGAGCACTCGCCTCCGCCCCGACCGCGACCGCGACGACGCCCGTGTCTGCGGCAGTGAAGGTGGCCTCGTGCCAGGTCGCCTCCGCTCCCCGCCATTCGAATCCCGTGAACGATCGCCCCGGGATCGTCCCGGCGAGAAAGACGGTCCGCATCGCCGCCTCTTCGTCCCTTTTTGTGAACGCCACCGCATCACCGGGGCGCAGCTTAGTCTCTGCCTCGCTCAGGGCATAGCGCCCCGGACGCCCGCCGATCACCTGAAGATGAAAGCCGCCCTTTTGAAGACCTGCCCCGTCCTGCAGCGCGATCTCCTCCGGCCCGAGCTCGCCTTTCCCGACGAGATCCCAGCTCATCCGCACCGGTGCTCGATGCCAGGTAAACATGCCCGCCTCGCCCGTCACCCCCGCTTCGGTCCTTTCCACGCGGCTCGAGTGAGCCCCGAAATGATTGCCCGCATCGAAGCTGGAAAAGCTCTCCGCAGTCCAGTCGAGCGAGGCATCCTCCACGAGCAGCAGCCCGAAGGCCACCGGGCTCGCATAGTGTTCCCCGTCGTAGTCGAGATAGGGCTCAGAGCTGCTCCCACTGAGATAGGGGGCCAGGTTCGCCTTGAGAGGCCCGCGGTCGTCTTCGGGGATGGTCTCGCCCTCGAGATCGTAAAAGGGAATCGCCCACTTCATCGAGAGTCGCCCCCGGCTGTTCACCTGCGGGAGCACGAGCGAGGC
>JBDNIL010000391.1:0-2049 GCA_041688355.1 Verrucomicrobiales bacterium | reverse complement strand
CGAACTCCTCGCGAAGATGCCCAAGTACAAGCAGGAAGCCGCTGCCCGCAAAAAACGCAAGATAAAGCAATCGGACGTCATCGGGGTCACTCACGTTGTCTCAAAATCGCCCAAGGGTACCGTCTACGAATACTGGCAGGCTGCCTGGACCGACGGGGATGACAAGCGCAAGACCGCGAAGTTCTCCATCACCCGCTACGGCAGCGACGCGGCTCTCGATCTCGCCAAAAAGGCGCGCAAGAGCGGTCTCAAGGGCAAACGATAAGGACTGCCGAGGGCCTTGGTCCTTAACAATTCCTAAAAAAACATTCGTCCCTCTTGCGAAGAAGAGGCATCGTTACGCGTGTCCGAAAAGCCTTCCAATCAATCCCCGCAGGGTGTGGCCGTCGAGGCGCGCGACATCGTGCGTACTTTCCACATCGGCGAGAACCGTATCGAGGTCCTCAAGGGTGTCTCTCTGACCGTGAACCACGGTGAGACCCTCTTCCTCGTGGGTCCCTCGGGCGCGGGCAAGACCTCGCTGCTCTACACCCTCGCCGGTCTCGAAAAGCCGAACGAAGGAGATGTCGTCATCAACGGCCGGTCCCTCTACCGCCTTGGCCGTCGCGAGCAGGCGCTCGTGCGCAACACGAGCATGGGCTACGTCTTTCAGAGCTTCTTTCTACTCCCCGAGCTCACTGCTCTGGAGAATGTGATGGTCCCGGCGATGATTCGCGGCAAGTACGCCAAGGCGCGCGCGACGGAACTGCTCGAGCGCGTCGGTCTCGGTGAAAGGGCCGGTCACCTCCCCAGCGAACTGTCGGGCGGTGAGCAGCAGCGGGTCGCGATTGCCCGGTCCCTCATCAACGATCCCGCGATCATCTTCGCCGACGAGCCTACCGGCAACCTCGACACCGCCACCGGCGGGGCCGTCATGAACCTGCTCATGGACCTCGTCAATGAGCGCGAGCGGACTCTTCTCGTCGTCACGCACGACCACTCCCTCGCCCGCATCGGCGATCGCAAGGTCACCCTCGTGGACGGGTGCATCGTCGGCTAACATGCAGAGCGGTTCCAGACCGCGACCTGACAGGGTATGGTGAAGCACCTCACAGGGTTAAGTCAGGCTGCGGGGCTCTTCGTGCTGGCGCTTTTCTCGGGCGACCGGGCGGCGGCGCATCCGGCCCATGCGAAGCCGGTCAATTACCCATTTGTCGTCGGGTTCGAGCGTTTTCACAGCAGTACCGATGACGATGACTACCTCGCCGAGGGAGGGCTCATCCTCCTGAACGAGCTGAACTGCGTCGCCTGCCATGCGCCGCCCCCCGCCCTCGCCGGGATCCTCACGGGTGTGGTCGCGACTGATCTCACCGGGGTATCGACGCGGCTCGACCCGATCAGTCTTGAAATTCTCATCCGCAACCCGCGTTTCCTCAAGCGCGACAGCACTATGCCGAGCCTCTTCGCCGGGCCCGATCGCGATCTCGACGAGGTCCAAGCGCTGAAACAGTATCTGGCCACTCTCACCTACGAGGTCCCCGACTATCCCGTCGGTGAGATCGAGGCCGGTCGCAATCTCTACCACCGCATCGGCTGTGTCTCCTGCCACGCGCCCGAGCTGGGTTATCGGCCGGCAGGATTGCCCGAAAATGCGCAAGTCGAGATGACCGGTCTCGCGAGCGTCCCGATGAATCTCGCCGATCTCTACGATCTGCGGACGCTCACCCACTTCCTCCTGCATCCGAACTCTCACCGTCCTTCGGGCCGGATGCCCGACTTCCGGCTGAGTGAAAAAGAAGCGATCGACCTCGCCGCCTATCTCAAGGCCGGACCCGACCTCGTCCTGCCCGTGAACTTGAGTCGGGCCCTCGATCCGGAGGATAATTTTGTGATCGATCCCGCTCTCGTCGCGCAGGGGCGGGCGCTCTTCGCGGCGAAGAACTGCACCGCCTGCCATCTCGTCCCCGGCGAGGCGGGGACGACGGATCCGCCCCGCTCCCGTCCGCTCCTGGAGTTGAAGACCGAGCCGCGCGGCGGTTGTTTCTCTGATCGTCCGGTCGGGGGAGCGGT
>JBDNIL010000390.1:0-3059 GCA_041688355.1 Verrucomicrobiales bacterium | reverse complement strand
GATGAAAAAGCAAATTCCTAGCAGTTGTTGCGTTTTCACCCCGGCGTTCGCCGTGTGCGCGAGTTGCTCCGGGAAGGCGCGCTGGGAACTCCCGCCTTCGCCCGCTACGCGGTTGGAAGCTACATCACGCTGGAGAATTCCATCTCACGTTACCAGCAGACAACCTTCGGCGCAGCGGTGATGGACTACGCCCACGGCATTGATCTCATCGCCCGGCTTGTCGAACGCTCCCCGCAGGGAGCGTATGCCCGCGGCGTTCAAGCGGGTGCTGTCGAATTTACCTCCTCTCCCAATGTGCTGTCGGCCATTCTCGATTACGAAGGCGCTTTCCAAAGCGAACTGCACATCGACTACCTGACAAAACCCCAAGCCACCACGTTGGAGGTCATCGGAGGCGCGACCTGTGCCTCACTCGATTTTGGTTCCGGTTCATTGATCCTTCGTCGTCGCAATGCCAACGATCTTCTGGAAGAATCGGTAAGCCCCGAACGGGACGACATTTACCGAACCCAGCTCGCGGGCTTTCTCGACGCCGTTGACGGGAGGTCCGACGAACTGGCGACTCCGCTGGAAGGGCTGCAATCCGTCGCCTGCGCCGATGCGATTATTCGTTCTCTAACATCCGGTCAACGCGAGCCGGTCGTGATTTCCAAATCCTATTAATAACCCCACGAAAGCATGAAGTATCCCTACCTATCCATCCCGATTCTCGCAGGCCTGTGCACTTGTGTCGCCAGTCTCGCTCACGGAGCGGAGACCGATTCCCTGCGGACCGATTTGCAAAGCGGCGAGCGCGAGTTGGTCTTGAAGGCGCTGGAGACCGTTTATCAAAAGCGGATCGACGCGCTCTACGAAGATGTCTACACCGCTTTTTCCACGAGCGAGGACCCATACGTTCGGCGCGCCGCCCTCTTCAAAATGTCGGAACGCCAGTCTCCCGCGCTGCCGAAGATGATTCGTGAGGCGCTCGACGATCCCAAGGCGGACGGCATTGGATCCCGGCATCTTGGCTCGCGCGAAATCGCGACGCGGTTGGTTGAGAAAACCGGCGATGACGATCTGATCTTTCGTATGATTCAACGCGGCTTGGACGATACCGAAATCTATTACCGTAAACAAGTGGTCTGGGTCCTGGCGTCTTCTCCGTCGATCCAACTCAAGTTCGCGGACCGCCTCGCCGCCATCGCTCACGATCCCAGCAACGTCATCCGGTTCACCTTTTTCGGCAGACTGAAGTTCGACGAAGCCAGCGCCAAGCTGACTCTGCCTTTGGTGAAAGCCGCAATCCTCGGGGACAAACCCGGTGATCGGATCGCGGCGGCATTTGCCCTGCGGGAGTATCCGAATTGGGCGAAGGAAAATCCGGCTGTAACCTCCGAACTGGTGAATCATCTCGTCAAGGATCTTGCAAATCCAGACACGGCGACAGCGGGAGGCGCTGCGGCGGCTTTATCCTGTTTCTGGGGTTGGCCGGAGACAAAAGACGCGGTTGGCAAAGCCCTTTCAAGCGGAGACGCCCCCACCCGGGTCTGGGCAGCAACCGTCTTTCAGGACTGTGGACTGCCCATTGACGCAAACATTCTCCAACCCTCATTCGCGGACGGAACCGAGGAAATTCAACTGCGATTAATGGCAGTTCTGGCAGCTCAGGCATCGACGGATACGATTCCCATCTTCGCGAAAGCTTTGGAGTCCGATTCACTATCCGTTCGAAAAGCAGCAGTGTTTGGATTGCGCGCAGTGGGCTGGATCGGCGACTTCACTGAAGTTGCGCCCTCCCCCGACAGCGAGCCGGTCAGCATGATTCGCCTGAAAGTGGAACGTTCCCCCGAAGAAGAAGCGCGTTTCGTCGCCGCGTCCGGTGCTTTGAAAGTCGCCGCCGCCAAACTCGATTCCGATCCCATCGTGGCGGATCTCGCTTCGCAAGCGTTGAATTGGATCGGCGCAACGAAGCGTGACTGGGCGAGTGTGTTGATCGATCTGGCCGGGTGGAATCAGGCCGCCGACTCCCGCCAGGAAAGGCACTTAAACGACTCCGCCGGTCGCGAGATTGCCGATGGCGACGTGCTGAATATCGGATTTCAGAAGCAGTTGTTTGTCGATGATTTCGTGATCGACAAACTCGACGGCACGAAACGCCTCGCCCATCAATTTGTGAAACATCCCGCCAACCCCATTCTTCAGGCCGAGGCACCCTGGGAGGAAAACTGGCTCGATCCTTTTATGTGCAGCGTTCACTACGACGAGTCGACTCGAAGCTTCAAGATGTGGTATCGCTGCGGGGCCAACCATACCCTCGGGGCCTTTGCTGTCTCCAAAGACGGCATCGAGTGGCAGCGTCCTGACTTGGGCCGGGTGGATTATTACGGTTCCAAACACAACAACCTGCTTGGTTGGAGCGAAAAACTTCACCGAAGTCCTCACCAACCGGGCCACAACATAGTGATCCAACCCGATGCGCCGCCCGAACAGCGTTACCTGTCATTTTTTGATTACCCCGGCAAACAACGGGGGTTTCACGTGAGTTATTCACCAGACGGACTCAGTTGGACCGAGCCGGAGCACGCCCAGATGGTTTATGGCGATGTCGCCAGCCTCATCACCGATCCGCTGCGGGGCGGGCAGGTGCTCTTTGCCAAGCAGGCGCTCTGGATCGATGGGTATCGGCGGTCATTCGGAGTGTCGCATCTCAAGGAACCAAAGTCGGTCGCCCCCAAAGTCTACGCCTTTACCGGCCTGACCGAACAGCATGACGAGCTGGTCGGCCCCGTCGCGGCGAAGTCATTCGGCATGCTTGCCCCGAAGACGCTTGATCCCGTCAATGGCTCCTACGGAACCAACTGGCACACCCAGATTTATTCCGTCACCGGCCTGATCTACGAGGGACTCACCTTTGGCTTCTACGATCTGTGGTATCTCACGGGAAAGAAGGAGGGGCCGCTCGACATCCACGCCAAAGTTTCGCGCGATCTTACCCATTGGACCGATCTCGGTTATCCCGTGCCGACACTGCCAACCGGGCGCGTCGGAGAGTGGGACGCCGGCATGGTTTACGGCTG
>JBDNIL010000389.1:0-4620 GCA_041688355.1 Verrucomicrobiales bacterium | reverse complement strand
TTGCCCTCGCCGGAGCGCGACGACCCCTCGTCGCTCGTGGGACCATCCCCTTCTCTCGCCCGAATCCCTCACCTTCAGATTCCCCGCTTCGGCGCTGGTGAACTCGAGTTCCCGGCGTTTTCGGGTACGAGATGAAGCGCTGTCGCGATGGCTGCGGAGATAGGAGTGATAAAAGCACAAGCCGTGGCTTATGACTCGAGCGTGCCTCATGATGGAGTGATCTAACGGAAATTGGGGAAGTGGGTACTTTTTGATTATTTGCCTGTCCCTGTGAATTATCTGAACGCTACTCATTGGAGCAGAAGTCGAATGGCAAAGCAGGCCGGGGTTAGTGATTCAACGGTCGGGCGGATCTGGGCCGAACACGGGATCAAACCGCATCGGACAAAGACCTTCAAACTTTCCCACGACAAGCAATTCGTTGAGAAGCTCGAAGACATCGTGGGGCTGTATCTCAATCCCCCGGAACACGCGATGGTTTTCTCATGCGATGAGAAGAGTCAAATTCAAGCGCTGGATCGCACACAACCCGGCTTACCCCTGAAGAAGGGGCGCTGCGCAACGATGACCCACGACTACAAGCGCAATGGTGCAATGGGACGACGACCCTTTTTGCAGCGCTAAACATCGCAGACGGCAACGTCATCGGAGAGTGCAAGAAGAAGCACCGGCATCAAGAGTGGATCCAGTTCCTGAACCTGATCAAAAGAAATGTCCCGGAGGGCAAACAGGTACATATCATTTGCGACAACTACGCGACCCACAAACATGCCAAGGTGAAAGCATGGCAACAGCGCAACCCGCGATTTCATTTCCATTTCACTCCGACAAGTGCCTCTTGGCTGAACATGGTCGAGCGCTTGTTTCGTGATGTCAGCGAGAACTGGATCAGACGAGGGGTGTTTCACTCAGTGTCAGAATTGGAGGCAGCGATCACTGAATACCTTGAGATACACAACGAAGATCCAAAGCCATTCATTTGGACCGCCAAGGCAGCAGATATCCTCGAGAAAGTCGTTCGTGGACGGAAATCTCTCGATAAGTTGCAATCTGCGTGACGGACTACACTAGGTGTTTGCTTTTTCAACCCCACCGCTCCATCACCGCGCATTGCCCCGGGTTGGAGGGGGTGCAGGATTACGGCTGGTGCTGTTGGTCGAGAGGGCACCGCTGTAAGTGCCGGAACGTGCGATGAATTTGCCCAAACCGGAGGTCCATTGCCCGGTGGTGCCGTTGTACTCCTGAAGCATGCCATCGCCACTGCCCGATCCTCCATTACGATAGTAGAGCATCAGATTCCCATTGGGCGTATTGAAGAACGTCGGATAGGTCACCGAGGAGAGTTTTCCCAAAGACCCCAGATTGTCGGTGACCGGTCCAAAAAGAGAGGCGGACCAAGTGACGAAATCAGGATTCGTTGCGACTCCGGGCACGGATACGCGATAGTTCAAGGCATCCGCGTGATGATCGAAAGCGAGATGGATGGTGCCATCCGCGGCACAAATACCGAGCGCGACCACATTGTGGGAATCGTTGCCGGTGATGGAATAATCCGTGAACCGGATCACATTCCAAGCTCCGGCGGGCAACTTGCGCCGTGCCACGCAGACTCTGCGGTTGCCATCATAATAGGTGGCGTATTGGTAGCCGTTGAGGGTGCTGAGCGGCGGACGTTGATAGGTTCTACCATTAACGTTCTGAGAAAATGAGGCCGCTGAAGCAGAAAAGTTCAGGGCACTTGGATCCACTTCGGTCGAAGCGAGCACGTTGAGTGCGGCGGCGTGGATCGGATCTTAGACGACGAGCATCCCAATGGCAAGGAGGTAGCGGCGCATAGCGAGTTTTCCTAAACTTGTAGCGGAAATTTGTCAACCGAAAAGGCAGTGCCCCCCCGTTTGAATTGCGCGCAATAATCCCATCTCCGCAGCCAATCAAGAATGCGTGCGATCATGCAGCCGCAGGCGGAGCCAACAAGGTTTGAATTGTGGTGATAGTGGCATCCTTTTGTTCCTTATCTTTTTCCTTAAAAGTTTCCCGTCCCTCGGTTTTCTTTTGAAGGTCAAGTAACCATTGACGCGCCTGTTCTGGATCGGCGAGCTGTTTGGTTACCGCGACGATTTTCACACTGAAAGCCTTGCAAGAAACAACGGTGCGGGGTGAAGCCAGATGTTGTTCAAACTCCTGTGTGAGGCGATCAAGCAGGGATTGGATACGCTCCTTTTCCTCAGGCATGGGGGATTTCGTGGCTTTGGCAAGATTACTGGCGACACTATCAATAATGATTTTGTGTTTCGCATCCAGATAATTTTCCCGTCCTTCGAATTCCTTCCATCGGGCCAGCAGCCATTCGACGCGGGCCTTTTTATCCTCGATGAGCGATGCCGCGCTGTTGATCTTTCCAAGCATGAATATTGAATCGGCTTCCGTCCGCGCCGAGGCGAGGTATTTCTGAAAATTATCGGCGACCATGGCAAGCATGGCGGTGTTTCCAATGATAACGTTTTGGTATTTCACAAAAAACCCGCCATTCCGGGAACCTTCGGCTTCTGCGAATGCCATTACTGCTTTGGCGGCCTCTATTTCATCGGGCGCGGGAAGGGCGGCCAGTTGATTGAACATCCGATCCTTCAACGTCTTGTTAAGAAGCCCGTCCGGTGGGCATCCAGGTTTTGTGACGGCGGCTATGGCTTTGCTAAACTCTCGATAGAAGGAGATCTGTGTTTGCGGATCTTTTGCCAAAGCCTGCGCGGCATCGGCGACAAGCAGGTTGTAGGGATTCTGTTTGATGGCACTGATGAGCAAAGTCATGCCATGTTGTGTCTTGGCGGTTTCCGGCAAGGCGCGGAAAAATTGCCAGGCGATACCACCGTCGAGAAAGGAAGCGAAACTGTGATTCAACGACCAGGCGATCGTTTGATAATACAGCATGGGCTTGCGAGCATCCACATCGCCGAAAACCCATGGAGTATGAGGCGAAGTTTTGTCCGGACCACCCGTTGCGAACTGGCCGCCTTTGCAATCGAAGGTGCCAGTTTTCGGATCAAAGGCAAAATAAATCAGCGCACAATGACCCGGCTGTCCGGCGGTGCAGGAGGGAATGCCGAGCGTATTGTAGGTGCGGACGCCCATGTTGGCCATCGTGCCGCACACGCCGCCGTCTTTGGCCATCATTTGATAGGTGCCATATTGATAGGCGAAAGGCGTGAGGCGGCGGGCCGACTGCATGTCGGATTGCTGGGCGATGCCACCGGTGTATTCGCCGTAAGTGCGCATTTCCCCTTTGTCACGAAAGGCGATCCAGCGTTCCTCGCGCTCCCGCAGCGGTTGGTTGTCGGCGGCCAGCAACGTGAGGGAAGGCCAGGCTGACTTCAAGGGATAACGCGGCCATTTCCTCTCCACGCCTCCATCGGCAAAGGCGTGATTATCATTTCGAATGTAGTAGGCCATGCTCTCAGCAGGCGTGGGCGAGGCGTCACGCGCTTTGGGAAGCAAGCCCTTTTCTTCATAAGCCGTGCGGAAAAGCGTAAAAGCCTCTGCAATAGGCTTGCGCTCGGCTTTCACGGCAGCGGTGCTTTTCCAATGGATCACCTGATCGCCGCAATCGATATGAACCTCCTGCCCCTTTTCCTTCATATAGGCGTTGAATTTCTCCTGAAGCTCCTTGCTGGCCATCACATCAGCTGCACGCAACGAGCGGGTCTGCCTCTCAGTGACAGGTGTTTTAACGGGTTTTGCTTTTGGCGAAGGTAGGATGGCGATGCCTTTGTCATCATATTTCAGAGGCGGCGGCTCCTCCTTGTATCCGACCACCACGTCTTCCTCGATCGTGGTCTCGTTAAGGAAATTGATGATGTGATCATTCATGTCCAAGGGGCGGTTCGGATCTTTTGTGTCCACGAGAACACGGGGGTCGCCCGGAATGAGAATTTGCAAGAGATCGCGGTCCGCAAGATCCGCCTCCGGTCCCTTTGCCGCATGCACCACCGCCATGGCCAGGGCCAACTGGGTGTAATCATTCCTAACGATCGGTTTTCCCAAATCAATTTCCAACGAACGCAACATCAGCAGCACATGATCCGCCCGCTGCCGCACGCCATAGACTGTGTTCCGAACAATCGGGTCGGAGTCCACCCATGCCAGAAAATCGTCGGGCAGCGTTTTCCCCGCCTTTTGCAAATCCTCCAGAGCCCGGCTTTTTACGGACAACAGAAAAGCCTCCTTCACTTCGGGAGTAAAAGCATGGTCCGCAGACTCCCAAGCCTTGAGAACGGCATCAGATACCACCACGGCAGGTGGTGTCTCTTCTGAATGCAAACTAATCGGGCTGAGAAGAAAAGAAGCGGCAAGGGCCAAGACGGGATAAAGGGGAAAGGCAGTCATGGGAGCAAGGTTTGGAAAAAAAGGTTTTACTGCTAGGTGTTTGCTTTTTCAACCCCACCGCTCCATCACCGCGCATTGCCCCGGGTTGGAGGGGGTGCAGTGCGAGGTAAACTCTGTCGGCAGCGCGATCAACGGGACCGCCGGATCCGGGATGTATTGCGGGAGGCCCGGGTTGGCGATCACGTCTTGGGCCGAGGCGCATGAGAAGCTGGAAATCAGCAGCAAAAGGAAAGCGCCCGG
>JBDNIL010000388.1:0-16673 GCA_041688355.1 Verrucomicrobiales bacterium | reverse complement strand
GGCTCGTCGAAGTAAACCAGGTGCTCCGAACCTTCCGCCAGATCGGGGAGGGCTAATCCACTCCATTCTGTGTGCGGACACTGGACGACCCACTCTCCGAGGAGGGCCGCCTCGCGCGACTTTCGCCAGTCGATTTGTTCGTTGCGCCCGCCGTCTGGAAACTCCGTGCTTGAGCCAACGCTTCGGACAAGGTAATCGAGCGCGGTAGATTGGCCACTGCAGCTTTCACACGGCCACGCACGCCAGCGAATGATTGACGTACTTGAGGAGGTAGATCGATCTGGTGAGTCGTGGTCGGCATGGCCCATAGTCTATGGCGATCTCAAAAGGGAGTCAAGAGAGGTGGTCACACTTCTCACTCGACCCGCAGCGGTTCCGCATCGATCACTTCCCAGGGCAGGCCCCAGGCATTGAGGTCGGCCATGTAGGGATCTGGATCGAGTTGTTCGACGTTCCAGACTCCCGGCTTGAGCCAAGCGCCGGAGAGGAGTTGTCGTCCGCCGATCATCGCGGGCACTCCGGCGGTGTAGCTGATCGCCTGGCTTTTCACTTCGGCGTAGCACTCCTGATGGTCGCAGACGTTGTAGATGAACTTGGTCGCGGTCTCGCCGGTGCTCTTGAGCTTGCCGGTGATGAGGCAGCCGATGCAGGTCTTGCCTTTGGTGAGTGGGCCGAGTGAGGCGGGATCGGGCAGGATCGCTTTGAGAAACTGGATCGGGACGATTTGTTTGCCCTCGTAGTCGATCGGCTCGATCGAGGTCATGCCGATGTTCTTGAGCACGGTGAGGTGCTTGATGTAGTTGTCGGAAAAGGTCATCCAGAAGCGGATGCGCTTCAGCCCGGGCAGGTTCTGGGCGAGGCTTTCGAGTTCCTCATGGTAGAGGAGATAAATCGTCTTCGTGCCGACGTGTTCGTCGGGGAAGCGGTAGTCGAGGGCGATCTCGAGGGGCTCGGTCTCTTTCCACTCGCCGTTCTCCCAGTAGCGACCGTTCGCGGTGATCTCGCGCAGGTTGATCTCGGGATTGAAGTTGGTGGCAAAGGGCAGGCCGTGATCGCCGGCATTGGCGTCAAGGATGTCGACGGTCTCGATCTCGTCGAAGTAGTGCTTCAGCGCATAGGCGCAGTAGGCATTGGTCACGCCAGGGTCGAAGCCCGAGCCGAGGATAGCGGTGAGACCGGCGGCTTTGAATTTTTCCTGATAGGCCCACTGCCATTTGTATTCGAACTTGGCGGTATCCTGCGGTTCGTAGTTGGCGGTGTCGAGGTAGTGGACCCCGGCCTCGAGGCAGGCGTCCATGAGGGTGAGATCCTGATAGGGCAGGGCGATGTTGAGAAGGATGGTCGGTTTGACCTCTTTCAAAAAGGCGACGACCTCGGCGACATTGTCGGCATCGAGCCTGGCCGTTTTGATCTCGACGCCGGTGGTGGCCTTGATGTCGGCGGCGATGGCATCACACTTTTCGAGGGTGCGGCTCGCGAGCCAGATTTCACCAAAGGTTGCGGCGTCCTGCGCGCACTTGTGAGCGACGACGTTGCCGACTCCCCCTGCTCCGATAATGACCGTTTTGTGCATGAATTTTGGAAGAGGGTACGCTCCGATTGGCGGGGGGAATGTCAAAGGGATTTCTAATTTCGATCGGCGATCTCACGAGTCCGTCAGACGGCACCGTAGGCGAGCATGGCTTCGGCGACTTTTTTGAAACCGGCGATGTTGGAGCCGTTGACGTAGTCGATCCGCCCCGCGCTGGAGGCACCGGCTCCGACGCAGCGGGCGTGGATCTCGCGCATGATCTGCTGGAGACGGCGATCGACTTCCTCACGGTCCCAGCTGATGCGCATGGCGTTCTGGCTCTGCTCGAGCCCGCTCACCGAGACGCCACCGGCATTGGCCGCTTTGCCGGGCGCGTGGAGGACGCCGTGTTCCCGGAGATATTCGGAGGCGTCGAGACTGGTGGGCATGTTGGCTCCCTCACAGACGGCGATGATCCCGGTGGAGGTAAGGGCGATGGCGTCTTCGAGTTCCAGCTCGTTCTGCGTGGCGCAGGGCATCGCGATATCGCAGGGTACGGCCCAGGGGCGGGCATCGGCGTGGAAGGAGACTCCCCGGCTTTGGTAATCGGAGAGAGAGCCGCGCCGGGCTTCCTTGAGCTGAAGCACTTCTTCCCACTGCTCGAGGGTCAGTCCGTCGGGAATGTGGATAAATCCGCCGGAATCGCTCAGGGTGACGACTTTGGCGCCTTTTTCAATGAGCTTCTGGGCCGCGTAGAGAGCGACGTTTCCGCTCCCGCTCACAGTCACGCGTTTCCCCTCGAGGGTCTCGTCGTGCTGTTGAAGCATCTGCTCGCAGAAGTAGACGCAGCCCCAGCCGGTCGCTTCGGTGCGGACGGCACTGCCGCCGAAGGCGAGCCCCTTGCCGGTGAGGACACCGCTCCAGCGATTCTCGAGGCGCACGTATTGACCGAAGAGATAGCTGATCTCACGGGCTCCCACGCCGATGTCTCCGGCGGGGACATCGACGTCTTCGCCGATGTGGCGGTGCAACTCGGTCATCATGGAATGGCAGAAGCGCATCACTTCACGATCACTTTTCCCTTTGGGATTGAAGTTCGAGCCGCCTTTGGCTCCGCCCATGGGCAGACCGGTGAGGCTGTTTTTGAAAATTTGCTCAAAGCCAAGGAATTTCAGAACGCTCTGGGTGACGGAAGGGTGGAAGCGCAGTCCGCCCTTGTAGGGGCCGAGAGCGTGACTGAACTGCACCCGCCAGGCCCGGTTCGCGCGGATCTCGCCCGAGTCGGTCTCCCAGGTCACGCGGAAGGTGATGATACGGTCGGGCTCGGTGAGGCGCTCGAGGATCTGGGCTCGCCGATAAGCCTCGTGTTGGAGATACCAGGGCATCACGGAGGTTGCTACTTCGCATACCGCCTGGTGAAATTCGGTCTCGTAGGGGTTCCGCTTTTTCAGGCCTTTCATGAAGGCTTTGAGTTCCTTTTGTTCCGCTTGGGTCATAGGGGTGGAGTTGGAGGTGGGAAAACTAGCTCAGTTTGATCGACTTGCACGCGAGCGCACCGGCTCCCCTGAGGAAAGTCCAGCGGGCAATCCGGTTCATGCAGGAAACGGCGTCGTGGCTCAATACAACTGCCCTTTACGGTAAGCCGCAGGGGAGACTCCCCGATGTTGCTTGAGCATGCGGCTGAAGTAATAGCGATTCGGGAAGCCGCAGTTCTCCGCGACCTGCTCGATCGACTGTTCGGTATGGCGGAGGAGGTGGCAGGCGCGGTCGAGCCGGTAACTGAGCAGGACACTCATCGGCGCCATGCGGACCTGAGAGCGGAAGAGGTGGTTGAGATTGCGCACACTGACCCCGGCGGCGCGGGCGGCATCGTCGGCATTGATGCGGCGGGCGAGGTTGGTCTGGAGAAATTCCATCGCTTTGGTGACGCGATTGTCGAGTTTTTGATCTGTCCAGGCCTTGGCCGGCAGTTTCGTGAGGGAGTGGAGGACGAGGGCAGCGGATTCCCAGTTGTGAGGTTCCCCTTTGGCGCCGGCGAGGGATTCGAGAAAGCCGCTTGCGATTTCGTCCACGGGCGACGAGAACACCCCGGGGACCGAGAGCAGGTCGGAGCGCCCGAGGATAAAGTGCACATACCACTTCGTAAAGGGCTCGGGATTGTAGGAACTGAAAGCCGTGCGCGGCGAGATGAGGTAGAGATTTCCCGGCACGAGGACGGTATCGACACCGCCAAAGCGGACGACCGCCTTTCCCTCGACGGGGCAGTAGAGCCGCCAGTAGGGGTCGATGAGGTTGTGCAGATTCCACCGCTGCAGACGGATCTTGCGGGTCGCGAGGATCTCGAGCGACATGCCCGGCAGCATGACCTCGCGTTCGCCCTCCACTTCGTGGGGAGAACCATTGGGGACGAGACTGAAGAAAGGGTCTTTTTTTGTGCTCATTCCGGCATCTTGCGAAAAATGGCACAAAAGAGCAGCTTCGTCGATATGTAAGGAGAACCGAATTACGGCCATTCTGTCGTAATCGGACACATCGGCAAAATTCCCGGACGGTCTATTTTCGCTCGCCGAAGAGAAAGCGTCCGACGCCCCGGATGGCGTTGCCAAGACCGGCTTCTCCGGCGGGAGGGGCTCCGGCTGCTGCGGCCCCGGCGGCGGCGAGTTCTCCCGGAATGGGGAAGCCCTGGGGATCGCGGTTGCCGGTGAATAGTCCCTGGCCGTGGCCCCGGCACGAGCTGCGCGGGCGGAGATCGGCGGGCAGGTCCATCTGGTAGGGGAATTTGGTGCGGTTCGAGGCGATGAGCCCACACTCGCGACAGAGCTGGGTGTTGGTCGAGCCGGGCGGTGGCGGAATTTTCGCCCCGGCGAAACCGGCCGTCTCGGCGGTTTTCATCACTTCTGTCCAGACGGGCAGGGCGAGGGTGCTGCCGTAGCCGCGGTCCATGATCTTTTTCGGCTGGTCGAGCCCGACCCAGACGCCGGTCGTGACTTTGTCGGTGTAGCCGACGAACCAGGCGTCGAGGTAGTCGTTCGTTGTGCCCGTCTTGCCGCTCGCCGGGGCGGTGTAGCCAGCCTTGCGCGCTTCGGTGGCGGTGCCTTCGTCGAGGACTTTCGAGAGGATGTCGGAGGTGAGCCAGCTCACCGATTCTGGGAAGATGGGGCGTTCCTTACCCTGAAACTGAAAGAGGACGCTGCCGTCGTGGCGTTCGATGCGCTCAATCAGGTATGGCTCGAGATTCACTCCTTTCGAGGCAAACGTGGAGTAGGCGCTCGTGATCGTGACCGGGGTCGTCTCAAAAGCCCCGAGGGAAATGACGGGCGACTTGGGGATATCGCCGAACTTGAGTTCCCACGCCATTCCGCGGATATTGGGAATGCCGGCGATCTGTCCGACGCGGACCGACATCGTATTGCGCGATTTGATGAGTCCGAGGGCGGCAGGCTGGAGTCCGGTGAAAGTCCCGTCGCTGTTCTTCGGGGACCAGGGCGCGCCGCCCGCCGTCTGGAGCCGGATCGCATCGTCGCTGATGAAGGCCCCGGGGAGGAGCCCGCCGCGGTCAAAGGCGACTGCATAGACAAAGGGCTTGAAGGTCGAGCCGACCTGGCGACGGGCGCGGTAGGCGCGGTTGTAAGAGCTTTCGCCAAAATCCCGGCCGCCAACGAGAGCGAGAATGCCGCCGGTGCGGTTGTCGATCGAGACGACCGCGCCCTGGAGATATTTGGTGTCCTTCCCTTCCTGATGCGAGCTGCGCGGCGAGTGTTTGTATCCGGGGCGTTTCTCGATTGTAGTGAGGTGACGGTCCAGGGTCTTCTCCGCCGTCGCCTGGAGCGCCGAGTCCACCGTGGTATAAATCTTCAGTCCTCCGGTCTCGATGAGATGCGGTTCGAGGTAGTCCCCGAGTAGGTCAAAGACGGCCTGGAGCGTGTAGCTGCCCGTCGCAAGGCGCTGGTTCGGCGGGCGCAGGGAGAGCTTCGCCGCCTTCGCATCAGTGGCCTCGGCCGCCGTGATGAGATCGGCATCGACGAGCCGGTCGAGGACTTCGCTCTGGATGTCTTTCGCATTCTCCATGCTGCGGAAGGGATTGAGGAGGCTGGGACCGCGGATGACCCCGGCGAGCATGGCGCTCTCGGCGAGGTTGAGCTCGGCGGCGGGTTTCATGAAGTAGCCTTGGGCGGCCCGCTCGATCCCGTAGAGACCCGAGCCGAAATAGACCCGGTTCATGTAATAGGCGAGGATCTCGTCCTTCGTGAAATGCCGCTCGATGCGCTGGGAGAGGGCGACCTCCATGAACTTTCGTTGCAGGCTCATCTCCTTCATTCCGAAGGTATTGCGAGCCAACTGCATCGTGAGGGTGGAGGCGCCCTGCTCCATCCCGCCGGCCTTGAGATTTGTCACGAAGGCCCGTGCCACGCCGATCAGATCGACGCCGCCGTGTTTGTAAAAGCGGCTGTCTTCACGGGCGAGGAGAGCTTTCACAAAATACGGCGAGACTTCAGAGACAGGCACCGCAACGCGGTTCTCCCCGTGACCGGCGACGTGGCCGAGGAGTTCACCGGCCCGGTCATAGACGAGGGTCCGCTGCGGAGTCTCGCGTATCTCCTCGAGATCGAACTGCGTCGCGCGGAATCCGTAGTAGAGCGATCCGGCGAGGGCGATGCAAAAGCCAAGCGCGAGCGTCGTGAAGAAGATCTTCCGGAAAAATCGCCCGATTGCGGAGCTTTTGCGACGCTTGGGTGACCGGGATTTGCTCACGGAGAGGGACGCAAAGGGCCCGGGTTTGGCCTTGCGACCCGACGACGATGATTTTCTCCTGCCCATATTAGTTAACTTTAGTTCAATAACCGGGAGCTTGCATCTGTCTTGTCAGCTAAACATGGAAAATATGGGAACTGGGAAAGTGACTGCGGCACGAAAAAACCCGCGCGTGATGGCGCGGGTTCTCCGCGACAGCGGGAGGGGCAAGGGAGCGCGGGGCGGCTCAGCCTTCGGTGGGCGGCATGTTGTCGAGGATGCGGATGTCGCCCCATTGGACCAGTTTGCCATCGCGGAAATAGAGGAGCAGTTCGCCGTATTTCGGATCATCGTACTGGATCACTTCGACTTTGCGGGCATCGGCTGCCTCGCGCGCCCCGACAGCTTTGAAGTCCTTGCCGAGCAGGGAGGTGGTCTGGTCTTTGCTCATACCCAGATTCAGTTTCTGCGTGCGGGTATCCATCGAACCGCAACTGCTCAGGATCGCAAGTCCCGCGATCGCCGCGAACATAGGGGGGAAAAATCTCATAGGTGAATATGGCGGGGATCGATTCAGAGTTCAAGCTTTTCGCGGAACGGTTTTTCTGCCATGATCGGGAGTATGAAGGAACTTTTCAGAGAGCGCGATTTTACCAAAATCGGTTACTACCGGTCGATCCTGGAGAGCGGAGGCATCGAGACACTGATCCGTAACGAGGTGCTTTCGGGCGTGGAGGTCCCTATCCCGGACTTCTTCCCGGCCCTCTGTGTTGTCCACGATGATGACTACGACCGCGCCCTCGCGATGCTGCGCGAGCACGCCGCCCACGACAGTGAGAAGTCCGAGGAGGAGGTCACCTGTCAGGGCTGTGGTGAGGAAAATCCGGGGAATTTCGAGATTTGCTGGTCCTGCGGCGGGGCCGTTGTCGCTCTGTGAGAACGCATCGCGGCGCGAATCTCACGCGGCCATTCTCCCGCCGAAACTCTCGACGCCGTCCCAGTTCTCGCTCAGCTCGATGCTGAGAGTCTGCTTGGCGCGGTGGATCAGCACCCAGAGATTGGCCTTCGAGATCTTGAGCTCGCGGGTGATCTCCTCGGTGGAGTATCCGAGCATCTCCCGCATGCGGAAGGCCTCGCCCATTTTCTCAGGGAGGCGGGAGACGGCGAGCTCGAGATCTTCCATGAACTCTTTGCGCTCGGTCTCGGCACCGGGGCGATGGGTCGGGCGATCATCGGGCTGCTCGTCGATCCAGGAACGGGTCTCCGATTCGCCGGGAAAGGCGTTTTCCAAATCCGTCGCGAGGATGGAGGGGCGACGACCGGTTTTGCGGTAATGATCGATGATTTTATTCCTCAGGATCCCGGTCAGCCAAGTGCGCTCTGAGCAATCCCCACGGAAGTGACTGCGTCCGTTCCAGCCGGAGAGGAAGGCGTCCTGCACGAGATCCTCGGCGGTGCCGTAGTCCGAGACCCGCATCAGGGCGAAGCGGATCAGGTATTCACGATAGCTCACGTTCCAGAGATTCGGGTTGAGGGTGTGTTCGTTCATAGTTTAGGGAGGGTAAGGGTAGGTGGAGAGGGCGTGGTGACAGAATGGTCTGTCCGTTAGTCAGGGAAAAAAAGTCAATTTTGGAAGAGTTCGAGGGCGGCGCTGCGCGCGGTGTGGACGGGCCACATCGCCTTCAAGTTCTGGGCTTCGCCTGTCGCGCCGGAGTAGAGCACGAAGACGCGATCACCCATCTCCGCCGCCCTTTTAGGGGAGGGGAAATGGAGGGAGGCGAGGACCCGGAAGAATTGGCGGATAGATTCCTTGTGCGAGCGGATCTGCTCGATGATGCCGCAGCACTGCTCGTCCGAGACAGCTCCGGTGTTTGAGTAGGGACAGCCGCGGAACTGGTTGTTCTCGATATAGGACTCGAGCGCGTCAAAGTAGCGAGCGAGCTTTTCCGCAGGGGTGCCTTGCGACTCGAGCAACTCGGACCGGAAGGTCTCCGAGCGATCATGCATCGCCTTCAGCCAGGCTTCGCAGAGAGATTCTTTCGACGGGTAATGCTGATAGAAGCTCGCCTTGGCGGTCCCGGCTTTTTCGATGATCTCGTTGATCCCGACTTCGGAATATCCGCGCTGGAAAAAGAGCTCACCGGCAGTCTCAAGGATGCGCTCTCTGGCGTTGGGCTTTCTCATTACTCTGCTAAGATAAACAGACAGACCTGTCTGTAAAGTTCTATTTTAAGTATTTTCATCTTCCGAAGGCTGACGACTCTGCGGAAAGCGTTTGGACATCGCAAAAAGCACGCGAACCCGTGAAAGGTTGTACTTTTTCGAAAGGAGTCTTTCCTTCATATTCTATCGCAATGAGTCCGGCGGAAGGATCCCCGCTCACACGTTATGCTGCCTCACTTTTCCAGGACCCGGCTTTCTTGCGATTCGCTTCCGATAGCGATCCTGTCTCTGGTCTGGGGCACCGGCGAGGCGCGGGCGACGGAGGACATTGCCTTTTTCGAGAGCAAGGTGCGGCCGCTCCTGATCACGCACTGCTACGAATGCCATTCCGCAGACGAAGAGAGCAAAGGCGGTCTCGTCCTCGATTCGCGCGAAGGCTGGATGGTCGGCGGCGACTCTGGGCCGGCGATCGTTCCGGGAGATCCGGCAGAGAGTCTCCTCATCCGCAGCATCCGCTACGAGGACCCGCATCTGGAGATGCCGCCGAAGACCCGACTGCCGGGCGAGGTGATAGAGGTGCTGACCAAGTGGGTCGCGATGGGGGCTCCCGACCCGCGCGACGGCAATGTCGTCCGCGAGAGTGCCGGGATGACGGTGGAGGAGGGCAGGGCCTTCTGGTCCTATCGGCCACCCGTCGATGTCGCGCCGCCCGCAGTGAAGGAAACGTCGTGGCCGTCAGGAGAGATCGACCGGTTCCTCCTCGCGAGGATGGAGTCGGCAGGTCTCGAGCCCGCCCCCCGGGCTACTCCCGAAGCGATCCTGCGGCGACTCCATCTCGATCTCGCGGGACTGCCGCCGACGCCTGAGGAGATCGCGGCTTTTCTCAACGATCCCTCCGAAGCCGTCTGGCGGAGGGAAGTGGAGCGGCTCCTCGCTTCGCCGCGCTTCGGCGAACGCTGGGCGAGGCACTGGCTCGATGTTGCCCGCTACGGGGAGTCCTACACCCTGCGCGGGCTCATCATGCGCGAGGCGTGGCGCTACCGGGACTACGTCATCGAGGCATTCAACCGCGACCTGCCCTACGACCAGTTCGTGCGCGAGCAGATCGCCGGTGATCTCATGGAGAGAGACGGCGTCCCGCTCGCGGACCGGCAGCGCCGTCTCGTGGCGACCGGATTCCTCGCCTTCGGGAACCACAATCTCGAGGAGCAGGATAAACGTCAGCTCGATCTCGATATCGTCGACGAGCAGCTCGACACGCTGGGCAAGGCCTTCATGGGGCAGGCTCTCGGCTGCGCGCGCTGCCACGATCACAAGTTCGATCCCGTCCCCGCCCGCGACTACCACGCCATGGCCGGCATTCTCGCGAGCACGGTCAGTCTTTCCCACTCCAATGTCTCGAACTGGCTCGACCTACCGCTGCCGCTTGATTCGGATGAGGAAAAGGCGCTATCGGACCACGAGACACGGCTCGCCGCGCTCGAGGTGGATTTGAAGGCTGCAGAGAAAGAGCGGGAGGCCGCCGTCGCCGCCGATCCCTCGCGGGCGTCTGATTCCCGACCCGAGATCGCCGCACCTGACGATTTCCCGGGGCTCGTCGTCGATGAGACCGAGGCGGAAAAGGTCGGGGAGTGGAAGCACTCCGTCCACACCCGCTCCTACATCGGCGAGGGCTACCTGCACGATGAGAACGCCGGCAAGGGCCTGAAGACCCTCAGCTTTGTCGCCCGGGTGCCGAAGCGGGGGCGCTACGAAGTGCGTATCGCCTGGGCGCCGGGGGCGGGACGTGCCGAGTCAGTGCCCATCATGATCTCCAGCGCTGACGGCGATTTCCCTTTGCGGCTCGATCAGAGCGTCGTCCCGCCGATCGAGGGCAGATTCGCTTCGCTCGGGGAATACACCTTTGAGCCCAACGGGGCGAATTTTGTCCTGATCTCTAACGAGGGAACGAGTGGCTATGTCGTCGCCGATGCGGTGCAGTTCCTTCCTCTCGCCGAGGTGGAAAAGGTGGCGGAACTACCCGTCGGTCCGCTTGATGACAAGGCGGTGCAGCGTCGTCGCGAGGCCGTCGCAGAAGTAGCGCGGATCAAGAAGGAGATTGCCGCGCTGAAAGAGATCGGCCCGGTGAGGCCGAAGCATCTCGGAGTGCGTGAGTCGGAAAAACCGACCGACCTCCCCGTGCTCGCCCGTGGACTCGTTCATCAGCCGACGGGGGACCCGGTGCCGAGGGGATTTCTCCAGGTGAGCTTCCCTGCCGACACCGCCCCGCCTGCGATCCGGGAGGGGCAGAGCGGACGTCTCGAACTGGCCGCCTGGGTTGGCTCGACGGAGAATCCGCTCACGGCCCGCGTCTTCGTCAACCGGGTCTGGCACTGGATGTTCGGTCGTGGGCTCGTCCGCACGACGGACAACTTCGGTACGACGGGGGAGGCCCCCTCGCATCCCGAACTGCTCGACCATCTCACCCTGCGTTTCATCGAGGAAGGGTGGTCTGTGAAATGGCTGGTGCGCGAGATCGCCCTGACGAGCGCCTATCGTCTCTCCGCACCGGCGGATGATTCGCCCTGGTTCACTGCCGATCCCGAGAATCGGCTCTTTGCGCGGGCGCCTCGCCGCCGTCTCGATGCGGAGGTCCTGCGGGATTCCATCCTTCACGTGAGTGGGCGCCTCGACCCATCTATGGGCGGGCCGACGATACGCCCTGCCGCTTCGAACGACTACCACTACGCGCAGGACAGTGAGCGTCGCAGCATTTACCTCCCGGTCCTGCGCAATTCCCTGCCCGAGATTCTCGAGACTTTCAACACCGCCGACCCCAGCCGCACGACGGGGAATCGCGATCTCGGCACGGTCGCTCCGCAGGCACTCTTCCTCATGAACAACGATTTCATCCTCGAGCAGTCCGCGATCGCCGCCCGCCGGGTCGTGGAAGAGGGGACCGGCGAAGAAGCGGCCTTCGCGCGGGCCACTCTCCGCGTCCTCGGTCGAGCGCCTCTCCCCGCCGAGCAGGCTCTTTTCTCCAGTCTCCTCACCGCGACACCCGAGGGCGAAAAAGCCGAGGCCTGGAGCACGATTCTGCAGGGGCTCTTCGCCAGTCTCGACTTCCGCTATCTCGACTAATCCGATGCCATGATCCGACGTCATTTTCTGCAATCCGTATCCTGTGGCTTTGGCGGCCTCGCGTTTTCCGCGCTCGCGGGCCAGGGCCCGAATGTTCCCGGAGCGCGGATCCCGCTCCTCCCGGCGCGGGCGAAGCGGGTCATCTTCGTGTTCATGCAGGGTGGCCCCAGCCAGGTCGATACCTTCGACTACAAGCCGCTTCTGTTTGACCGTGATGGAGAAATGGTCAATTTTTACGACTCCCGTAAAATTGCGAATTCCGGTGACAAGTCGGCCACCGCTCATCGGCTGATGAAGCCGTTGTGGGATTTCTCCCAACACGGGCAGAGCGGGCGGCATGTCTCAGCGCTCTTCCCCGAGATGGCACGCCATGTCGATGATATGTGTTTTATCCACTCGATGCACACCGAGGGGATCGCCCACGGACCGTCGACGTTATTTCTCCACTGCGGAGCGACCAACTTCATTCGCCCCTCGATGGGCTCGTGGATCAGCTACGGGCTCGGCAGTGAAAGCGAAAATCTGCCCGGCTTCGTCACGATCGGTCCCTCTTCGGGCAACGGCGGAGCGCGGAACTACGGCAGCGCCTTCCTGCCGCCGGTCTATCAAGGCACTCCGCTCGGGCGAGCCGATGCCCCGGCGACGACGGCGGCCTTTCGCAATGTCCTGAATCCCTCGCTCAGCCCCGAAAAGCAGCGGCAGCGTTTTGACTTTATTCAGGCGCTGAATGAAGCGCAGCTCCAGCGACGGCCCGGCGATGCGGAATTGGAAGCGGCAGTCAGCTCCTTCGATCTGGCCTGGCGGCTCCAGACTGAGGCACCCGAGGTGACCGACCTGTCGGGAGAATCGGCCGCGACTCTCGATCTGTATGGGATACGCGACGGGGCCCCGACCGAGGACTTCGGGCGCAAGTGTCTCCTCGCCAGGCGTCTCTGCGAGTCGGGGGTGCGTTTTGTCCAGGTCACCTACGGCGACAACACGGCGAACCCCGCGTGGGATCAGCACTCCAATATGCCGAAGCACGCCGATCATGCTCTCGCCGTCGACAAACCGGTCGCGGGCCTCTTGGCGGATCTGAAACAGCGGGGGTTACTCGAGGACACCATCGTGTGGTTCGGAGGCGAGTTCGGCCGCACCCCCTACGCGCAGGGGAACGGCACCGGGCGGGATCACAATCCGAAAGGTTTCACGACTTGGCTCGCCGGCGGGGGCTTCAAGCCGGGGCACGCCCACGGCGCGACCGATGAGTTCGGTCACATGGCGGTGGAGAACAAGGTCCACATGCACGACCTCCACGCCACGATCCTGCATCAATTGGGGCTGGATCACGAAAAACTCACCTTCCGCTTTGACGGGCGCGATTTCCGGTTCACCGACGTGCATGGGCATGTCGTAAAAGAGGTTCTCAGTTGAAAATTACGGGAAAAATGACTTGAAATTTTCAAGTGGAGTGATTAATTGTTTCATATGAACGAGACGATTTATCAGCCACTTAGCGCGAAAGAGGCGGGCCGCGTCGCCGAAAAGCCCGTCTCGGTCTACGTCGGCGGGAAAAAGGCGGCGGCTTCGGTCGTTTCGGCCTTTGTCCTTGGGGAGACTCCCGGGTCGGTCGCGCTGATTCAGGCGCTACACGCGGGCTTTCCCTTCCGGGAGCTCGAGGCTCTCCGCGATCTCCTCGATCTGCCGATGGATAGACTTGCCGCCCATCTTTCGATCTCACGGGCGACTCTGCATCGTCGCAAGACGGCCGGTCGCCTCGATGCGGGCGAGTCCGATCGGGTGCTGCGTTTTGCCCGTCTCCTCGGTCTGGCGCTGACGACGATGGAGTCTCTCGAGGCGGCACGGCGCTGGCTCGCCTCTCCGCAGACGGGACTGGGCGGGGAGGTGCCGCTCGTCTTTGCCGAGACCGAGGTGGGTGCCCGCGAGGTCGAGGATCTCCTCGTTCGCATCGAGTTCAGCGTCTACGCTTGAGCATGACGGTGTGGCGAATCGTGAAGGCCAAATATGCCGATTCCGCCTTCTCCGGCGAGGGGGCATCCCGCGTCGGGGGGCGGTGGAATTCGCGGGGGCAATGGGTCGTCTACACGAGCGGGACTCTCTCCCTCGCGGCCCTCGAGTTACTCGTGCATCTGAATCCGCCGGTGCATTTTGACTGGGTCGCGATGGAGGCGGAGTTCGATGCCGGGCTCGTCGAGACGCTCGATCCCTCTCTCCTCCCGGCCGAATGGCGGCGGTTTCCCGCTCCCGCTAGCACGGGCGATCTCGGTGATGTCTGGTTGAGCGAGGCTCGATCGGCGGTGCTCGCAGTCCCGAGTGTCATCGTGCTCGGCGAGAGTAATTACCTCCTCAATCCCGGCCATCCCGATTTTCAAAAAATAGAGGTTTCGCCGCCCCGGCCCTTTGCTTTTGATCCGCGATTACTGGGATAAGGTTTGGGCTCAGCAACTTTCCAGTCGGCAGCGGGTTCAAAAGACTTCGATGATACGATTACCCCGCCTTTTCTTACTCGCGCTCGCTCTCCTCGCCTCTGCTGCAACGAGTGCGGAGCCCTCTCCGAAGCTCAACGTAGTGCTCTTCCTCGTCGATGACATGGGCTGGATGGACAGTTCGGTTTATGGGTCGGAGTATTATGAGACACCGAACATGGAGCGTCTCGCGGCGCGGGCGATGCGGTTCACCAACGCCTATTCCGTGCCGCTGTGTTCGCCGACTCGGGCAACGATCCTGAGCGGTCAGTATTCGGCGAGGCACGGGGTCACTTCGGCCTCGGGACACCAGCCGGCGGCACCCGAGGGGGCGTCGAGGTATCCCGTATCGGGTCGTCAGGGGAGCCGATTCATCTACCCAAACAGCAAAAATTATCTGGAGCCTGCGCTCGATTCTCTCGCCGAAGTTCTCAAGGGGGCGGGTTATCGCACGGGGCATTTCGGGAAATGGCACCTAGGGACCGCGCCGGAGCACCGGCCTGATCAGCACGGCTTCGAGACGACCTGGTTCTGCGTGTCCGATCCGGGACCGCCATCCTACTTTTCGCCGTACGGCGTTTTCCCCGACGGCGAGGCGAAAGGCAGGACGAAGGTTGGCACCATCACCGACGGCCCCGACGGAGAATACATCACCGACCGGCTCACCGACGAGGCGCTGAAGTTCATAGAGAAAAATGAGGCAGAGCCCTTTTTCCTCAACCTCTGGCAATACGGAGTGCACGGTCCCTGGGGGCACAAAGAGGCCTACACGGCGGCCTTTGCGGACAAGACCGATCCGCGCGGCTTTCAGAAAAATCCGATCATGGCCTCGATGCTGAAAAGCGTCGACGAGAGTCTCGGTCGTGTCCTCGACAAGCTCGACGAGCTAGGGTTGGCGGATAACACACTCTTTATTTTCGCTTCGGACAACGGAGGCAACACTCACAGCAATACGGCCGGCGACATCGAAGACGCGAAGATCAAACCCGGGAATCCCAAATACGATTTCCTGCAGGACTGGCGCAAGTGGGCGGGCGACGAGCCGCCGACGAACAATGCTCCGCTCCGAGAGGGCAAAGGGCGCATCTACGAGGGCGGTCAGCGCGTTCCGCTCATGATACGCTGGCCCGGTCGCATCGCCGAGGGCACGTCGAGTGATACAGTGGTCGGTGCGGTCGATTTTTACCCGACCATCCTTGCGGCGGCGGGTCTGGAGAAACCGGCCGGACATATCGTGGACGGACTCTCGCTGCTGCCGGTCGTCGAGCAAAAAGGCGAGCTGGAGCGCGAGGCGTATTTTACCTGGTTTCCCCATCTCATCCCGGCGGTGTCGGTGCGGGCGGGCGACTGGAAATTGATCCGTCGCTGGGAGCCGCATCGCGATTACCCCGAGACCCGCGAGCTCTATCAACTGAAAGACGATCCGGGCGAAACGAAAAACCTCGCTCCGGCGATGCCGGAAAAGGTCGCGGAACTCGATGTCCTCATCGACGGATTTATCGTTGATACGGGAGCCGCCGTCCCGATTCCGAATCCCGCCTTTCAGGAGACGGAACCTGCGGTGACGCGTTCGCCGACTCTCGGGCTGGTGCCCCGGCAATGCGAGCTGACCCTCGGCGAGGGCGCTATGCGGGTCACCGGGACTGGAAGAAGTGCCTTTATCGGTACGGCACAGGCAAAGGTCGGCGGCGGGGTAAAAGTCGCCTTGCGTCTGCGAGCCCCGCATGGCGGCGGCGTTCGTGTCGTTTGGAAGACGGCAGAGCAGGCGGACTTCCCTGAAGAGGGTCAGGTCGTCCACCATTCCCTGCTGAATGAGACCGGCTGGCAGGATCTCGAACTCGATTTGCCGGTCGATGGCACCATCGGCACGCTTCGTCTCTATCTGCCGCTCGAGGCAGGTCCGGTCGAGGTGGAGAATATCGGGATTTCGGGAGAGGCTGGGAAAGGCAGAGAGTGGAATTTCGCGAAGTGATCCTCAGGGAATCAACTCAATGAGGCACCCGATCGGTTTTGTTTCCGAAAGGGCGGGCCGTTCCCCGCGCAGGGTCGCGTCGAGGGCGTCGCGCAGATAGCGTTCCGTCACGGTGCGGCGGCGTAGCCCGTAGTCGGCGTAGAGATTGTCGATACGACCGCGATAGAGCAGATTGTCTTTGGCATCAAAGACGGCTACTTCCGGGGTGGTGGTGACTCCGGCCTTTTTCACGAGGGTGTGATCGAGGTCGATCTTCGTCGGGAGTGTCAGTCCGTACTCGGTAACGTGTTTTTCCACCTCCTCTACGGTAAGCGCGGGATCCGGATAGACGAGGAGGAACTCGATCCTTTTCGAGGAATACTCGTCACGGAGACGGTTCAGTTCGGGAGCGTAGCTGTTCGCGATGGGACAATCGGTCGCGACAAAGATCATCAGCTTTGCGACGGGCTCTTCCCCCCGTGCGAGCGTTGCGAGGGCTAGCAGGAGCGTCAGGCAAAGGGCTCTCATGCCTCGCGCGCGGCTTTCAGATTGGCGAGCCAGTCTTTGAGCGACTCGATCTCGGAGGGGTTGAGCGTCTTGTCGCCGTCTTCGTCGAGTCGCAGGATCAGGGCCGCGCGCATGCGCTCGGGTATTTCGGACTCCTGAAGGCTGCCGTCGCCGTTGCTGTCGAGCTTTTTCACGATGGCGGGGAGCCGCTCGAGCACGCCGGTGC
>JBDNIL010000387.1:0-10813 GCA_041688355.1 Verrucomicrobiales bacterium | reverse complement strand
TCGGCGGCCTCCATGAAGGTGAAGAGCTCGATCGTTTCCTCCTCACTCACCGGGGGCACGCCGGTGCGGAAGAATTTGCCAATCTCCTGGCAGAGTAGCTTGTAATTCGGCGACTCGGCGACCTGCATGATACTCTTGCTGCCGTAGACCGTGGCCCCGAAGTCGGCGTTGCCCTTGATAATGCCCCGATAGACCCCGAAACGGCCGTCTTTCCACGTCCCCGTGACCTGATCGTGCACGGTGCCTTTGACCCGCGAGACCGTTTCACATCCCGTACCCATGATCGCATAGAGCGCCTCGATCCCGTGGATCGCGTAGAAGAAAAGATCGGGCGTGCCGCTTTGATAGGAACAAGGCCCCCAGGTCGTCGCACCCATGAGATCGCCCAGCTCAGCATTGCCCTCGAGCGCGACGAGGCCGGCGCCGAAGCGGGTCGATGAGCTGGAAAAGACCGGAACCCGGTGCTTTTTCGCCAGTTCGAAGATCGCGATGGTCTCCGCGAGCGTACCCGCGACCGGTTTGTCGATGAAGACCGGCTTGCCGCCTTTGAAAATTTCCCGCGCCTCCTGCAAGTGGATGCGCCCGTCGACGCTCTCGAGGAGGACGACGTCCACCTTTTCGAGCAATTCCGGGATTGAGTCGACGATCTCGACCCCCATCCCCCTGACCTGCTCGGTGAACTTTGCGACGCGATCTTTGCTCGCCGGCATGTCCGTGCCGCCCGGATACCCCGCAGCGATAGTGATCCCGGCGAGGTCGCCCTCCGCCTTCGGATCATTGAAGAGCTTCGTGAAGGCCGGCACGTGCGAGGTGTCGAGCCCGACGATTCCGGCGCGGAGCGGTTTCGGTGTTGCGGTGTCCTGGGCGAAAGCGGCGGGAGCGAGGGCGAGGGCGAGGGCGAGGGTGCCGGCGACGAGCAGGGATAGCGGGAGAATTTTCATGAGCAATGGTCCGAGCATACCGCGCTGCCGCAAAGAAAAGCGATCCCGCGATAGCGCCGGGAGAAATAAGGCACCGAACCTGCGATCCCTCTCGATCCGGATAGATGCCTCGAGAATCGAACCTTCCAAAAACGGCAGAACGTTCAGTGCCGCCGAGAGGTGATCTTCACGGGGGCGGTGTCCCGAGTAGCGGCGGTCGTGTAGTTGAACGATCCGACCACCGGATAGGCGGCTAGAAAAGTCTCAATGCGGGCAATGCGCGAGCTCATCGGTCCGGTTTATCCCCGGCGAGTGTGCGGATCGTGTCAGGGGCCAGTGCGCGATGGTAGAGGCGGACATCGCGGAGTGAAGCGTTGAACGGCCCCGTCGTTCCCGACCCGATGCGAAGAGGCGCGTCACTGGTGAGGTCGTAGGCATCTGTCGCCGGGATGGCCATCGCGGCGACCACTTCCCCGTTCACGTAGAGCGAGAGCCGGTCGGCCGATTTCACCGCAGCGAGGTGCTGCCATCCCCCCGGGAGCGAGCGCCCCCATTGCACCTGTCTACCGGCGGCGTAGGAAAAGACTTTTCCCGAAGGCAGCGTTGAGCAAAAGGCCTGGCCATCGTGCTCAGCCATGGTCCAGGCCCTGCGATAAGTGACGTCGGGAGTGTGATCGAGGCGCCCCGTGAGCTTCCAATCGGTCCCGCCCTCGTAGGAATAGACCTCGGCGAGCGGCAGCGAGCCAGCGAGAAAGCGCCCGTTGTGGACGAGCATGCCCATGACTTCTTTTTCCCCGCCGAGTCGCCCCGCATCGGTCCAGCGCTTGAGATCCTCGAAACGATAGACCCGCCCGCTCGGCCAGGTGCCGACGTGGAGTCCGCCCTCGTATTGCGTGAAGGAATAGGTCTGCGTATTGTCCCCGACGAGACCGCAGTCGGTCCATCCTTCTCCATCGAATCGGTAGACATGCCCTCCATCGTAGCTGCTCGCGTAGAGATGGCCTTCGTAGACACTGAGTGCCTCGACCCGCTTCGGACCGATCTCACCCGTCGTCGCATCGGGACCGGTCGGGACGGGCAGCGAGGTCCAGCGATCACCGCCTTCGTAACGGAAAAACCCGGCCGGTTTGTAAAGCGAGGAGGCATAAAGTTTTCCCCGAAAGACGACAAGACCTCCAACCGCCTCGGTATCGGGAAGCTGGCCGCAATCGATCCATCGAGTGCCGCCTTCGTAGCGGAAAAGGCGCCCGCCCGGGCTGAGGTTCTCTGATTCCGCGAGAGCGGAGCCAGCGACGCGGTATCGCCCGGTCCCCGCGTAGAGCGCGCCCTCATACTCCGCGAGAGCCATGACGCTGTTTGACGCATCGGGCGCACCGCAGTCTATCCATTTTCCCGGCCCGTCATAACGATAGACCCTGCCGCGCTCGCCCTTTCCCGGCTCGCAAGTCCCTGCGTAGAGCGCGCCTTCGTGGACGGCGAGGGCAAATGCGAGGAGAGCATTGCCGGGCCGGCCACAATCGATCCAGCCGGTCGCCCGGTTGTCATCGATGCCGAACTGGAGGTGGCGCCAGTTCGCCTGATTGGTCGTCGCGCCGGGATTGCTCTTCAGGGTGAGTTGAAAGCCGCGACGGGTCACCTGATCATACTGGCTCACGAGATCCCCGGGGAGTTGGTCAGACTCGGGATCTGAAGAGGCCCAGATCGAGAGTGAAAAGTCCCCTTTTCCGGGACTCAGGGCGGCCCCGTCCGGAATCACGAGAGGTTCCTCGACGGACTGCCATGTCCCCACTGGAGCGACCTCCTCAGTCCGGCATGGACCGGCCGAGAGACCCGTCAGGACGAAGAGGGCGGCGAAGAGTATAAACCGGGTCATGGAGAAGATGTATCACCCCGGATGGCTCGATGACAAGCAAATCAGTCGCGCATTGCCGCACGCTGGCTTGCATTTCTCACATCCGCTCCACATCGACCTGCACGACGAGATCCTGAGTGCCGTTGCCGAGGAAGATGCCCTTCAGTGGCTGGACGTCGAAGTAGTCCCGACCGTGGCAGATTTTGATGTGCTGGCCGCCGGGCATGCAGTTGTTGGTGGGGTCGAAGCCGACCCAGCCCGACGTGGGGGAGTAGGCCTCGATCCAGGCGTGGGTCGCGTCGGCACCCTGGAGCTTCACCTGACCCGGAGGCGGGATCGTCTCGAGGTAGCCGCTCACATAGCGCACCGGTATCCCGAGAGGACGCAGCGCGGCGATCATGACGTGGGCAAAATCCTGACAAACGCCCTGTCGCTGCTTCAGGACCTTCTCCATCGGCGTGGTCGTATCGGTCGCGCCCGGCACGTAGTCGAACTCACGATAGACGCGCCCCATGACTTGATTGACGAGATCCAGAACATCGCGGCCGGGAATGAGCGAGGGCTTTAAAAAGTCGGCCGCTGCCGCCAGACGGGGACAGGCGGGTGTCGGGAGGAGATAGTTGAGGAGTCGCACACCCGAGGGATCCTTGCCATTCGGCGGGATCCTCAGCCTATCCCATGCCACCCCCGCGACTGGGAGTGTGGGGATGAAATCGGCTTTTGTGACCGTGGTCGTGGCGACGACCTCGAGGAGTTCGTGCGACTGCTGGATCGCGAAGTAGTTGGTCGTATTGCCGAAGTAGTCGCGACGTTCCCGCTGGAAGCGCGGCTCCGGCGTGACCTCGATCTTGTGCGACGTCATCTCGATGCCTTCGTCCTCACGCGGACGCAGGTGCGCGAGGCTATGGCAGAGATCGATGCGGCCCGAATAAGAATAGGCGGTGCGATGGCGGATGTGATAGCGAACCGTGCTCATCCGTGATTCCCCGCGTGGCTGAAGTAGGAGGTAGTGATGTAGTCGCTCAATTCTTTCAACTGCCGCCGGCATGAGGCGAGGAAGTCGAGCGCCGCCTTTCTCGACTGCTCGGTCGTGCCCGTCTCGGGAGTGACTTCGGTCAGGAATCGGGAGAGCTCGTCCCGCATCGGCGGGATTCGATCCCGCGGGTGCGGCCGCTTCGCGGGGGGCTTCAGCTTGTTGAGCACATTCTCGAGCCGCTCGAGCAGGTAGCGGAGCGACCGCGGATAGTCTTCCTCACCGAGGAGCAGGGTCAGCGTAAGACCGGTCGTGGGAACGGTGAGGAACTTTGTCTGGTAGGTGCCGAGACTATCCGAGACGAAGAGGACCGACTCGTTCAGAAGCGTGGCCATAGGCTCGGGCTCATTTACCTCGAGGACGTAGGAGAGCAGAGCGGTGAGGATGGCCATACGCTCGATCCGGCGTCCGGCGTCGAGCAGACCCCAGGCTTCGTCCCGCGTCATGCTGTCGAGATTGAGACCGTGGAAGGCGGCGAGACTGAGTTCGAGCTTCTCCAGTTCGGCTTCGTAGGGATAGGGTGAGTCGAACTCCTTCGTATTGGTGAACCAGTTTTCCCGGGCCGATTCGATCGCGAGGATGGAGGTCAACGACCACTCCTCACGCGCCGCCATGCAGGCCCGGTGGAAGCTGTTGAGGTTCGGCCCGACCCCGATGGGACAGGACTGGTCGCTCAGGATGAGCTTCAACCTTTCATCGGGATCTTTCACCTTCTCCATCCAGCCATCGACCTCGAAGATGCGGAAAAGCGCCTCGATGAGAGTCTTCTCGTGTCGCGCCTCGAGGTCTCGCCCGTAGGAAAAGCCAGAGGCCCGGCCCACGACGAGTCGGTTCGCGAAGCGAGAAATGGAGTCAGTGCGCTCCCCGTATCGCCCCGCCCAATAGAGATTCTCCCCCCGTCGGCTCGGCACCACTTCGGGCCTGATGATTCGCGACTGCTCGAGGCGTCGAGCGATGCTGATGGGCGCATCGGGAAAGTGGGAACGCACCCAGATGTCCTTCGACTCTCCCGATTCGCGGGTGGAGATGATGATTCCCTCGGCCGTGCTGACCCGGCCGAGCCCCCCGGGCATGACGTGCGGGAGCCCCTTGGCGTCGAGGAAGGCGAAGCTCCGCACCACCGCGCTGCGCGGGACGAGACCGTTGCTGGTCGAAGCCGGGACGGTGGCTATATTGAGCTCCTCCTGCCCGACATAACGCTCCGGATCGGCCTCGATCATGGCCCTGAGTTCTGCCAGTTCGGCGGAGGACAAGCGCTGGCCGTAACGGGTCCGAAAATCGCTGTGATGGCCGACCGATTTCACGACCATGCTCGGGAGATGATCGAGGACATACTGCCTTGCCCGTTTGTCGCCGCACCACCAGGTCGCCGCCGGGGGCAGGATGAGTTCCTCCCCGAGGAGGTCACGGCAGATCGGCGCGAGGAATGGGAAGAGCCCCGGACTCTGCAGCACCTCGGCGCCGGGGTGACTCGCCACCGCGACATTCGACTCGCGCAATGCCTGGAAAATGCCCGTGATCCCGTCGGCACTGTAGGGACGATTCGCCTCGAGCGGGTCGAGATCGCGCCCGTAGGTCGCTTTCCAGATCACATCGACCGGTTTTAGCCCGCTGAGCGTCTTCAGCCAGACCTTGGCCCCCCGTATGGTGAGATCGAAGGGCCCGACCCGGGTGATCCCGCAATAGTTGGCGAGGAAACTGATCTCCGAGCTTTCGCCCCCGGCGCTCGAGTCAAGGATGACGATCCGGGGGGTATCCGTCCCCGACGGGGCCTTCTCCGCGAGGTAATCAAACCAGTCGGTGAAGAAATAACCGATCCGGCGTACCTGACAACGGCGAAAGAGATTGGGCAGCACCCGGTTCACCACCGTTCGATTCTCCAGGGCGACTCCGAGGCCGTAGGGGCAGTCAAAGCGGTCATTGAGAATGTAAGTGCGTCCCCCGGCATCCTTCGCGAGGTCAAAGGCAGTCATGCCCAGGCCGATCGCTTTGCCGTCTGGAGGATAATCGTGCAACGAACGTAAAAACCCCCGGTGACTTAATATGATAGAGGCAGGGATGAGGCCCTTATCGATGAGCTTTTGCTCCCCGTAGAGGTCCGCGAGGATCGCCGCAGAGAGACGGAGCTTTTGCGATACACCCGTCTCGATCGACTGCCACTCTTCCGGCGAGAAGACCCACGGGATGGGATCGAGAGTCCAGTTCGAGCCGTCGCCGCGATCCGGTCGATAGGCGAGACCGCGGTCGCGGGAGATCCGCAGAGCCGCCTCGCGCCACTCTTTGAGCACGCCCTTGCCGCGGCGACCGTAGGATTCGAACACCTCCGCCCACGCCGGCACGGGGGTTCCGTCGCGACGAATCGCCTCGTCGCGGATCTTCGGACCGGCGCGATAGAGCTCCGGCGGAACCATACTATCACTGATACCGGGTGGTATCGCAGAAGTCCCATTCATACGCTAGCCCAGTCCATTTCATGGGCTTGCAAACTGGAAGGCGTCCGTAAATCCAAAGTCTTGGGGAATTCATAACTAACCGTCAGCGGGGGAACCACGAGGACCTCGCCCATCCCTTTATACGCTTCGAAGAAGACTTCGGGGACGCTGCCAACGGCTGCCGTTTCGATGACGCCGGCGGTATGGCCTTCGTTCCAGAATCGGGCGACACGGCGGGACTCGGCCTCACGGGCGTTAATCGGAAAAGTCTCGTAGCTGCGGCCGCCGGGATGACTGACATGGTAGACACAGCCACCGAGGGAGCGGTGGTTCCGGATATCGACGATGTCAAAAACGAGCGGCGACTGCGCCGAAATGCTCGGATGCAGCGCCGAGGGCGGGTCCCAGGCCTTGAAGCGGACCCCGCCGACCCATTCCCCGACGATTCCAGTCGGGTAAAGCGGGATGCGGCGCCCATTGCAAAGAATGATGTGGCGCCCCTCGGTCATGCCGAAGATGCGCACCTGGAGCCGCTCGAGCGATGAATCCACATAGCGGGCCGTGCCCTGACTGGTCGATTCTTCGCCGAGGACATGCCATGGCTCGAGGGCGGTGCGCAGTTCGAGGTCGATCCCACTGTGGTGTACGGCCCCGAACTTCGGGAAACGGAACTCGAGGAATGGCCGCAGCCATTCGCTCTGGAAAGGAATGCCGCCGTCCTGCAAATCGCGGCAGATCTCCTCGATGTCGGTCCACACGTAATGCGGCAGCATGAAGTGGTCGTGCAGCGAAGTCCCCCAGCGGACCGAGTTGTGTTTGAAGGGCTTTTCCCAAAACAGCAGGATGAGCGACCGGACGAGGAGGCTCTGCACCAGTGACATGCGCAGGTGCGGCGGCATCTCGAAAGCCCGCAGCTCGAGCAGCCCTAGTTGCCCCGTGGCGGAGTCGGGCGAGGCGAGCTTGTCGATGCAGAACTCGGCACGGTGAGTGTTCCCCGTCAGATCGGTGAGCAGGTGGCGCATCGTGCGATCTATCATCCACGGGCTCTCGACCCCGCGACGCAGCGCATCGAGAGCGATATCGAGCTCGAAAAGGCGGTCATCGCGCGACTCATCGACCCGCGGGGCCTGGCTCGTCGGGCCGATGAAGAGACCCGAGAAGAGGTAGGAAAGTCCCGGATGATTCTGCCAGTAGGCGACGAGACTGGCGAGAACATCAGGACGACGCAGAAAGGGACTGTCCGCCGGAGTTTTCCCGCCGATGACGACGTGGTTGCCTCCGCCCGTGCCCGAATGACGTCCGTCGAGCATGAACTTCTCGGTGCCAAGGCGTGAGAGGCGGGCCTCTTCGTAAAGCGTCGTGGTCCGATCGACGAGCTCTTTCCAGCTCGCCGAGGGGTGGATATTCACCTCGATGACCCCGGGGTCCGGAGTGACCTTGAGCCGCTCGATGCGCGGGTCAAAAGGTGCCTCGTAACCCTCCACGACGACTTGCAGGTTTGTCTGCGTGGCGGCCAGTTCCACGGCAGCGAGTAGCTCCAGGTAGGCCTCGAGACGACCGGTCGGCGGGAAAAAGACGTGAATTCGGCCCTCGCGGGTCTCGATCGTGAGGGCGGTGCGGGGAACCCAGCTCTGGTCCACGGGAGTGTCATCGACCGCATCGTAGGGCTTCAGCGGATCGGGATCGAGCGGGGGAAAGTCCGCCTCGATCGGTGAGAGTTCGTCGAGGAGATCCTCCTTCGTCGCCTTGCGGATCGAGTCGAGCGGCAGACGGAAGCCCATCGCCGAGGCTCCGGGGATGAGGTAGAGATTGTCGCGCTTCATCTTCCAGCTGGAGCCCTTCCAGCGCTTCGCCTCTTTATCGTGATACATCGGCAGGACAAAACCGCTCGGCACATCGAGGCCGCGTTTTGTCAGCATCGCGAGAGTGCGGCGCTCGAGCGAGTCGTCCTCATCCGCCTCTTCCTCTGTCTCGAAATGCGGGAGCGATCCGGCCCGCCAGCGGTAATAGTCGACATCTTCCAGCGCCGGCATCAGGCAGTGATCGGGAATCTTCAGGATCGCTGCGACCGCCTTGGCGAGAATCTCGGGTTCTTTGAAACCGTATTTGCCCTCCTTCGAGGGATCGGCGAGCGAGGCCGGTGAACGCCACATCGGGTAACCGTCTTTCCTCCAGAAAATGCCGTAAGCCCAGCGCGGGACCGGCTCACCGGGATACCACTTCCCTTCCCCGAACCAGATCAGACCGCCGGGAGCAAAGACATCGCGGAGACGCCAGGTCAGATCGATCGCGCGGGTGCGCTTGGCGGATCCGTCGGCGGTGGTGTTCCACTCATCCCCGTCCATGTCGTCGATCGAGACGAAGGTCGGCTCCCCGCCCATCGTCAGCCGCACATCGCCGGCGACGAGACGCTCGTCGACGAGGTGACCGAGCGAATCGATCGCAGCCCACTCCTGCTCGAGGTAGGGTTTCGTGACCCGGGGCTCCTCGTGGAGACGGGTGACGACATTTTCAAAACTAAACTCCGTCTCGCAGGGCTCGATCGCTCCCGAGACCGGGGCGGCGCTGGACGGTTCGGGAGTGCAGGCCAGCGGGATGTGCCCCTCCCCGGCGAACAATCCCGAAGTGGGATCGAGCCCCACCCAGCCCGCACCCGGCAGATAGACCTCGGTCCAGGCATGGAGATCGGTGAAGTCCTCGGTCGGTCCCGCCGGACCCTCGATCGGCTTTTCGTCCGGCACCACCTGCACGAGGTAGCCAGAGACAAATCGCGAAGCCACCCCCATCGTGCGGAAGATCTGCGTCAGGAGAAAGGCCGAGTCGCGGCAGGATCCCGAGCGCAGGGTCAGGGTCTCCTCGCAGGTCTGCACCCCGACTTCGAGACGCAGTTTGTAATCGACCAACTGCTGGATGCGCTGGTTCACCTTGACGAGGAAGTCGATCGTCCGAATCGGCTTCTCCGGCATCAGCTCGCGGGCGAGTTCCTCGAGGCCGGTCGCTTTGTCGCTGCGTTTGAAATAAGCCGTCAGCTCGCTCGTGAGGCCCTCGTCATAGGTGAAAGGATACTGCTCGGCGTCCTCTTCGAGGAAAAAGTCGAAGGGATTCACCGTCGTAAGGTCGGCGACGAGATCGACGATGATCTCGAGCTTGTCAGCCTTTTCCGGGAAGACGAGGCGGGCAAGGTAGTTCCCGAAAGGGTCCTGCTGCCAGTTGATGAAATGACCGGCCGGCTCGACCTTCAGCGAGTAGGAAAGGATGCGAGTGCGCGAATGCGGGGCAGGCCGCAGACGGACGATGTGGGGATGGATCGTGACCTCCTTATCGAAAGAATAAGAGGTGCGATGATAGAGAGCCGCGTGAATTGACATGAATGTTTCGTGAGACCTCCGGAGGGCCGATCACTGCTGCTGTTGTTGTTGCTGTTGCTGCATGCTCGCCTGAGCTTGCATCCGGCTGTTGACGTAGTCTTCCGCGCTCGCCGGCGGGGCATCTTTCCGCAGGAGAAAATAACGCTCCATGATCTCGTAGCCGATCCGGTTCAAGTCGAGCTGGATAGAGTCGACGTAGTCGTGGAGCCCCATCGAGCCGATCTCCTCGACGCCGGAGAAATTCAGTCTCGCGAGGAGCGCACCAGTGGCCCGCTCGGCTTCATTGAGATAGTCACCGGCGCTCGTGCCCGAGATCTGGTGGAGCAGTTTGTCTATCATTCGCACGCAGAAACGCACCGAACGCGGGAAGGTCGCCGAGAAAAGCAACAGGGCCGAGGCGCTCGCGGCATCGACCTCTCCGCCGTAGCGATGGCGGTGCTCGGCGGCGGCACTGCACGCCCTCAGCATCGTGTTCCAGGCCGACGCGACCTCGTGAGTGGGCAGGAAATGCGGTAGATCGACGATGCGGCTGGTCTTGTCCGCCCTCTCGAGATATTTGCCGAGTTGGACGAAGGCCCACACGTCGGTGCGCGGGAGCGACGAGTTCTCAATCCCACGGAATTGCAGGGCCGAGCGCACCGCCATCTCGCAGATCTTGCTGTGTCGATCCCGATCCGTCGCCGGGATTTGCTTCAAGTCGAGCCAGAGCGCATTCAGTTCGAGCCACATCTCCTCGGAGATCTGATCCCGCACGGCACGGGCATTTTCCCTCGCGAGGTGGATGCAATTGATGATACTGTCAGGGTTGTCCTTCGAACTCACCATGTAGGTGACGACGTCTTCGCTCGAGTCTTCATCCCCCATCGAGGTGACTTCGAGGAGCGGATGCCAGGCGAACTCGCCCCTCAGCGCGGAAGTGGCGTCGAGCAGCTCGTTCTGATGCGCCATAACGAGGCGGGCGAGGTTGTCGGCCCGCTCGATCGAGCGACTCATCCAGTAAAGGTTTTCAGCAACACGGGAAAGCATGATCTCTAGCAGTCGTAAAATTAAGCCTCGGTCGGCGCGGCGTTTTCCCTCAGCACCCAGGTGTCTTTGCTGCCCCCGCCCTGGGAGGAGTTCACCACGAGCGAGCCTTTTCGCAGCGCGACGCGGGTCAGTCCTCCGGGGACTACGACGGTCTCCGCGCCGGTGAGGACAAAGGGACGCAG
>JBDNIL010000386.1:0-8076 GCA_041688355.1 Verrucomicrobiales bacterium | reverse complement strand
GGGCAAAAGACGAGTATCTGTGTCGCCCCGGATCGCGCTGAGAGACCGGCGAGAGCGTCGGTGATTTCCTTGACGACATCGGCAGCGTCGTTGTCACTAAGATCGCCGGGCCGAACGAGAAAGAGATTAAATCCACCGGCGGCGAGGAAGCCGCTCACGCTCGAGGGATCGAGAGCTTCCTGGAGGATCTGACCGTATCCGGCAAAGGAGATCGAGGCATCGAGCCCGAGCAGATTCATCCAGTACGCGAGGGGTCCCTGCAGAGGATCCGCAGTGAAGGTCGCGCTGACGTGGATGGGGAGTTGTCGGGGAGAATTCACAAGGGCGAATAGAAAATGGGAAATCAGGAGCTCGACAGCAGGTGGCTGATCGCGGGGAAATCGCGGCGCCAGTTCACGAGTTTCTCTCGATCAAGCGAGGCCGTAAGGACCGAGATTGAGTCGTTGGCGGCGGCGAGGATCTCGCCTTGGGGACCGACGATGATGCTGGCTCCGGGATACTCGAGGGTCGGGTCGGTGCCGGTGCGGTTCACCCCGACGACATAGGTCTGATTTTCGATAGCTCGCGCGCGCAGGAGCGTTGTCCAGTGATCGACCCGGATGACCGGCCAGTTCGCGATCACGACGAGGAGCTCGGCCCCCATCGCCGTGGCGGTGCGGAAGGGCTCGGGAAAACGTAGGTCGTAGCAGATCAGCGGCGCGACCTTCCAATCACCGATCTGATAGACCACCGGTGATTTACCGGCAGGGTAGTGCTGCTCTTCCCCCGCGACGACAAAAGGATTCATCTTGCGGTAGCGGGCGATTTCGGTTCCGTCGGGGGAAAAGCACACTGCTTCGTTGGCGGCGAGGCCCGGTTCGTCTCTCGCGACGGCGAGACCGGCGATGACATGGCACCCATGTTTCTTCGCGAAGGAGGAAAAAAACAGCGCCGACTCCCCGTCCTGGGGTTCAGCGACGGCGGCCACATTCATCGTGAATCCAGAGGTCGAGAGTTCGGGGAAGACAACCAACGAGCCGGGCTCGATCGGTCCGGCTTCGTGAGCCATCGCCTCGATTCGCGAAAAGTTGGCCGACCTGTCCTCCCAGGCGATATCGGTCTGAAATCCTAAAACTCTCATTTGAAATGGTTACACCCTGAAAGTGTCGCAATTCCGGTAATTGTTGTAAAAATTGAGTTCATCGTTGGTTCCTGCAATCAAAAATAATACTCTTCAAGCTGACTTGAATAACAAAAATAATGATTATTATGGTTATTGCAACCAGATTTGCCACCTCTTCAGGTCTTTTCCGCTGCTGGTGGCGCCGTAGTCGGAACCGCCGTCGAGGTGCCAGATTCCTCGCGGAGAGGAGCAGATTACTTCCTGAGGGTGTGGGTGATGGCCTCGCCGCTGGCTTGGACATTTTGGTTTTCAGGAAGATGCGAAAAGACCTGGTCGGATTTTTGCGTTGTATTGACGGGGGTCGCGATCCCGTTGATCAGGTTGGCGAGATGTTAATTATCCTCTAAAATGTTATAATTACCATAATAAAAGACCGCTCTGTTCGGCCTTGCCTTTGCGTGATGCCGCGGGTGTGTTCGGCTGGGGATGAAATGACCGGCTGACAAGGTGGCAAAGGCGCTGCATGCTTCCGGCCTCCGGGGAAGGGCGTATAGTTGCCAATTCCCGGTGAAACCCCGATCGACATGCCAGAAGAAGAACGAGCCAGCAAAAAGCTTTGGGACCGCGCCGCGTGGAAAGAAGCGGGATTTTTTCTCACCTACCTGCGACCGCATTCCCGCGTCTTCGTCCCCGCGCTCATCGCCCTCGCGATCACTGGCGGGCTGACGATCTGGTTCATCAAAGAGCTCGCAGCCCTGGCCGGGAAAGGCATCGGCGGCGCGAGCGGTCCCGAGTGGATGGCAGAGGTAAATGACACGCTCTGGTTCCTCGTCGCGATCATCTCGGTGCAGGCCTTCATTGCTTTCTGGCGCATCCTGCTCTTCGCCAAAGCCTCCGAGCGCGCCCTCGCGGCTCTGCGACTCGATACTTTCTCCCGCATCATCCGCCTGCCCATGGCGACGCTGAACCAACGCCGCGTCGGGGAGCTCGCCTCGCGCCTCGCGAATGACGTCGAGGCGATGCGCGAGACGCTCGTCGTGACGATCCCCATGCTGATCCGGCATTCCGTGATGTTGCTCCTCAGCCTCGTCCTGCTGCTGCAGATGTCGGTGAAGCTCTCGCTCTTCATGATAGGTACGATCCCCGTCGTCATCGTGATGATCGCGATCTTCGGCTCCCGTATCCGTAAGTTGACCCGCCGCGCGCAGGACAATCTCGCCGCCTCGCAGGTCGTCGTCGATGAGAGCCTCCAGAGTATCGTGAGTGTTAAAGCCTTCCGCAACGAGGCCTACGAACTGGCACGCTACGACAAGAATCTCGGCGAATACCTGCGCACCGTGATCAAAGCTGCCGTGCCGCGGGCGTCGTTCATCTCTTTCATCATTTTTGCCTTCAGTGTCGCCCTCATTCTCGTGACCTGGTTCGCGATGAAAATGCTCAACGACGGCTCCATCGGCAATGAAGCGCTGACCCAGTTCGCCGGACTCACCGGGATGGTCGCGGCGTCGTTCATGGCGTTCCCCGAGCTGATCACCCAGCTCCAGCGTGCCCTCGGGGCGACCGAGCGGGTCCGCGAGATCCTGCACGACGAGACGGAGCCCGAGGAAGATCCCTCCATTCCGGTGGCGAGATTTAAAGGCGCGATTGAGATGCGTGACGTCAGTTTTTCCTATCCCTCGCGACCCGAGGCGGTAGTCCTGCGCGACTTCGATCTCTCGGCGGCGGCCGGTCAGCACATCGCCCTCGTCGGGCCGAGCGGTTCGGGCAAATCGACGAGCATCGCTCTCCTTTTCCGCTTTTACGAGCCGACTACGGGCGAGATCCTCATCGATGGTCAGCCCGTGCGGGAGATGTCCCTGACCGCGCTGCGTCGCAATCTCGCCCTCGTCCCGCAGGAGGTCCTGCTCTTCGGCGGCAGCATCCGGGAGAACATCGCCTATGGCAAACCCGACGCGAGCGAAGAGGAAATCGTGAGCGCGGCGAAAAAGGCCAATGCGCACGAGTTCATCGTCGGTTTCACCGAGGGCTACGAGACCCTCGTAGGTGATCGGGGAGCCCAGCTCTCGGGCGGGCAGCGTCAGCGCATCGCCATCGCCCGCGCCATCCTCGCCGATCCGGCCATTCTCATCCTCGACGAAGCGACGAGCAGTCTCGACGCCGAGAGTGAGCGACTCGTCCAGGATGCTCTCGACAAGCTGATGGAGAATCGCACCAGCATCATCATCGCCCACCGGCTCAGCACGGTGCGGCGCTGCGACCAGATTCTGGTGATGTCAGGCGGGGCCATTATCGAGCGGGGCACGCACGAGGAGCTGATCGCAAAGCAGGGAGGGCTTTACGGCTCGCTCGCGAAATTGCAGTTGGAGTAGGCGAAATACACCACTTGCCGGGTTTCAATGGTCAGCGGCATGCCTCGTTCCGCCCGAACCTCCAGACAGGCGACAATGGCTTCGCGGATGTTGGCGAAGGCCTCCTCTCGGGTGTCTCCCTGGCTGACACAACCGGGGATGGAGGGGCATTCCGCTATCCGAACGCCGTCTTCATCGCGATCCAGAGTGGTGATGAACTTCATGTGCATGATGCTACTCTCGTTTTCGTTTTTGCCAAGTCTCCCGCATGGGCGGAGTAGTGAGAGGCGAAAATTCTAAAGCAGCTTCTCACCCCGCGTGTACTTCTTCACCGCTTCGGGATCGAGCTCGAGCCCGAGTCCGGGCGTTGTCGGTATCGCGAGCATGCCGTCGCCGTCGAGTTGCCAGCCGCCGACGGTGATTTCGTCGATGAAAGGCGAACCGGTGAGGTATTCAACGAGGTCGGTGCCCGGAAAGGCGGAGGCCAGATGGAGATCCGCGGCGAGGCCGACCGCCGTGTTCCAACCATGGGGAATGAAACGGACCCCGTGCTCCTGCGCCATCCAGGCGATGCGTCTCTCCTCGCTGATCCCCCCGACTTTCGTCACATCGGGCTGGATGATGTCAAAAGCGCGGGCCTCGAGGAAGGGCTGGAAGGCCTGACGACGGGTCAGGACTTCGCCGCCGGCGATGGGCACGGGCGAATGCTCGCGCAGCTTTGCGTAATCTTCGAGGGCATCGGGATCGAGAGCTTCTTCGAACCAGTGCACGTCATAGTCGGCCAGCATTTTCGCGGTATTGAGCGCCCACTTGTAGCCGTTCGTCCAGTAGGCATCGCTGCCTCCGGCATCAACCATGAGCCGTGAATCGGCTCCCACCGCCTCGCGGGCGGCTTTGACAATCGCCTCATCGGTCGCGGCATTGCGTCGTCCGAAGGGCCCCCAGCCGATCTTGAAGGCGCGGAAGCCCTGCTCTTTGACCGCGAGGAGATGGTCGCGGAGCTTTTCCGGCTCATCCATGAGGAGCGAGGCATAGGGCTGGACCCGTTCGCGGTAGCGTCCTCCTAACAAACGCCCCACGGGCTGTCCTGTCGCCTTACCGAGGATGTCCCAGAGGGCGATGTCGATACCGCTGATCGCATGGGTCATCGAACCGCCGCGCCCGAGCCAGAACATATTCTGATGCAGTTTCTCGCTGACCCGCTCGGGTTCGAGGGCGTTCTCACCACGATAGAGCGGCTCCAGCACATTCAGTGAAGCCTGGACGAGGGCGTCGTTGGTGAAGACACTGCCGAGTCCGACCACACCCTCGTCGGTGTGAACGGCAATGAGCGTGTGAACGCAGTCGTCGGGCCGCAGTTCATTGCTCCAGCCGCCTTCAGGCGTGGCTCCGCGCAAACCTGCGCAACGGATGTCGGTGATCTTCATGGTCGGGAAAAGAGTTTGGATGTTGGATGGAAAGGGACGTCCGCATCAAGCGGAAAGATCGGTCGGGGGCAGCGCGTGTGGCCGAGGTAGGGCAGATTCGCGCTGGAGGATCCGGGCGCATCGACATTCACCATACGAACGCACCAGTCGGCATACATGTGGGGCTGGCAGTGCGGCGACTTCACGACCACGGCATCGAAGCGTCTCGGATCCTGACCGTGCGAGAGGAAGAAGGAGCGGTCGTAGAGATTCACCGCATGACTGCTCACGACGAGGGTGAAGTTTTCCGCCTCCAGCACGGCGGTCGGTCCGGCGAGCCACTCTTCGCCGAAGGATTCACTGCGGAACCGTCCGTCGGAAAGCAGTCGCACCGTCGCAGTAATCTCCAGCGGGGAAAATCGTTTCGGGTCGAGCGTGCCTCCCACCGTGGTCGTGACCATCGCGCCTATCCCCGCTGCGAAGGCGGCCTTCACGGCGGGCTCATCGACAAGGGGGAGCAGGGTGCGACCGTGGTATCCGGATTCCACTAGGGTGCGCAGCACGGCGTTACTGTCCCCCGACGCGCCGGAGCTTGTCGCGTCTGCGGCATCGACGATGGCGATGGTTCCGCCGTCACGATGACCGCAGAGAATCGCCGCCATCCCGTCGAGACTCAGGAGCGGCACCCGCATTTCCCCGTGGTTTGACCAGAAGCTTTCGGCGATACGTAGGGCCTCGCCTTCGGCAAGGGCGGGATCATTGTTAGTGACTACGAAGCTGTAGCTTTGTAATGAGGGAACATCGGTGAAGGGATTGCCGATGAACATGCCCGCTGACAGCCCGCCGGGCCCGTTCTCGACCTCCTGCGCGAGGCGGATGCTTTCACCGAACGATCCCGTCGCGGTGATGAGTTCGTCGCCCCGCACCAAAGCCGGGATGGCGACCTTTGCCGTGACCGGTTTCACATCGCGCGCGACGATGCGCAAAAGGAGACGCGCGGCGCGCTGGCCTGTCTCGTAGAAATCAACGTGGGGGTAGGTGTGGTAGGCGACGATCGCGTCACTGTGCTCGACCATGCGGTCGGTGAGGATGCCGTGGAGATCGAGCGAGACGACGATGGGCACGGCCTCACCGAGGATCTTCCGCGTCTCCGCGAGGAGCCAACCCTCGGGATCGAGTTCCACTTCGCTCGCCATCGCGCCGTGCATGCAGAAATACACCCCGTCGACCGGAGGAGCATTGCGTATTTCCTCGAGAAATTCCGAGGCGATGCGTTCCCAATCAGGCTTCGCGAGGGTGCCGCCCGAGGTGATAAAGAAGGCGCTGTAGGCCGGGACGAGTTCCACGTCGGGCAAGTCGTCGAAAACACTCAGGGCTCCGCCGATTTCATTTCGCACCGTGCGATGGTAACGCAATAACTCCTCGCCGTGCCTCACCCCGAAGTCTCCGTAGCCACTCAGGTGCGGATTGAAGGTGGAGACTTCCTGTTTGCATTCGGCGATGAGGATTCTTGTCATAATAGGGTTTATCTAGGGCTCAACAAGTTCGGCCTTCCGCCAGGATTCGTCAAAGTAGCCGGCACGGACAATCGATTCGGGAAATCCGGGAGCGCCCGGCTGCCACTGGTCCGCTCCCGCCGCGACCTTCACCACGGCCCAGTCTCCGAGGCGCGGGAAAAGCAGGTAGTTGAAGGCGGCAAACTCCGCCTCATGAAAGGTGTGACCGCTGTTGATGACAAGGTAACGATTCGCGTCGAACGGGCTCGCGAAGAGGAAGGCCGGGGCATGATCTGTTGAGGACTCTACCTCATCCCCGAGGCGGAGTTCGTCGCGATTCCAATTCACCGGGAGCCCCGGCAGGGCCTTCGCGATCCAGGCGTTGCTCCCGGGATCCCCGAAGAGAATGAGATGTTTATCACGAAGATCGGCTTCCGTCACTTCGGTATCGTTCTTTACCGGCAGGTCGCCGCGCATGTAGCGGGCCCATTCATACTCGAAGCGGCGCAAGCTCGCGGCGGCCCAGGCGTCCACCTCCGCATTCCACGGGGTGCCGGTCCCGCGCACGCAGAGGAACGGGGTTGCAAAGGCGTCGTCGATCGGTCCCTGCAGACCGGGGCGTTTACCGGTAAGGGTAATCTCGCGGCGCAGGCCGTCACACTGCCAGGCACCGTCGCGGCGGCTGAAGACCAGTGCCTCATCCGGCTGGTGCAGCGGCAGGGAAACGGCGGCCCCGTCGATGCGGATCGCGGAAAGCGGGCGGTGGATCGCGAAACGGGTGATGTTCCGGACCTCCGCGACCTCGAGCGTCCCGTCCGCACCCACGGTCGCCCTGAACTCGGCGCGCTCGTAGTGTTTGCCGAGCGCGAGCAATTCCAGCCAGTGGCAGCGGTGGTATTTCAGGCTCCAAGTGACGAAGCGAAGCTCTTTCGGATCGTGATCGAGGCCTTTTTCGGCGTATTCGCCGATCCGCTCCATTTGCAAGGCGTGGGTCATGGGATCGATGACATGACCGGTCCCATGGGAAATGAGGTTTACCATTTGCAGCCCTTCCCGGGCGAACGCCTCGCCCATGTGGACATGCGACTGGAAGAAGACATCCTGATCGCCGATGGCGGCGATGGCGGGCACGACCCCGGCATTGGCCGCGTAATCGACAGAGTCCAGGAGATGCAATCCCATCTCCTGATGCGGCGGCAGCGGACCCACTCGGATGAAGCCGGGAACCGGAGTTTCCGAAAAGCGGTGCGTGTCCACGTACCCGCAATACGGACCGATCGCGACGAACCGATCGGGATGTTTCAGCCCGAGATGCCAGGTTCCGGAAGCTCCCATCGACATGCCCCGCAGCACGATGCGGTCGCGGTCGATGCGGTAATTCCGGCAGACGGCCTCGATCGCCTCAAATACATCCGTCTCGCCCGCCCAGCGATAGCAGTTCTCGACACGACCGAGGGGATGCAGTTCGATGAAATCAGCCTCGGGTCCGGGTTCGGATTGGGGGCCGTCCCCGCCATCGAAGCGCGACATGAACTTCCATTCGCTCATCCCCACCGGCTTTGAACTGCCGTGCAGCACGACATCGAGTCGTATCGGACTGGTTCCGTCATAGCTTTTCGGAATGATCAAGCCATACGGCTGCGTGGAGCCATCGACCGCCGAGACGAATCCGCGCACGACTTTGCCCTGTTTTGCGGTCCATCCCGATTGGTCGGCAGCGAGGG
>JBDNIL010000010.1:0-6084 GCA_041688355.1 Verrucomicrobiales bacterium | reverse complement strand
TGTGCTTTTATCACTGCTATCTCCGCAGCCATCGCGAGATCGCTTGATCTCGTACCCGCAAATGTCCGGGAACTCGAGTTCACCAGCGCCGAAGCGGGGAAGCTGAAGGTGAGGATCCGGGCGAGAGAAGGGGATGGTCCCACCAGCGACGAGGGATCGTCGCGCTCCCGCGAGGGCAAAGGGACGACTGAATCTCATGCTCCGGCAAGGCAAGCGCTGGCGTTATTATTAGCCTGTCCCCGAGAATTTTTCAGCCCATGATGGGCGTACACGAGCCGACGCTGGACAACCCGAAAAACGCTCTGAGTTGATTGACATCCCCGATCAGAATCCTTTAATCTCCATCCGAGGCAGGGTTCCCATTTACGGGTCGCCAGGCCTCGACGTTGCAGAAAAAATGACTGAGATCCGTGATCTATGGGAGAAGCACTCTCGCTCTGAATTTCCGCATGAGGCCTATGAAGCGGAGATCGATTTCGTCTCGATTGACTCATTCGCTGCCGGAGTGATTTCCAGTTTTTTAGAGAGTTCACGAGCATTAAATTCTGATTCAGTGATAGCCCTCCCCGACCGCGCCACTCCACCGACCAGTTGATCCATGAAACACCCCATCCTCCTCCTCTCCATCCTTTTTGCTCTCGTCTCCCCTGCCATGGCCGCCGATCTCAAGGCCATCGCGGCCACAGAGCTGCCTTCGCTCGTCGCGCTCTACGAGGATCTGCACGCCAACCCCGAGCTGTCGCTGCATGAGGAGCGGACCGCCGCGATCATCGCGAAGGAACTCCGCGAGGCGGGTCTCGAAGTCACGGAAAAGGTCGGCGGGTACGGCATCGTCGGGGTGTTGAAAAATGGCGAGGGTCCCGTGATCCTGGTGCGCACCGATCTCGATGCGCTGCCGATCAAAGAACAAACGGGCCTGCCCTACGCGAGCACGAAAACCACCAAAGATGATCTCGGTCGTGAAGTCCCGGTGATGCATGCCTGCGGGCACGACATCCACATGGCCTGTTTCGTCGGCACCGCACGCGCCCTCAACCAGCTGCGTGATCAGTGGAGCGGGACGGTCGTGATGATAGGCCAGCCCGCGGAGGAGCGCATCCTCGGCGCCCGCGCGATGCTGCGGGCGGGATTGTATTCGCGTTTTCCCCGTCCGGACAAAGCGATCGCGCTGCACTGCCAGTCCGACCTCGCGCACGGCATCATCGGCCTGCGCGACGGGTATGCGATGGCGAACGTGGACACGCTGGAGATCGTGGTGCGCGGTGTCGGCGCTCACGGCTCACAACCGCAGGCGGGCAAGGATCCCATCCTCCTCGCGTCGCAGATCGTGGTGGCGCTGCAAAGCATCGTCAGCCGCGAGGTGAAGCCGGGCGATCCGGCGGTCGTCACGGTGGGCAGTTTTCACGGCGGCACGAAGGCCAACATCATTCCCGACGAGGTGCGCCTGCAACTCACGCTCCGCTCCTACCTGGCGGAGACTCGCGAGCATCTCATCACTTCGATCAAACGCATCACGAAGAGCCTCGCCGAGGCGGCCGGAATGCCGGCCGACAAGATGCCCGAGGTCATCGTCACGGACGAGAGCACGCCCTCGCTTTACAACACGCCCGAGCTGGTCAAGCAGGTGCGCACCACCCTCGAGGCCGCGTTCGGAGCCGAAAGTATCGTCTCTATCGATCCCACGATGGGTGGCGAAGACTTTGCCGAGTTCGGGGTCACGAAGGAGAAGGTGCCGATCTGCATGTTCCGCCTAGGCACCCAGGCGCCGGAAGAGATCGCGGAGGCGAAGGCCAAAGGCATCAAACTGCCCTCTCTGCACTCACCCTTTTACAAACCCGTCCCGGAGCCGACGATCAGCACGGGCGTTCAGGCGATGACGGCGGTGGTGCTCGACCTCTTGAAGACGCCCTGAGCGATCAAAACACTGATCACGTACTAGCGCGGCGAAGACGACGGCGATACTCTCCCGGCACGGCTTCGTACCGGAGTATCGTAAAAATCACCCCCGCCAATGCACCGCACCGCCCTCTCGCTTCTCTGTGTTCTCACTCTCTCCGTGACCGGAGGTCACGCGTCGCCCTTCCTCGTGGAGAACGGTCAAGCGACAGCGGAGATCGTCATCTCCGAGACGCCGCTCCGTTCGGTGCGTCTCGCGGCACAGGAATTGCAGGACACGGTCAAGCGCATCAACGGCGCGCACCTGCCCATCGTGACAAGACCGACGCCGGGGAAGGTAAAACTGTTTGTCGGCCGGAGCCCCCATACCGATGCTCTCGGGATAATGCCGGAGGGACTCGTGGACGGAGCCTATCGTCTCGTCTCCGGCGAGGACTGGCTCGTGCTTCTCGGGCAGGACACGGAGTTCACCCCCATCGAGCCATGGGCGAAAAACAACGCTGAGATTGTGAACGGCAAAGCCCAGGCGGAATGGGACGCGATCACCGGAAAATTGTGGGGCATCCCGCATGTCACGCTCTACAAAAATCGCTTCACGGTTCCCGGGGAGACGGGTTTGACTGAGGCGCAGCGGCAGGTCACCGGGAAAACGGCTCCGCTCGAAATGTGGTCCTTCGATGCGCGCGGCTCCTACAACGCCGTGTGCGGCTTTCTCATGAAACTCGGGGTGCGCTGGTACATGCCCGGCGAGGTCGGTGAGGTGTTGCCCGATTTGGAAAGCATCCCCCTGCCAAAAATCGATGAGACGGTCACGCCCGACTTTCCGGTGCGGCGGGTGAACATCCGTTTCGCAGTCTACGGCGAAGCGATGGCCCGGTGGGCGATGCGGCTGGGATTTCGCGATCCTTACGAGATTCAAGTCGCCCACGGTCTCGACGACATGACGCACCGCAAAGAGATCCTGGAACAGCATCCGGAATGGTTCGCCCTATACGGAGGGAAGCGCCACAACCAGCCGGATCAGCGACTCAATCAACTCTGCTACTCGAACGAGGAACTCTTTGACGAGACGGTTCGCTACGTGCGTGCCCAGCTCGATCATTACCAGCTCGACGCGATCTCCGTGATGCCGCCGGACGGCTACACCGCGATCTGCCAGTGCCCGCTCTGCGAAGGCAAAGACTCGCCGGAGCGGGATCAGCGCGGCCTTTTATCCGATCACGTCTGGGATTTTGTGAACCGGGTCGCGAAGGAGGTCGGTAAAACGCATCCTGACAAAAAGATCCTCAACTGTGCCTACGGTGTCTATACGCTGCCTCCGCTCAAGATCGAAAAGCTGGAGCCCAATGTCGTGGTCTCCATCGTCGGCGCTCGACGCCCGGTGAACAATCTCCCGGAACAGCAGGAGGAAATCCGTAAACTCCGCGAAGGCTGGCTCGAGAAGACCTCCAATCCGCTCATCAACTTCGAAAACTATCCCTTCACCGATCGCGGCTGGTATCTCCCCGCCTACACGCCGCACAGCATGGGGGAAAGCATCAACGCGATCAAAGGTGACTTTCAGGGCGAGGACATCTGGCTCTCGATCCGGCAGGATTTCGAGAAGATCGGCATGGGTTACAATCACTTTCTCATCTACTTCACGCAGCGCATGTACTGGGGCGGCAAAGAGCAGGACGTCGATGCGATGTTCCGCGAGTATGTTGACCTTTTCTACGGTCCCGCCGCCCCGGAAATGCTCGCTTTTTTCAAGTATTGCGAAGCAAACTGGCAAGCGATGGAGAAAGACAAGGCCATCGCCGATGAGGCCCTCGCGCTCTTTGAAAAGGCCAAAAGCAAGATCGACGCGGCCGCCCCGCCCGGAAAACGGATCGCCCTGATTGATGATTTTCTCAAAGGGCTGCGCAGCAAAAGCACCCAACTCGGAAAGACGCGCGGTCCGGTCCCGGTGCTGCGACTAGTCGGTGAAGGGCGCGGCCCCATCGTGATCGACGGGAAACTCGACGACGAGGCCTGGGTAAAAGCCTTTCCCTCCGCCACGGTGAGCCTGCGCGAATTGCAGACGGGGCGTCCTGCCGTCTTCGGCACCACGGTGAAATCGACCTGGATAGGCAACGACCTCTACTTCGCCTTCCGCTGCGAGGAACCGCCCGGGGAGAAACCTGTCATCGGCGCGACGAAAGAAGATGATTCGGCGCTCTGGTATGGGGACTGCATCGAAGTGCTCCTCGAGACCAATGCCCGCACCTACTACCAGATCGCGGTCGCTCCCGACGGCACTGTAGCCGACCTTGACCGCTCGGCAGGGCGCGAGGCCTGGTTCAGTTGGGATTCGCAGGCCGAGGTGGCGACACATATCGCCGACGATCACTGGATCGTGGAGATGCGAATCCCGATCACGGAGGATGAAAACGACCCTCTTCATCAGATCATCGGCAGCAAACCTACGAAAAGCCTGCCGTGGTATCTCAACCTCTGCCGTCAGCGCATTCGCGAGGAAGGGCAGGAGTACAGCGCCTTTTCCCCTACCGGCACGGATCACTTCCATAGTGAGATGAAATTCGCGCACCTTTACGACGGCAACAGTTTCGCCTTCGATGCCGACGAAGCGGATGACGATTTCCTCAACGCGACCCGCCTCGCCGCCGACCTCGCCCGCACCGGCAAACGCGACGAGGCCCTCGCGGCCTACACCGCCGCCGCCGACCGTGAAAAGATAAGCGATCTCCAGAAGTCCCACGCCCTCGAGCTGGCCGCCGCCACCGCGCGCGGGCTGCGACAGGATGCCCTCGCCGCGACACTCACCGCGCGGATTCCGATCGAGGCTGTGAAAAAGTCCGCCGAAATGCAGAACCTGCTCGCCACTTTCAAAGCCCCGTCGGTCATCGAGCAGTTCGCGCAGGAGAACATCGCAGCCTGGCCCTTCTGGAAACGCGGTGACGGATTCTCCGCCCGGGGCCGGGCCTATTCCATCGTGAAGGCAGGAAAAGAAGCCGAAGCTGATCTCGCGAATGCCCTGCTCTGGACGAGCGAAGCGCGCAGCCGCGACGGCATCGAACTCGCCCTCGCGCAGATCCGCGAGACTCAACTCGGCGACGATACCGGGGCTCTTGCCGGATACGAAGCCGTCATCGGCGAGGCACAGACGATAGGCAGCTCGGATCAGTTCTACGCGCTTCAGGGTATCGCCCGCATCCGGACCCGGCGCGGTCAATTCGACGAGGCGCTCGCCACCCTGCGGCGCGTGGATCCCGATCAACACAAAGGCACCTGGCGAAGTCAGATTCTCGTCTCGCAGGCGGAGACTCTCAGCGCCGCCGGTCGTAAAGAGGAAGCGATCAAAACCTATGAGGCGGTCATTTCCGATGATTCAGGCGATGCCCGTCTTCAGAAAATGGCGCAGGAAAAACTGGCCACCCTGAAAGCCGGACAGTAGGTGTCCTTTCCTCACCGTTCACCAAAAGCCGTCGGCTTCCAGTCCGGCTGAAGTTTCCCCCGGGGTTTCACTCCGTAGGCATCGGCAGGGATGGGATGATCTTCCGCTTGCCGTAGTGGCAGGTTGTCGGGGAGATGTTTGATCTTGAAATCCCGGTATTGAATTTTCATCGCCGGTCCGACGTGGACCTGCACCGCGAGAACGCCCTCGAGGACACGACCTTTCTCGGCGAATCAGATTACCGCGTTAAGGGACGGCGGGAGCCCGGTCGGCTTCCTGAAGTTCGGAGAGGGAAAGCGTGTCCAAATTGTAAGTTAGGTTTACAATTGGTCAAGATTTCGCCACAGTCGAGGGAGATCGGGTAGCCTGACCGCAGGGCGGGAGCGAAGCTTTGAAGCGGAAGGAATGGAAAAGAAAATTCCTGCATTTCTCTGAAGCGCTTCGGGCGGTTCGAGCGGAATTGGCCAGTCTCGGTCTTCGCTGCGAAACGGGTGTCACATCGGAAGGCTCCGAGATGCACACGATGCCTGGTCAGGATTCGTGTGTATTCGTGGTCAAAATCCAGATGTAACAAAGTAGAATAGGGCAAAACGCGAATGAGCTCGAATGGCCGCGAATTTTCGCGAATCCCGATCCGATGGCACCGTTACAGACGATCCGGAAGCGGCTCATGCCAAACTCGAGACGGCAGGCGACCGACGTTTCCAGCTCACCGAGCCGGCGGGGAATGAGTTCAGGGTGTGGTCTGATTA
>JBDNIL010000385.1:0-2396 GCA_041688355.1 Verrucomicrobiales bacterium | reverse complement strand
TCGAAGAGCAGTTCGCGGCTCTCGAGGACGGCTTTGGCGAGGCGGTCGAAGAGAAAAATATCGCGCTCGGTCATGCCGACGGACTTCACCGAAAAAGCCTCATCGATATCGGACCACGGGATCGTGACCTGCTCGCTCATGCCCGCCTGGAGCCGCTGAAAGCCGCTCCGCAGCGACATCTCGAGGGCCGAGCCCTTGAGCGGGCCGAGCGCGTTCCGGGCGAGGATGAGCGCGACGAGATCCTCGGACGAGGTTTTTAGAAACGGGAAATCATTGACCGGCCTCGTGTAATAATAGCCGTGCGAAGTCTCGCTGTAGTCGATCGGCAGGGCGAGTTCGTCGCGCATGAAGTTGAGGTCGCGCTGGATCGTCTTGCGATTGACCTCGAGTTCGCGGGCGATCGTGGTGCAGTTGGGGTGATTCCCCCGCGAGACCATCTCGTGGATGCGGAGGACCCGCTCGAGCGGACGCCTCGTGCCCTCGGCTTTTTTCCCAGTTGTTTCCGACATGATGACCTGAAGACCGCCCCCACGCCGAAGGAACCGGCGGCGGGTGAAAGCCTCAAGGTTGCGTCACGGGATCGGCGAGGTCAATGCGGTATTTCACCCCGCTGCGGTGCGCGCCATCGGCGTTCGGGAGCTCAAGCCGCAGCCGCGCGGTCCCGCTCGAGGCATCGACGACTGGGCTTATGAAAGCGATCCGCGCGCTGGCTTTGACGGGCCGGTCGAGAGCCTCGACCGTGATCTCCTGCCCGACGGAGAGCCCGTCGAGACGGCGGTGATCGATGTGGACGACGAGGTCGAGTTGCGCGAGCTGGACGAGGGAGATGGCGGGGCCATCCTGCGTCGTGACACCTGCACCGGGTTTGCGATGAACGCGGGCGACGACGCCGTCAAAGGGGGCCCGCAAGGTGCGCTGCTCGATCTGAGCCTCGATCTGGCGCGCTTCTAGCGCATACTCCTGCGCGGCCTCGCGGGCGAGCTGCACGTCGGCGTGGTCGATCGCGTGATCGGCCCGGGCGCGAGATACTTCGTCGGCGTTGGCGCGCTCGTTTGCGGCGAGCCGCTCGAGCTGGGCGAGCCGGTCAGTCCGCATCACGAGAGTGGCGCCGGCGGATTGCTCGGCGGCTTTACTCGCGGCCCGCATCCGGGCGATCTCGAGCTGGGCTTCGAGGACGCGGCAGTCGAGTTGGGCGAGCCTATCCCCGGCTTTGACCTCGCCGCCTTCCTTCACCTCGACGAGGCTGATGACGCCGGGCTCGGCAAAGGAGAGGTCAATCTGCTCACCGGGTTCGGTGACACCGACGAGGAGACTGGAGAGCGAGTCACTGGCCGAGGTCATGAAGACGCCGGTGATCGCGAGGAGGATGACGAGAGGGGCACGCATGGGTGAAGACTGGTGTGGGATAGAGGATAAAAAAGAATCAGAGCCGGCGCTTCGTTTCCGAGAGCCAGTCGTCGTGACGGAGCAGTCCCTGGCGGGTCTCGTAGCGGGTTTTTTCGGCGAGAGCCTGAGCTTTGAAGAAGAGGGATTCCCAGCGCCCGCCGGTCACCTCGCCATGAGTATCGGCACGGCCGGCTGCCAGTTTTTTGGCTTCGTCAGGGAGGTAGCGGCGCAGGATGAAATCGTCGGCGGAGAGGAAGGTCTGATTCGACCCCGGCTGTCCCTGGCGGGCGCCCCGTCCGGTGAGCTGCAAGTCGATACGGCGCGATTCCTCCATCTCGAGAGCGATGACGTGGAGTCCGCCGAGGGCGAGGATCTCCCGGCTGAGACTGATGTGAGTCCCCCGCCCCGCCATGTTCGTGGCGATGGTGACGGCTCCGTGGTCCCCTGCCGCAGCAACGGTCTCGGCCTCTTCGGCATCCTGCACGGCATTGAGGAGCCGATGGGGAATGCCCGCCGCTTCGAGCAGAGCGGAGAGCTTCTCGCTGTTCCCGATCGTGCGGGTCCCGACGAGACTCGGCTGACCGTGCTGGCGTCGCGCGGCGATGTCGGCAACGATGGCGCGCAGCTTCGTCTCTTCGCTGATAAAAACGCGGGTCGGAAGGACTTTGGCCTGGCTCGGCTGGTGGCGCGGGATGGGGATGACGGGGCGGCGGAAGACTTCCCAGAACTCGCCGGCAGAGTCGATCGCGGTCCCCGTCATGCCGCAGATGTTTTCGTAGACCCGGTAAAAGCGCTGCCGCGAGATGCCGGCGGCGGATTGGGACTCGGCCTGGATCAGGAGCCCCTCTTTCGCCTCGACGGCCTGGTGGAGCCGCGCAAATTTTTTTCTGTAAAAGGTTCTGATCGCTGGTTGGGAAGCTGAAGGTTTTCGATTGGTTTAGGAGGGAGGTTTAACGAGTTGGTTTGGTTTCTGCGATCTGGAGGTAGACTTTGCCGGTTTCCCATTCTTC